>CAZITY010000017.1:17904-46961 GCA_964542445.1 uncultured Halobacteriales archaeon | reverse complement strand
TGATGTCGGTGAGGTCCTGGGCGTTGTCGGTTGGGGAGCCGCCGGCGACGGCATCGATGGGTGCGGTGTCTAGGCCGAGGTCAGTGGGGTGGAGGGTGTATTCTTCGATCCCGTCGGGGGTGACTTCTGCGACGGTGGTTTCGTCGTGGATCGCGATTTCGTCGAGGCCGGAGCCGTGAACGACGAGGGCGTGATCGACATCCATCCGAGCGAGCGCTCGCGCGATGAGGGGAACGAGATCGGGGTCGTAGACGCCGATGATTTGTGCGTCCGCCCCAGCCGGGTTCGTCAGGGGGCCGAGGATGTTAAAGATGGTGCGCATCCCGAGCTCTTTTCTGGGCCCGATGACTGCTTTCATTGCCGGGTGAAATACGGGGGCGAGCATGAACCCGATGCCGTCGGTTTCGATTTGGGCTTCGACCGCGGATGGTTCAGCGTCCACGGTGACGCCAACTGTTTCGAGAACGTCGGCGCTCCCTGAGGATGATGAGACTGAGTAGTTGCCGTGCTTGGCGATGGGGACGCCGGCGCCGCTGGCGACGATGGCGCTTGTGGTTGAGACGTTCATAGTGTCGTACAGGTCGCCACCGGTGCCACAGGTGTCGACGAGTGGGGATCGGTCGGGGGTGATGGTGCGGGCGGCGTCGCGCATGCCTTCGGCGAAGCCGGCGATTTCGGGTTCAGTTTCGCCTTTGGCGCGGAGGGCGGTGAGGAGGGCGCCGATTTGAGCCTCGGTGGCTGATTCGAAGATTTCGGTGGCGGCCTGTCTGGCTTCTGCTTGGGTGAGGTCAGTGCCGTCGGTGACGCGCTCGATATAAGTTTCCATAATTACTCACTAATGTACTATTTCGTGTTATAATGTACAAATAAGTACATTACCTTAAACCCATCGGGGAGAAACCCCCAAAACGGAGGAGGGTGACCGGTACTAATGGAAGAATGAATCGGTGCATTTCCGAGAGTGAAACGAGTATTAGCTGGATAATTACGTGCGCTCGGTTGGTTCGACGATCTGCATCATCAGTATCGTATCGGCAGGGTGACACGAGACGAGCTTCCCTGAGAACCCTGTTCCCGGTTCGTCCGACATAAGCCGAATACCTGCATCTCGGAGTGCTTGCATCCCCGCGTAAATATCGTCCACAGCGTACGCGATGTGATAAAATCCCTCACCGTGCTCAGCAAGAAATGTCGCTGTATTCCATGTCTCCCCGGTCGGTTCAGCAAATGGTGACATTAATTCTAGCGTCACTTCACCCGCATCGAAAAATGCAGCGTCAGCCCCAGATTGTTGTTTGTGATCTTTGGAGTTTGTGCCCCAGCATTCAAAGCCATATACATCTTCGAACCGAGCGCGGTGCGCATCCATATCTTCGACCGCTATCGCGATATGGTCGATATGCGTGAACATACCCAACCACTCAGTGACGCGTCGGTTAAACCTTCTGTAGAAACACTATTCCGATCGAATGGCCTAGTCGGCAGTCATTCGAAAAAAACGTCCCGACTTCTGAGTCCTGCAGAACCGCTAATTACAACTGTACGATGAGGGCGATAAATACTCGCTAACGCACAATCCACTGGTTCCGAAACCTTGAATTGCTACCATTGGTAATCCACACCTGCACCACTGGGTTCGTGGTCTAGCCTGGTTACGACACCTCCTTGACATGGAGGAGATCGGCGGTTCAAGTCCGCCCGAACCCATTCGAAGTCCGGTCGAATTTTTACTTCCTGATAGGATTATTGAGTGATCGCTCTGTTAGTGATTCATGGCGTTCTAGGTGTGTTGTTGAGTAGTAATTGGGGGTGATTGGGTTGGGCAACAACAGTAGTGTTTCGTTTGCTTTGAAAAACAAAGTGTCGACTGAAAGATTGCTCGATATCTTAACCACAAACCAGTTGAACGGGCTGTCCCTAGAGTCTAGTATGGGAAAAAGCAACCGCGAGTACAAACGACATGTCGGGATCCTCGGTATTGCGATCATTAGCCTGTTCGTCATTATTGCAACTAGTGGGCTTGTCGCTGCACATACGGGTGACGGCGGGTCACATCATCACGACGGTTGGATGGGAACGCACGGGGGAATGGACGGCTGGATGGGTGGAGGGATCGGAGTTGGATGGATGCTTCTGTGGACAATCATTCTCATTGGGATACCAGTAACGCTTGTCTATCTGTTGCTCACCCGGCGAGAATCGGGTGGGACGACTGATGATGCGGTTTCGCTCCTCCGGCAGCGTTACGCTGAGGGTGAAATCGATGAAGAAGAATATGAGTCCCGACGCACGAAATTACTAGCTGACGATCGCTAATCGATTACTCGACTGGTAACGATGGTGATGACAGTCGCACAAACCATCGTCGAAGCGCTCCGAATCGGGATCGGGTTCTTGTGGACTGCGTCGTGGGCGATCGTCATGGGACTCTTCATTACGAGCGTTGTGCAGGTCTACGTCTCGAAGGAACGGATGGCTAATGTACTGGGCGCTGGGGATATCAGTGGATTGACGCGGGCGACGCTTTTCGGCGCGGCCAGTAGTGGGTGTAGTTTCGGTGCCGTCGCGATCGGGAAAGGGTTATTCAAGAAAGGCGCGCATGTCGTGAATTTCCTCGCGTTCATGTTTGCTTCGACGAATTTGATTGTCGAACTCGGGTTGATGATCCTGATTCTCCTCGGGTGGGAATTCTTGGTCGCAGAACTCCTCGGGGGCCTTATTCTCATTGTAGTGATGGCGGTCGTCGTGCACCTGACGCTCCCGGAAAACCTCTTCGATGAGGTTCGAGTGGAACTTAATCAGGACGATCGTTTCCAAGGGATTACGGAAGATCCGACGTGTGGAATGGAAGGCAGAGACGAGTACACTCTCACGACAACTGAGGGGGAAACCCTGAAATTCTGTTCTCAGGGATGTATGGAGACCTATGAGCAGACAGTTGCGACTCGCGGTGGGTGGCGGGAAGCTCTCCGGTCGTGGGGTGGGTGGTACCGGGTTGGGAATCAATACCGCAAAGAGTGGTCGATGATTTGGAAGGACATCGTCGCAGGATTTCTCATCTCAGGGTTTGTGATCATGTTCGTGCCACCTTGGGTGTGGAATATGTTGTTCCTTGAGGGTGATGGGTTGCTTGTTAGCGCCGAAAATGCAATAATGGGGGTCGGGATTGCGGTTATTAGTTTCGTGGGGAGCATGGGGAACGTCCCGTTCGCGGTGGCGTTATGGGGTGGCGGGATTAGTTTCGCGGGCGTTATTGCGTTCGTCTACGCGGACCTAATCACCATTCCCGTCTTGAATATATACCGGAAATACTACGGGTGGAAAGTTATGCTCTACATTTTCGGTGTTTTCTTCGTCACCATGGCGTTCACTGGGTTCCTGATGGAGGAACTGTTCGATGTGTTAGGGATTGTTCCGAATCTCGCCGGTGGTCAGACGGCAACAGAGCAAACGTATTTCGAGGTAAACTATACGTTCTACCTCAACAGCATCGCATTCGCTCTCTCAGGAGCACTCATGTACGTGTATTGGCGCGGCCTCGGGGCCCCTGGCCGGTATCGGGATCCCGTCTGTGGAATGCGTACCGACGATAGCGATTGGAGTTCCAAGTATGCCGGAGAGACGTATTTCTTTTGTTCAAAGACATGTGAAAAATTCTTCCGGGGCAATCCCGAAACGTTCGCGCATCACGAACCAAAAGCGGAGTCAACAAGAGAGAGCGACCACCCGCACCACTAGTCGGTTTGTCAGTCCCATACAACGACTGCTGGTTTCGTAGGCCCCACTAATGCGGTTTGTCAGCTCAATTAGAAATGCCGACGTACAATACCGAACGGTAGCTAGATTACATCGCGCTTTAACAGCCAGATTCAAGCGATTACTGGGGACGACATCCGAACATCTGTAAATACACGCGACTCGCGCTTTCTATTGAGATTGGTAATTGATCTGAGAGGGGTATGAATGGCCGGGTCGAGAACCGACAGTGCTGATACCCCATGTTCAATGGGCCAAATGGAGCGGAAGAATTTATAGCATAAACCCTTTTTAAAGGTAGAATGCGCGAGGCGGTCGTTAATATGAGCGACAACGAACTCGCCGAAATGGGATTAAAAGAACTAGTGGCGTACACGAGGCAAGCAGGGATCCATAAGCTAGAGGAACTCACTTGTCATGGTAACGGCGGGGTGATGCAATTGGAAGTCAAAGAGAAACTCGATGGAGATCGCCTCGCTAAATTTGAAAGTGTCTCTCAATGGGAGTTCGTCGCTGAGAAAGACGAGTTGTGCCTATATCTCATAGAAGTTATCGCACCTGAATTAACCGACGATAGTTATGGCACCGACTTAATCGGGACCTGTGATCCGTCGCTAACCGAACACGGTGCTACGATGGAACTAGTTGGGCCGCAACAAACGATCAGTAAGGCATTACGTGAGTATGAGGAAGCTGGCATCTCCGTAGAACTAGCGAACCTCAGTGATTACGAAGGATCTACAAAAACGTTTGATGTGCTCACCGACCGGCAATTAGAAGTTATTCAGACAGCGTATAACGTGGGTTTTTATGAGATCCCACGCGAGGCGTCTACGGAAGATATTGCGATAGAACTGAATATCGACACATCAACGGTTGCTGAACATCTACAACGGGCCGTACGGAATTTGTTGAGCCAGCAACTCTCAGCGCAGTAAGTTTGATCCGCTGCTTCGTATTCTACGGCGGGTTCTTCTCACGGCACAAGTCAATTCGTTCGTGTCTATCGCACATCTTCATGACTCTTCATTGCTTTATTCTCTATGACGTACAATCACCCACGCTCACCTTCGGATCGTTGCGCAATTGTTACCGTATAGATTCCAACTAGGAACGAATCTTTGGTTGTAAGTTCGAGAGTTGTTTCAGCAACCAATGAGTCTAGACTCCGAGTGAGGTCGGCGAACAAACATCGTGCGATAGGATTGATACCCCGTCGCCAGATTGACGGGGAGGATCCGTGGATAAACTTGTCATATATTGAAATAGAGCCATCTGGACGTAGCACACGTGCTGCCTCGGTGATGACTGCGTCGGGATCTGGAACAACGGATAAAATTAGGTGAAGGAGAACGGCGTCAAACGTCTCATTTGGAAATGGTATGGATTGGGCATCCCCGATTTGCGCGTCCACTTTTATGTTCATGGAGTCGGCTCGTGATTGAATTCGACGAACCATAGCGGGAGTCAAATCGATGGCTGTTACCGCAACTTCTGCTGGTAGATATTCAAGATCGAGGCCGGTCCCAGCTCCGAGGAGTAATATACGGTCATCTGATTCTAGGTCGACTCGTTCGATAGCACGCCGGCGTCCTTGTTCGAAGGGCTGGGCCGCAATATCGTAAATCGGTGCGTACAGCCCATATCGGATACGGTGCCACCGATTCGACAGTATCATATGGCGGTGTCACTGGTGGGCTGGGAGGCGTTTCGGTACAACGCCACACCAACTGCGAACAACCAGGCGAAACTGATTGCGATGGAGAGGATGGCAAATAGACTCGATGGACTCCGTACGGCGGCGAACGTCAGAAGTGACACACCACCGGCAAACAGAGTACTCATGCCAATGATTCCACCAAACCATGGGATCACTCGATGGATCAGTGTAATTTTGGGCAGTGCCCAGGCGAGTGTGGTAATCGTGCTCCCAATGATGATCGCGAACATCAACATGTGACCAGTTCCAAATGGATGGAAGAGTGCCGGCAACAAGATACTGTGAGTCCCTTGTTCGTAAGCGATGACGTCCACATAAACCCAGGTCGTCCATTGGAGCGAATGGAGCAGTCCTAGTCCGATTAATCCAGCCGCTACGTAACCGGCGATACCAGTCCGTAAAACAGGGGTATGGCGTACTAAACGGATACATCCGATTGCAACGAACGTGATTGCCAACACCCAGAACGCATGACTCAGCATCCATGGTATAGGTGTTGACGCTCCTGGTTGACCGGTCGGTGTTAGGATACCGCTCCCGATAAAAAAGAATGCTGCTGCGAGAATGAATCCGGTGCCCGTAGTTGTGACTCGTTCTATCAATCGAGTTCGTTGTAATTGCTTTGAGCGTGATTCAATGGATTCCATTGCCATAGTGTCTCACCATACATTACCTGTCGAGTGGCTGGTGCTTTGGCGTATTCCCGGATGTGTTGGACAGATTTATATACTGCAATGCTCGAACGGACGGACAGAATAACAGTACCTAGTTGTACATCGTGAGTTATTCGATCAGTTCAACGATATGAACAAATTATTCGTAGTGGGTTTCGAGGTACTCAACGATGTCGTCGCTTTCGTACATTGAGGTTTCTCGTTGGGTGTCAACGAGATACGGGACTTGATCGATCCCGCCATGCTCTACGAGTTCGCTGTAGGTTTGTTCGTTCGTCACTTTGTGGTCGTCTGAATTCCCGAGACGTGGGTTATGGAGAACGTACGAGATGCCGAGTTCTGATAGTTTTTCGCGCACTTTCTTGCAATGTGGGCAGGTTTCGAACTGGTATAATTCAAGCATCTGTAGTTAAAGAAAGAGGAGCTATTAATAAAAAACTGAGTAAGTCGGTAGTCATTGATTCAACAAGAGAGTGATTGGGAGGAGCTACATGAGTTGGGTATTTTGGGTGGGCAATAGGTAATATGGGTATGAAGGCCGTGTTGAATGAGCGAAGTGAGACGTGGCATTTAGTGGGTAATCGCGGCTGTGGGGCCGAACCTGATGGTCTGCGGATTGAGGGGTCATGGGCCGAGATCCGTGATGAGGTTGAGCGGAGCGCTGGGACGCCGTGTTCGCATTGTCGGTGGCCGACTCGGTAAGCGTGGTTTAGAGGGATCGTAGTCTACACTTTGATGGGTTCGGGGGTTATTGACAGTAATATGAGTGATCCGGTGCAATACCCGGTGTGCGGGTGGACTGGGGATGCGTCACGGCTGGATAATGCCGAGTGCCCGGTGTGTGCGGAATCGATCGAATACGTCGATTAAGACTCACTGTATCCTTCGAGGCGCATTCGGGTCACGTGTCGAAGCCACTAATGAGCGTGACTATCCACTGTGCGGGATCGGGTCGCTGGCGGATTTCCACGCGAGTGACCCATTTTACCCACTGAAATCCGCGGCGACCTGGCGCCACGAGTCGGAGTGGTGCTCCATGGCCATGACTTAGCGGTTTCCCACCGACATGGGTCGCGAGGAGTGCGTTGCGCGCTTCTTTAATCGGGAGACTCCATCGGTACCCAGTGACAGAAACGAATCGCACGTACTGGGTGTCCTCAGATATTCCAGTGGTATCGAGAAGATCACCAACCGAGATCCCTTGCCAGCGTTGTTCCGTGTACCACCCGCTTGTACAATCCAGCAACGCCCGTTGATTCGACGACGGGTTGAGTTCATGATACTTGAGCGCGAGTGGCCTCAGTACTAATCCAGTGACTTGGAGCGTCCAGTTCGAGTAATCGATCGGGTCGGGATCGTCAGCGACCCATGAGGTAACCGGGAAGCTATCGTTCCCAGCCCCCTCGCGCGGTTGTGACCCGGTGAATCGTCGAGGGCTACCGAGACCGTCAACGCGGTGTGATACGAATTCCTGCCCGCGATACACCACCGCCCCGAGAAGTAATAACACCGTATATTGAATCGCTGTTCGTCGGCCCTGGAAGTCCTGTCGTCTCGGGAGCCGAAATTTCGTTGTGAGATGCCACGCCATGAGTGGAATGAGGACTAGCCCGAAGCCGACGTGAACACTCAGTAGTGTCCAATGCGACACGCGTATATCGAGGCCGAGGACCCAGAGTATACCAGTGCCGAGTGTGCCAAACACGACGATAACGGTTAGAACCGAGAGTAACGTTGTTGGTTGCCAGTGCACGCGGTTAGTAAGCCGATGACCCACGCGATCGAGTTTGAAGCCGAGTAGAACGATTAGTGATATACCAGCGATTCGATGCGCCCAAAACAATGGCCACCAGTTGGGTGACCCGATAGTAAAGGACACGAGCCCGGTAACGGCTTCGAACCAAACAATGAGGAAAATCGACCAGTCGACGAGTCGCGGGGGCGGGGATGCCCAAGCGTAGATACCACGGAGCCGTGTTGCCGGGCCGCCGGGCATACCTAGTCTAGACGAATTGACTCCATAACGTCTTGGGTCACATGGAAATCCGTTCCTTTACCCGTGGTCCCCGAACAGACCAGGTATAGCACTGACCAGTCGTGACACAAGCAGCATCCGCCGAGAGCCAGAGTCCACTTGGGCTGTTCCGAAATCCAGAGTTCGCTGCGCTCGCATCGGTTCGCTTTGCCAGCGGTATGGCGTATGCGACAATAATCATCGCCCTTGCACTGTATGCCGATCTCTTCGAAGCATCCGGTCTTGCGGCAGGGTTATTCGGATCAGCGTATGCGATTGTCCGCCTTGGGTTGGTCTTGCCACTCGGCCGGAAAATCGACCTCGGTAATTCAAAACGATACCTACTATTAGGACTTTCATTCAACATACTCCTCTTCCTCGGATTAGCGGTCGTTCAAACCATCGAACACGTGATTTTTCTTCGTGGGTTTCAGGCAGTCGGGTCAATATTGCTCTGGATAACCGGTGT
Source organism: uncultured Halobacteriales archaeon (assembly GCA_964542445.1). Taxonomy (GTDB): domain Archaea; phylum Halobacteriota; class Halobacteria; order Halobacteriales; family Hikarchaeaceae; genus CAZITY01. The sequence goes on along the minus strand of CAZITY010000017.1, from coordinate 38,328 downwards.
GGCGGTCGTGGGGGAAATCGCACCAGATGTCGATCGGGGCATGTGGATCGGAACGTATAATCAGGTTCGATCGATCGCTAGTCTCCTCGGCGATATCGTTGGGGGAGCACTCTTGTTTCTCTACGGGTTTGGCACAACCTATGCCGTATTGATCGGGGTAACGCTCATCGCGACAGCGAGTGTGTTTTTTGTCCTACGGGACGATCCCGGTAGTCGATCGGACCCGGAAGACGCCACTGGTGTCGAGTCACTCGTTCGGTTGCTCAAACGCCGCGCGATCATGGCACTTGTTGCTTTTCGGTTCTCCTTTAGTTTCGGGAAAATGGCAGTGGTAATTTTCCTCCCGATATACGCCCGGACTGAATTCGGCATGAACGCGTTTCTCATCGGGGGGATTCTGGCAGGTGGGAAGCTCACGAAGGGATTCGCACAGGGGTATGTCGGTGAGTTCGCAGATCGGGTCGGACGGGAAGAGTTGTTTATTTTCGCTGGAACCGTCTCGTACGCGTTAGGGACGGCCCTCATTCCAGCTGCAGGGGTTGCGGGACTCGTATTCGATCCAGTATCGATCCGTGGTGGTGGGCGCGAACTCGTCTTAGTCCCGGCATTTTTCTTATTATTTATCGCTTACGCGATATTAGGGATCGCTGACAGTCTACGGTTACCGACGAGTATGGCGTTGTTCGTTGAAGAAGGCGAGTACTATGACTCTGTTGCCGGGAGCCTTTCACTTCGATCTGTTTCGTGGCAAGTTGGCGCTATCATTGGTCCCCTCGTCGTGGGAGCCACGTTCGATTATATGTCTTTCCTCGGTGGGTTTTGGCTCGCGGCAATATTCATGATCGGTTCGGGCGTGGTATTTTTGTGGTTATTCGAACCGGAAGGTGCTCCGGACGACCAGTGAATAATCCTATTGGCCAGGTGTTGCTAGCCAGTATGGGTTTATTTTTGGATCGCTAAACAGTGGTATGGGTTGGGATCGAGAGCGAGACATTCACTTGCTCTACGTGACGGAGGCGTCTGCAGAAGCTGATGGTATTCACCGAGCGCTTGTTAACGAATCTGATTTCACTGTGACCAAGGTTGATGAAATTGAGGCAGTTGATGGAAATCTCCTAGACGATATATGTTGTGTCGTGTGTAATCATGAAGATGCAATTGATTGGGAAGCGTGGGTTGAGTATTGCAACGACGAGCGTGATGGTCTACCGGTAGTGCTTCTCGCGCCGGACGACGGGATGATAGCAAGTCAGGCGCTGGATGCAGGAGTTGCTGGGTTTGTTCCACGAACCGTCGACGATGCAGTAGACATACTAAGGGCCAGAATTCGGTCTCTCATCGATCGACCCCGGGACCGAGGGAAAGAGTCAGCCAGCATGTATAGCGCTGATTCGCCTGTTGAGGAAGAATATCTGTTAAAAGAACAAGCGATAGAGGAAGCCCCGATTGGGATCACGATCTCGGATAATTCACAGTCCGATAATCCATTGATGGTTGTGAACGATGCGTTCGTCGAGTTAACGGGATATCCTAAGCGGGAAGTCATCGGTCGGAATTGTCGGTTTCTCCAAGGAGAAAAATCAGGAGAAGACGCTGTGGCTGCGATGCACGAAGCGATCAATCGGGAAGAACCAATTTCCGTAGAACTTGTGAATTACCGGAAAAATGGCGAGGAATTCTGGAACAAGGTCGATATTGCACCTATTCATGACGAGACTGGGGACGTCAAGAATTTCGTTGGGTTCCAAACTGACATCACCGCACGAAAAGAAGCTGAATTCGAGGTGAAGCGAGAACGACAACAACTCGAGCATCTCCTTGATCGGATTAACGGACTTCTCCAGAACATACTTGGGGATTTGGTAATCGCCCCGAACCGAGACGCAGTTGAACAATCAGTCTGTGACCGTATTGCGAATACAGAAGCTTATTCGTTTTGTTGGATTGGACGACCAAATCTCTCAATGAACAGTGTAAGCGGAACATCGTGGGCAGGGGAATATTCTCCCTCAGAGCGAGAGTTAACAATCGACACAACGATTGATTCTTCCAGTGACTACCCAACAATCGAGGCGTTTGAGTCACGTCAGGTTGTGGTGGTTGATGATCCAACGCAACTTGAGGAACTCGTCGAAACCGTACCATGGCTAGACCACGGTCTGACGGGGATTGCCGCGATACCGCTCGTGTACCAAGATACTCGCTACGGGGTGCTCACCGTATATTCGGAAAAAGAAAACGCATTGAATGATCGAGAAATAGTGGTCCTCCAAGCTCTCGCTCGCGCCGCTGCCACCGCGATAAACGCCCTAGAACGAGGTCGACTTATTGGGTCGGATGATATCATTGAACTCAGCTTCGAGATTCAAGATCGCGAGCTATTTATTGTTGATTTAGCCACGCGATTCAACACGGAAGTCGAGTTTAATGGGTCGATATACCGAGAAAATGGCTCTCTGCGTATGTTCTTTACAACCGATATCAAGCCGGAACAAGTTACAGAATCACTAGCTGAACACACCGATGTCATTGAAGTATCGCTAATTAATGATACCGGTGATGAGAATCTGTACGAAGTCGTTCTTGGGACTGACTCGATTATTGCAGCTCTCGCGAAACGTGGAGCAAAAACCCGCTCACTCTCCGCAAGTTCGGGTATTGCACGGTTGACCGTTGAACTATCCACCGAAACGAAAGCACGGGCTATTGTCGGACTACTCCAAGAGTACTATTCGACGATAGAATTGGTGCGGCGACTCGATCACTCCAGGCCACCTGAAACAGAACAAGAATTTATTGGTGAACTCAAGGCCAGTTTAACCGAACGGCAATTGACTGTCCTGCAGAAAGCGTATCTCAGTGGGTATTTCGAATGGAACCGGTCGGTTACTGGTGATGAATTAGCGAAATCGATGGGGATTTCTCGGCCGACATTCCACCAACACCTTCGCGCGGCACAACGGAAAATCTGTAAACAGTTATTCGGTCGGTCACAGATAGAACGGAGTAGCTCCGTCTCGACGACGGTCTAGTACCGAACGAAATGGAAATGATGACAATTTATGAAACAAACCGAAGATGAAAGCAGTGATTTGGTCCAGCAACTCGAGACAAGAGTATGAGTACCGTGGAACAACAATCATGACACGCCATCTGAAAGACGACCTCTTGATTTGAAAATCGTATTCTAGCGATGCCTGGAACGTACGCCCGTGGGTTCGAATCAGTTGCGCAGGAATATTCTCAGCACCCCGTCGATACTGACGGTGAAATTCCTGCATGGCTATCGGGACGGCTCATTCGGAACGGTCCAGGCCAGTTCGAAGTCGGTAATCGACGCGTCAAACATTGGTTTGACGGGCTCGCGATGCTAACTAAATTTACCTTCAATGATTGTACAGTAACATATTCAAATCGATTCCTGCGAACCGACGAATACCAAGCGGTCCAGGAGCATGGACGGCATGCAGGAGCACAGTTTGGGACGGCAAGACAGGGAGTAATCGGGAAAATCAAGGATTGGATAATCCCTTCGGCTACCGACAACACGAACGTCAACGTTCTTCGACTCGATGATCGGTATATCGCCATCACGGAGACGCAAACTGGCATCGAGTTTGACCCGGAGACCCTCGAAACAATCGGTCAGTATCCGTTTGAAGATCTCGCGGGACAGATGATGACTGCCCATCCGCATATTGATCCATCAAATAGCGAGATTGTAACGTTCACCACCAAATTCGGTCGAAAAAGCCAGTATCAGTTCTACCGACGGTCACCAGAAGAAGACCGGTTTCGAGCTATTGGAGCTGTCCCTACAAAACGGCCAGCCTACGTACACAGCGTTGGATTAACACATGACCATATTGTGCTTACTGAATTCCCATTTGATGTGAATCCAATCAAACTCCTACTACCAGGAACAACATCTTTTATTGAACGATATCAGTGGCGGCCCGAACACGGAACTCGATTTGTTGTCGTAAACCGACAGTCAGGTCGCGTCCAAACTGAATGCACTACGAAACCCTGCTTCGCCTTTCATCATGTAAACGCGTTCGAAAAAGAAAATCAAATCATTACTGATATCGCCACATTCGAGGACCCCACAGTAATTAATTCATTATACCTGGATGACCTCATAGACGGTCCATTACCTTCACTAGCGGGAGAACTCACCCGATTCCGAATTCCGCTCCATAAGGGGGACGTAACAACGGATACCATTTATTCAAAGGGGATAACACTCCCACGAATTTCACCGAGACGGAATACGCTTCCATATCGATACGTGTATGGACAGGGCACACCCCAAGAGACAGAACAGTTACCCCAACGCCTCGTGAAAGTTGATATTAAAGACCGGACTGCGCGAACGTGGACTGAGCCTAATACCTATTGTGGCGAACCGGTGTTCGTTCCAAATCCGCACGGAACGCGGGAAGACAATGGCGTTGTATTATCGGTAATCCTCGAGGCGTCAGCTGAATACTCGGCATTACTCGTACTCGAGGCAGAGACATTCACTGAACTTGCCCGCGGGAAACTTCCCCATGTGGTACCGTTCGATTTTCACGGACAATTCTTTGCAGACAACTAATTTACCTAACTAGTTAGGCAGCATAAGTATACGGGCCCAGTCCCTATACTAGCAACAGCCGATAGAATCCTGTAATTCTTCTCGCCAATGTTAAACAATAGTCAACTCGAACGGAGCAAGAAAATCCAACGCACAACAGGCCGCACCTTTCATTTTGCAACGCTCCTACTACCAAAACAAATCAGACACGCAACATATGTCTTATACGCATTTTTCCGGATCGCTGATGATATCGTCGATGATCCAAATCCCCCAGCACCCGATGTCCAACGAGATCAACTCGATAGAATCCGTCGTGAAGCACTGGGAGAAACGGAACCCACCGATCCGGTTCTCGAAGCGTTCCAAGCGATTCGGGACCAATACAACATCCCTAACGAGGAAATTAATAAATTCATCGCCGCGATGGAACAAGACGTAGCCGCTGATGGATTCGCAACCCACGACGACCTTAAAGAATATCTCAGAGGCTCATCCGTTGCAGTAGCCAACATGATGCTTGCCGTCATCGGGCCAGAAGACATAGAAGAGACCCGCACGCACGCAAAAGCGCTCGGGGAAGCATTCCAATTAACGAACTTCCTCCGTGATGTCAGAGAAGACATCAGGGAATACGATCGAATCTACCTCCCTCGCTCATCACTCCGTAACCATAGCGTGAGTGAGGACCAAATAAGACGACTCGAATATAGCGAGAATTTCGGTACGTTGATGAAACAAGAATTACACCGAACCGAACAACTCTACCGCCACGGGATTACAGGCATCAAATTGCTTCCAAAACCAAGTCAATTCGCCGTGTTACTCTCCGCAATACTATATGGGGATCACCATCGACTCATCCGAGAGCAAAGATACGACGTATTATCATCCCGACCAACATTATCACTAGGCCGCCGGTTTAGTTTGTTTCTCCGAACATTATGGCACTGGCACCGAACCAAAGACCCCCAACGAACATTCGAAATTGTAAGTACGATAGATCCATCAAACTCACAACTGGATGATGATTCAGAAAACCCCGACCGTGTCTCCAGACAGTTCAATCAGATGCACCGGATAACTAACAAGGGTTTACTCGATGCAATTCGATCATGGATTCCCCTCGGAGGGACGAAATGACCAACCACGTCCATCCAACACCAAACCATCCACGTGAAGTTGTAATAATCGGGAGTGGGTTCGGCGGACTGTCGACCGCCTGTTATCTCGCTAATGAGGGATTTGATGTTACCGTGGTCGAGAAAAACGAACAACTCGGGGGGCGAGCAAGCGTGTTCTCACAGGATGGATTTCATTTTGACATGGGGCCATCGTGGTACCTCATGCCGGACGTTTTCGAGCGCTTTTTTGGTCATTTTAACCGGCGACCAGCGGACTACTATCAACTCGAGCACCTCGATCCACATTATCGCGTCCTGTGGAAAGACGGCGACCAGATGAACATCACTCCTGACAAACACCACGTAAAAACGACATTCGAATCCTATGAATCCGGGGCGAGTGACGCGTTTGATCGGTATCTCGAAAACGCAAAGGAAACCTATGAAATCGGTATGGAACACTTCGTGTACACTGACCGCAGCCGGTTCCGGGATTATCTCGATTGGGACGTTATTCGCCACGCCAACGGCCTGTCACTACTCAACTCAATGCAAGACCACGTGGAATCGTACTTCGACCATCCAAAACTCCAGCAAGTAATGCAATACAGCCTAGTGTTCCTCGGTGGCGCGCCCCAAACCACGCCAGCACTCTATAACCTCATGAGTCATGTCGATTTCAATCTCGGCGTCCATTATCCAAAGGGTGGGATGGGCGTCGTTGCTGATGCGATAGTGGACCTTGGGAAAGAACTCGGGGTTACGTATCGAACGGATCTTGCAGTAACGAAAATCAGGGGCGAACGAGATAATTTCAGGATCGAAACACCGGGCGAAACAATCCATACCGACCTCGTGGTGAGTAATGCGGATTATGCACACACGGAACAGGACCTTCTCGCCCCAGAAAACCGTCAGTATGACGCTGATTACTGGGAATCGAAAACCTACGCGCCATCAGCCTTTCTCATGTACCTAGGCGTCGAAGGTGAGGTCGAACCGCTTGCCCATCACAACCTCGTTCTTCCTACCAATTGGGACGAACACTTCGAGCAAATTTTCGATCGGCCACGCTGGCCAGACAACCCAGCGTATTACGTATGCGTCCCGTCAAAGACCGATGATTCGGTAGCACCCCACGGACATAGTAACCTGTTTGTCCTCGTGCCAATCGCACCGGGTCTTGACGACTCGGTTGAGCAACGTGAAGCCTATCGCGACCTCATCCTCACTGATATCACAGACAATACCGGCGTGGACCTCACGGACAAAATCGTTGTAGAGAAACATTTCGCTGTTTCCGACTTCGCTGAGCGATACAACAGTCAGAACGGCACCGCCCTCGGGCTTGCCCATACACTTCGGCAAACCGGACCAATGCGTCCTCGACATCGATCAAAAACCATGGATGGTCTCTATTACACCGGTGCATACACAACCCCGGGGATCGGCGTTCCGATGTGTCTGATCAGCGGAGAACACACGGCTGCCACCCTGATCGAGCACGAAGATAAAAAACCGATTTCGGCATGATGAATACGGTTTGGCGATTCCTGTACCGATCCCGTCCGCGGTTTTGGCTGTATCTTGCCGGGCCCGTCCTCGTCGGTCTTGCCTATGGTGCGCAAGGAGTTCATGACTTGTATTCACTTCCGGCACTCGTGCTCTTCGGGTATTTTCTCATACCTGCAAACAGCTTTCTTTACGGGATCAATGACATCTACGACGCAGCAATTGATCAAGAGAATTCGAAGAAATCCTCGCAAGAAATCCGTTACGAAGGGAGTCCACTGACGCCTATTTCGGTTATCATCTCCGGGGCGCTTGGACTTGTATTACTCGTCCTCGTTCAGCCGGCAGCACGTGTATATATTATTGCCTTTCTTCTTCTTGGTGCGATGTATAGTGCCCCGCCGATTCGGTTTAAGACACGACCACCATTGGATTCTCTCTCAAATGGACTCTACATCCTCCCAGGGGCCGCCGCTTACGCCGCACTTACGGGCGTGCACCCGCCAGTACTTGCGGTACTCGCCGGGTGGATCTGGGCAATGGGCATGCACACATTTTCCGCAATCCCTGATATTGAACCCGACATTCGCGGGGGAATCCGAACAATGGCGACTGCGCTCGGGAAACACGGAGCGATGGTCTACTGCGGGGGGTGTTGGCTCTTAGCGGCAGTTGTCTTCGGGTTACATGACTTTCGTGGAGGAGTACTGTTACTTGCCTATCCAGCTGTTATCGCAGGCATCTACATAAAGGACGTAAGACTCGACCAGGCATATTGGTGGTATCCGGCGATCAATACGGTAGTCGGAATGACATTAACACTCGGCGGACTTTGGGGACTAATTTATGGATAGACTCGAGGTCGAACAATGGCTAGAGGATGTCGTTCGGGATCATCGGTTCACCATTGCTATTGTATTTCCCCTCGTTGGTGCAGTCCTCCTCATTGCGAGCGCTGAAAGGATGCTGCCCGAAATACTCCAGTTCAATCCGGTATTGATTTTGTTTGGAATTGCCGTGATGCGGTTACCATTAATCACGGGTATCCTCCCGTTGTTGAACCGGCGGAATAGTGTATACCTGATTGGTGTCATTATTTTTGTGTATGGCATTGAATTGGTTGGGACTACAACTGGCTGGCCGTATGGGGCTTTTTCCTATGGAATTTCGCTTGGCCCGATGACGAATGGAATCCCGTTGGCGTTACCACTGCTATTCCTCCCGCTCGTTCTCAATGCGCACGTATTTACGCTTCACCTCCTCGGCACCTTCGGCAGCACTTCAGTCACTCGAGTGTTCGCTATCGTAAGTGTGGTTATAGCGATCGATCTCGTGTTGGACCCAGGAGCGGTCGAACTCGGGTTCTGGTGGTACCACGCCGGCGGAGAATATTATAACGTCCCACTCACGAATTATCGTGGATGGTTATTGAGCGGCACAATTGTTGTGATCGCAGTCGACCGTATGCTTCCGCGAACCCGTGTATTGAAACGGTTAGAAAACTGTGAATTTTTCCTCGATGACTTCGTGAGCTTCATCATCCTCTGGGGCACAATTAACGCGATTTACAGTAATTGGATTCCCGTAGCTATCGCTGCAGCATTAGCGTCTGGGTTGGTTTACAAAGGCGCGTATCAGTTACCATCGTTTCGAAAAACGATAGATCGGAGTAGTATACGAGCTGAATAATAGCATTACAGCTGTCGGTCTAGACACGAGGTCAAGGTGGGAACTACGTGGACAGGTGGCGTATGATATCTCGGTACAAGTTCTTTTGTGAATCCTGATTAACTCAGATTAAACACATTGACTGCCGTTTCTCCCATCATGTTCCGAACCGACTGTTCGTCAAACCGGCCTTTAATCCTGTCAAATAATTCTTCGGGTGGATCGAAATCCGTGTGCGGAAGATCCGACGCATACATGATCGAATCAGGGCCGACCAAATCGATCATCGCTGCAAGATCACCCGACCCATTCGCCGTGTGACCGAGAGGTTGGGTTGTGAAATAAAAACGTTCATTTATATACTCACTCGGAAGGTTGTCGATGTGGAATTCGTACGGCCGCATCAAGTAATGGTCATCGAGCCGCCATGCTGTATACGGAACCCACGCAATACCGGCCTCTTGGAACACGAATTCGAGATCAGGGAACCGTTCTGGCACACCGCGAACAAGCATTGTCGTGAGATGCCACATATTACCGAACGGGTGGACGACAACGTGATTCTCGGTATAGGTTTCGTTCCAGCGACGAACGGTCGGGAACATATGTGTGGTGGACCCGTTGGCACCGTGTAGGAGGATTGGGAGGTCATTTGCTTCAGCGGCCTCGTAAATCGGATCATATCGAGGGTGACCGAGAGGTGGCACAACACCAGTAGATGGAATAAACACCGCCACCATATCGTCCTCATTCCCATGGTTATCGATTTCCTCCGCCGCTTCTTCGGGGTTATGCGGGGCAACGAGGATCGACGCAACATATTCCTCTGCTTCGTCGATGTATTGATCGAGAATCCATGAATTATACGCGTTTGCAAGTCCGAGCGCAATCTCTTGGTTCTCAACTGTCATTAGTCCCAGATTCAAGCCGGGATCAAGGATTCCATAATTAATCCCAAAGTCTGACATCTCACTGAGTTTATCAGCCGCGTCATACTCTTTTGTCCCGACAGTTGCCCGGTCGTATGCACCGTTCTTGATAAAAGCGGAACTTGGTAGTCCGTGGGTGTATGAATAGATGTCGCGTTTTTCCTTCCCTTGGTCTGCGGAGGCAGTGACGATTTCTTTTGCCCCAGCGAATTGGTCGTCAAAGTAGGGGAGAAGGTCGGTAACTGATTCTCTGACGTGCGCATCCGTATCGACGATCCAATCTAATTGGCCAATAGATGTGAGTTCTGAAAGCGATGGGGTCGACATACTAGTCTGATGTAATGATTCTCTTTGGATGAGTTTCGACCCATAAAATACGGGGTGTATTTGAGGAGTTAGTGAGTGATTTGAATCCGGAGAAGTAAGTTCAGGGTATCGGGGTTGAATGGATGTACTTGTGGTCTAATAAGTCACAGTCGATTGGTGAATCGATTCAAGAATTGTATAGATCTAGATGAGATTATTCAGGGACCTCAAGCTCTTTGATAGGGACGTGTTGTTGTGAGCCGTCTAGGTCGGCGTCATGAAAATTCGCTTGGGGGGTTGGTCGTTTCATCGAGAATTTAATGACGTTAATGTTATCGAGTTCGTAAATCCCGAGAATGTCCTCTGCTGGAATCGAATAGATGTCCGTGATGGTTTCCTTTGAGATGAGGCCTTTTTCGACGATTTCGGAATAGTGGTCCTCTGATTTAAAAAAGAGGGTTATACAGATCTCGAATGGCCCGGAGTTTTTGCTTTTGATTGATTCAAGGTATTCAGTGATATTTGTCATTATGATGCACCCCCTTCCACGCGAGTAGTCTGGACTGAGGCGATATCTGTTGATGGGACGTCTTCAAGTAAATGATAAATTGACCATTCATACACTGCACCAGCGTTGAATTCTTTACCGGGGTTTGTTGAGATCGGGAGCGCTACGTTCCCACCGACACTGAGCTTCCCAGTGAAATCCACTTTGCGTAAGCAGTCGGTCACTTGTCGATTCACTTCCCGAGCAATGGCCTGCGAGTCCCCAATGACATCAATGACTAAGCCGAGTTCCCCTGGTTCTCCCTCCATCGTCGGGGAATATTCAAAAATAAATGATTCGCCCGTTCCGAATACGCGAACGCGTTTTTTGAATCGGTCGGTGGGAATGGTGTTGAATTCATGGAACCGTTCGTTTGCGTTCGCGATGATTTCATCGATACTCGAAATTTTATTTGGATCCGGGACGCCGGCGAGTGATATGGTTCGATACCCGACGTGATCGACGCCCTCAATGAGGATTGTGTAGGGAGATGTCTCAGTGAACGTACTCCCTGTGACTCGGACGGTTGTCTCATCTCGTTGTTCATACGACGCGTTCGTGATGTCGACTTCACCCTCAGGCGCCCAGATTCTCGTCGGATCGGATTTTTCATGGAGGATTTGTGTTCGCACAGTATTGACGGTCGCTCGCCAGTCTGGATGCGCCGGGAATAACTCGAAATAATCATCACCCAACACACCCACAACACCGGATTGCCCGATTGTGTCACCACGACCATCTGCTTTTTTGAGGGTGTTTGTCCCGCATTCCAATAATTTCGCTAAGTGATACGTGATACCCCGATCATACCCGTTCATAATTGGGATTGCCGCGAACGGTGAAATGTCGAGAGATCGTCCCCCGAGAATCACGTCAGCGCCCTCATTCACCGCGTCAATGTATGGTTCAATACCGATTTGGGCGACAATGGTTTCCGCAGTAGTCACATCGTCAGGTGAAAGGGTTTTATCATAACTCAACTGCCCGATGTTCCCATCATTGATTTGTTCAATGAGGAGCGACTCATCGACTTCTGTGTATATTTTCGCGAGCGTAAAACCAAGTTGTTTCTCCGTAGCGATGTCTGTCACGAACTCGGTAACACGGTCGACGTTTTGGTTGGTTCCGGGGCAGCCGGTACTCCCAATCAATAGCGGGACATCTTGTTCATCGCGGATGGTGAGTAATGTCCGGAGGTCTTCTTTGACTTTTCCTTCGGGGCGCCCGAGTGCTGTGCCAGCGTAATTGCCTGGGCCTGCATCGTTCGATCCACTGTCGCACGCGATGAATGCGATGTCGTGGTTATCAACGGCGCGCCGAAGAGAAGATTCAACGAGACCTCTCCCGAGCATTCCGGTTGCACACAATATTTTTAGCTCGTCCATTTCGGTCACAAATGACGGTCAACACCTAAAAATACCACTGGCATCACGGCGATTCTCAGAGTCTGTTTGGACAGATTAGATGAGCGATTGGTTAGTTTGAGGTTCTGATGTCACCGGTGTTACCAGCCTAGAACGTGAGAGGTGTTGTCGTTACACACTGAGTGAAGAAAAGGTTATCATACGTCTCTGGTTTAGTCTAGATATCCATGCCTGCAGCCGCCCCCCTTGAAGAATTAGAACGAGCAAATGAAGAATTGCAAAGTCTCGAAATGAAATTCCCAGACGCGTACGAGGATTTCGCTGAGTTTTTCCGTCGGAATCGGTCGCTCGGATACAATAATCTCTGTAAGATGTTGATGGGAGAACAAACCCCGAAGCAACTGAAAGGAATTGCTGACGATTCCTGATCGGAGGGACGTTGGTTTGAATAGAGTACTTGTTGTGGAGTCCGGGGCGAAAACGAGAACCATCCGTGGGTTTCTTGGTGGAGAATACGATGTAGTGGCGAGTGGTGGACACATTGTGGATTTACCGGATGACGAGCTCGGCGTTGATATCGAGCAGGGGTTTTCGTTTAATGTTGTACCGATCCCCCGCGGGGATACCGATGCAGTTGATGCGCTGAAAACACGTCTAGCCGATGCGGATGAGGTGTACTTAGCGACCGATCCCGATCGGGAAGGTGAAGCGATTGCGGCAGATATTCGGGATTTCGCCGTTCCGTCGGGGAGCGCTGTCTATCGAATCGAGTTTAATGCGATCGTCTACCCAGTGGTTCGGGAGGCGATTGAGAACCCACGGAGTGTCGATGAGGAACGAGTTGAAGCACAGCGAGCTCGTCGGAGTCTTGATCGACTCGTTGGGTTCATATTGAGTAGCGTGGCGAAATTTGATCCAGATGGACCGAATGTGCCAAGTGTTGGTCGGGTGCAATCACCAGCGGTCCGGTTAATCGTGGAGCGCGAACGAGAAATCGAGGCGTTTGATGTCCGCGAATATTGGTCGATTCATGCAGAGATTGGGGAGGATAGTGGGTCGTTTAGTGGGGAACTTGATGGGGAATGGGACGAGTTTGAAGAGGCTAAGACAGCGCTAGCGGAACTACTTGACCGTGGAGCGTTCACAGTTGCGGCGTGTACGGTTGATTCGGAAAGCGAACAGAATCCGCTGCCACCGTACACGACTGATTCGCTCCAGAATGACGCTGACTTTCTCTTGAACATCCCGCCAGAGCGAACGATGGAACTGGCGCAAGAACTCTACGAGGGGGTGACGATTGGTGAGGATGAAGATGCGGAGTCGGAAGCGTTGATTACGTACATGCGGACTGATTCGACGAGGGTGTCGCCATCGGCATTGAATCTCGCGAAAGAAACGCTCGGTGAGCGCGAGGATTTAGGAGAGGAATTGTATCTGGGGCGGACGTGGGAGGCGGGCGGGCAGGCGCAGGATGCCCACGAAGCAATTCGGCCGACGCATCCGGAAGATCCAGCGTTCTGGCCTGATAACCTCGAAGGTGAGCTCAATGAGCAGTTAGTACGGGTGTATTCGTTGATTTACAATCGGTTTTTAGCGAGTCAAATGGTTCCGGCGGTGTATCGAGAGACGACGCTCAGTCTAGAAGCGGGAGAGTATTCGGCAGAAGCGATTGGAAACGAATTACAAGAGCCAGGGTTTTTGCGTGTGTGGGGGGAGGTTCGTCCGGGGCATCAACGGGATGAGGTACAGCTCCCAACCCCTGAACAGGGGAGTACGTTGAGTGTTTCGCGTGCGTGGCCGGAGCCAGAAGAAACCCAACCACCGCCGCGGTACCGGGAAGGGTCGCTTGTGAGTGAACTGAAGAATCGTGGGATTGGTCGGCCAAGTACATATGGGGATGTTTTGAGTAAAATTAAACGAACAGGGTTTGGATATGTACGGAAGGTGGGGTCGACGTTACGGCCGACTGAAAAAGGGGACGCCCTCGTTGATTATCTTGCGGCGGAGTATCCCCGGGTCGTTGATTATGAGTATACGGCGCGGATGGAGTCCGATCTTGATCGGATTGAGTCCGGTGAGCTTGCGTATAGTGATTTTCTTACGGCCGAGTTCGAGTGGCTCGAAGAGCCGTATAAAACAGCAGAACAAAACGACTGGTTGAGTGGAGATAAACCCACAGTACCGCAGATCGAATTTCTCTCGGATCTCGCTGAGGAGACAGATACGAGTGTACCAAGTTCGGTGTTTGAATCGAAGGAGGAAGTCAGTACGTGGATTGATAAATTACAAGCTGAAATCGAGCCCACAGTCCGGTTGACACCCATTCATGAAGCGACGGTGGGTGGGGTGGATGTGTACCGGTTCCGGGTGTATTTCACGCATTCGTTACCTGATGAAGAATATGAGTATCTCCGGGGCAAGAAATTAAAATATAAATCCGGAACACCGGATAATCCGCCGAGTTTTCAGTTTCAGCGGCAGGACCACGATGTTGTCGAGGAACGATGGGAGGATTTACGAGCTCGGTATGAACAGGGAGACGTGTTGTCTGAGTATGAATTCGAAGTAAGCAGTGTATCGTGACAAGTGGGGATGGAAAACGCGACGTTGATCTTGTTTTGATCTGGCTTAGGCACGGCAACGATCCTGTTGTCTAGGGGCGGAATTGTTCGTTATTCGTGCGGAGTTTTGTTAGCCATGTATCGGGTATTGGGATTGATTCTTCAGTATCTCGGTCGAATGTTACCATGCGGGTGTCGGCGGTTGCAGCGGTTTCATCATCGACGCGAGCTCGATATTCAATCAGAAAACTCGATGTACCGATGTCTGGTATTCGGAGGTCGATGGTTACGGTTTCTTTCCAAGTAATCGGTCGTTCGAACTTTATATTGAGGGTAGCGACAACGATATAAACCGGGTTAGCGAGGTAATTAACGAGGGTATCGAGGTATTCTATTCGCGCCTGTTGCAGGTAAGACACGAGGACGGCGTTATTGACATGGTTTCCACGATCGATATCGCGAAGATGAACATCGATGTCCGTTGAGGACGCGTATTTTGTCATTCGTCTCGTGTGATATCTAAGTCTATGGTATAAGCAGTACGGGTGGTATACCAGGCGGGTTTGGTGGGTTGGTGTATCAGTTCGGGTATTCTGTGTGTCGGGTGGTATGCTCGGTGATGTAATCCCAGTCATAAGAAACCCCGAGGCCTGGGCCATTCGGGACATCGACGGTACCGCCAGGTGAGATGCTCGGGAGGCTATCGTCGTATTCATTCTCGTACACTGGGGGATTGTGGGTCACGTGGTGATCCGGATGGGCGAGACCGATTTCGTAGTAATTCGAGTTCCTGAGGCAGGCCATACAGTGGCGTTGAGCGGGTCCGCAGAGATGAAGTTCGATATCAATCCCAAGGCCTTCTGCGATGTGACCGAGTTTGAGTGTGCCAGTAATGCCGCCATCATATTCTGGGTCTGCGCGGAGGAAGTCGGTCGCGTGTGAGACCGCGAAATCAGTATGGGCTTCGAGTCCCCGGACGTGTTCTGTTTGGAGTAGGGGCGTGTTAATGAGATCTTTTAATCGTTGACTGGCGTGTTGGGAAGTGCCAAAATCACGGGCGGGGTCCTCGATCCAGAGGTACTGGTGTTCATCACATGCCCGGCCGACTCGGAGTGCTTGTGCGAAGGTTTCGAGTTGGCCGACCGGGTCGTACATGAGTTGCATTGAATCGCCGATCCGTTCGCCGACGGTACGGATTAATTCCACTTCTGTCTCTACGGAGGGTGGTGTGTCGGTGGCGGGCCAGCCGTGGAGTTTAAACGCGGGATATCCAAGGTCCCGGCAGTGTTCGGCGAAATCTGCGTATGCTTCGGGTGAGTCGAGCCCACCGGTATGGTCACCGAGTGCTGTTGAGGCATAGGCGGACAGTTCAGTGCGGTATGTACCGATGAGTTCGTGAATTGGGGTGTTGTGATGCTGGCCGGCAAGATCCCATAACGCGATGTCGATTGGGCCGATACCGAGCCGATCGGTGCGTTTGAGTTGCCGGCGGAGTGAGTCCCATATTTGTTCACCTTGGAGTGGGTTGATACCGATGAGATCTGGGGCAACTTGGTCGATTTGTGCGATAATGGAATCGGGGGGAGAAGTTTGGGAGACATACTCGCCAGTGATTCCTGTATTGGTGGTTATTTTCGTGGCGAAAAGAGCCCGATCTCGGGTGGCGCCGGGGCGGTAGGTTGCGTGTGAAGCGTCAGGGGCTGGCCCGATATTGTCGATGGGGAACGTGAATTCAGTGAGTTCGATCGCTGTGATTTCGAGTGTCATTATGATAGAAGATATTAGCGAAGTGATATAGTCCCTATCCAAGCTCACGTGAGTGGTCCATAGGCAAAAAAAAGACCCACGGTGTTGCCGTGAAGTAAAAAGAAAGTGGCGTTAGGGCTCGAGCAGGTCAAACGACACGCCCGTTAGTTCTTCTGAGACTGCCCAGAGCTTTCGTGCTGTATCGATATCGTACGATCGATCGCTCGATGGTTGTGGGGCTGGGGACCCTCGGGAATTTAACAAGCCACTTGGGCCGATGTATTCACCTCCTGTGATTTCCGGGTGTGTCGCAGCATACAACAGTGGGAGAGCCCCCTTGGCTGCTGATTGGGCTAATAAAAAATTCGCGATGCGCATCATCCAGAGTCGGATGGTTTGGTCGTACATTCGGGGTCCCCATTCCTGTAAGTTGGTTGCCGCGTATCCAGGGTGACACGCGACACTTTTCACATTTGTTGATTCCTTCGATAACCGCCGGTGCAGTTCGTAAGCAAACAATATATTCGCTAGTTTCGATTGTGCGTACGCGTCCCATTTATTATAGGATTGTTCGCTATTGAGATCCGCAAAATCGATTTTCCCCCGTTCGTGGACTTGGCTACTGTGAGTAACGACTCGTGATTCGCCGGGAGTGTCGGCGAACCGTTCGAACAGTAGTGCAGTAAGGGCAAAGTGACCGAGGTGGTTCACACCGAACTGCTTCTCGAATCCATCCCGAGTTTCCTGTTGCGGGATCGCCATGATACCAGCGTTATTGCATAACCCGTGGAGTTCGTCATAGGTGGAGGTGATTGTGTCAGCGAATGATCGGATTGACGAGATATCAGCGAGATCTAATTCGTGGATCACTAGTGAAGCGTTTGGGTTGGAAACAAGAATGTCGTCTTTGGCTGCAACAGCTCGGTCGCGGTCTCGACACGCCATAATGACGGTAGCTCCGTTTGCCGCGAAGGATTTCGTTGCTTCAAATCCAATGCCACTGTTGGCCCCGGTAATAATGATGTTCCGTCCCGATTGATCGGGGATATCATCCTCGTTCCACGAACCGGACCACATTACTGTAGACTCAACGGGTATTGACGTAATAGTTCTGCATCCGTAGACTTCCGGTTGCCCTCAGCCTAGGTGGGACGCGGGTGGGGACGAGATACAAAGCGAGGAATTGTTTGTCGATGGTTCCTATACGGAGACGCGCCGGCGAATAGCGAATTGATACGGTGAATTGGCGATCCATGAGTCCAATGAAATTTCTGTTATATCACCTGAGGAATACACCGTCGTGGCGTCGAAGGCTATAGCGTGGGTTGGCCACGGCCGAGAGGTTTTCCAACAAAACCCGAGTCCGACATCTTCTCGGTCATTCGCGACGGCCCAAGAAATCGCTACTAACGCGAAGTCCTCACAGTCCCCTTCATTCTCCTCGACGGTCACTGACGGATTTTTGGCGATATCGAAGAATCCGTTCCATGGATCCTGCTCCCAGTCATATTCTTCACGAGCCCAGTAATCGAGGTCGAATTCTTCCCAATACGGGCCCGTTTCAATATACCGACTGGGTGCGACGAGGGTCAATGGTGTCCATCGTGTCAGTTTCATGGTTGTGCATCGAGTGAAATGAGTAAAACTGTACGGGTGGACATACCTCCGGGGGTTTCCCCTTGGGGTGCTCAGTTACTTGAACTACATTGTCGGTGAGGGCCACTGAGAGTCAACTACCAACGCCAACAGTGGGTATCGAATTTGTTAACGTCACTGTCACCTATTCCAAGGTATGCCACAACCGCTTGACGGGTTACGGGTTATTGATTGTTCCTCGATTCTCGCTGGTCCAATGACGGCGACACAACTCGGGGACTTCGGGGCGGAAGTCATTAAAATCGAACACCCTGAGCGAGGCGACTCAATCAGAGCTCACGGGAATCATGAGGCAGAGTTGTTATGGAAAGCATTGAGTAGGAATAAGAAAAGCGTAGGGATCGACCTCCATACGACAGAAGGCCAAGCGATCGTACACGAACTCGTTGAATCAGCGGATGTTTTTATCGAAAACTTCCGTCCAGGTACCCTCGAACGATGGAATCTCGGGTGGGAGCAACTCACTGAAATTAACCCCTCGCTCGTGATGCTCCGGGTAACGGGATTCGGGCAAACAGGCCCGTATAAAGACCGACCAGGGTTCGGCACCCTCGCTGAATCAATGAGCGGGTTCGCTCAGTTAACTGGCCAACCGGATGGTCCCCCAACCCTCCCGCCGTTTGGTCTTGCGGATGCCTTCTGTGCGATGTACTCTGTGGGGGCAGTAATGTTTGCATTGTATTGGCGAGATGTCAATGGCGGTACAGGACAATATATCGACTCCACTATCCTCGAACCGATATTCGTCGCGCTGATGCATCCGCACATTATCGAGCACGGAGAAACCGGTACCGTTCGCGAACGGTTGGGAAATCGGAGTAATAACGTCGCGCCGCGGAATACGTATGAAACAAAAGACGGTGAATGGGTTGCAGTGTCTTCGAGTTCTGATAGTATCGCAAAGCGGATTTTACAGATCGTTGGGGGCGAAGAACTTAGAGACGATCCCCGGTTCGAAACAATGCAGTCACGGATCGAGCATGTTGAAGAACTAGATGAACTCGTTCAAAACTGGATGCATCAACATACGAGAGAAGAAATTATCGCGATTTTTGAAGAAAACGAAGCAGCAATCGCGCCGATCTATGACATTGCAGACATTTTTAACGATCCGCACTTCCAGGCACGTGATGCGATCGTCGAAGTCGAGGATGAAGAACTCGAATCCGTGATGATGCATGGAATCGTCCCAAAACTCTCGGAAACACCAGGAGAAATTGAGCACACTGGACCTGCACTTGGAGAACACACCGAAGAGATCCTCACTACCTATACGTCCGTTTCACCCGAGGAAATCTGCTCCCTCGCCGAGCAAGGAATCCTCGCGACTACCGAATAACGCTCGAACCCTGTCCCCTCGCATCCAGTCCATACCCTACACCTATGGACTCGACGGTTCCACGTGTCGACCGTACCCCACCCACCGTTCTATACGATGAATGTGCCCCATGAGCATCGTCCCGAGAATACTCAGTACTAACACATACGCAACCGCAAACGCAGGGATAATCTCGGTCATAACCTCGCCGCTACCGGCCGCAGCGATTGACGCAATTATTAACGAAAATTCACCCCGAGTCACCATCCCACACCCTACGCGGATTGATCGACGAGTATCTAGACCGTATAATCGGCCGGAATAATACCCAGAAACAAGTTTCGTTCCCGTCGTCGTAATTACAGCAAGAATAACGAGACCAATCACCGAACCGAACAAAAACGGGTTCGTGATTAACCCAATCCAGAAAAAGAACACAGCTGCAAACACATCACGAAGCGGCTCGAGTAACTCCGCTATTTGCTCGACATGCCCAGTTGAACTCAATGCCATGCCGACGAAGAACGCTGCGACAGCTTCGCTGACACCCAATGCGAGTGCTGCACCGGCAATTAAGACGATTATTCCCACTGCGCGGAGAATCGTTTGCTCGATCGAGTCAATCGCAAGTACACGCTCTAACCATCCTGTGCCGATATAGACAAATAACAACAAGAGGAAAATTACGCCGATAGCAACGCCAACCCCAGGAATCAACTCGGTCATAGACCCCCCGCCGAGTACTACAACTGTAATGATCGATAGATACACTGCGATAACGAGATCCTCGAACACGAGCGTCCCAAGCATCGGATCCGCCTCCGGATTGGCCGTCCATCCCAAATCAATAAGCGATTTCGTGATTACCGCACTCGAGGAGATGTACACAATTCCCGCTAATAAGACTGTTTCAAAAAACGACCAGCCCAACGCATACCCAATAAGCATTCCGGCGGTGAAGTTGACACCGAAATCCAATACGCCAATCGTCCCGATATTCGTTTTATTCGCCAAAAACCGATCTAGACTGAACTCGAGGCCTAAGAAAAACAATAAAAAGACGATCCCTAACTCCGCACCAATCGCAATGAATTCTGATTCTGGAATGAACGGG
>CAZITY010000017.1:0-17894 GCA_964542445.1 uncultured Halobacteriales archaeon | reverse complement strand
TTGCTCCCATTCCGCCTAATACGTAAAACGGGATCACGGACTGCTCGAGACGAATCGCGATTGCTCCCACAATTGCGATCGCACCAAACATCACGCCGATTTCAAGTAAAGACGTATCCGCAACCATTGCTACTGATCGGTCGCCAAATCCACAGCTACCAATGACGATAGCGCATCAAGTGATTCCCGCGATCCAATGACCACCAGGGTATCGTCGGGCATCAGCGTGGTTTCTGGTGGCGGACTCGCAATCGTTTCATCAGCCCGCTGAATAGCAATAACAGACGCGTTTGTCCGCTGGCGAATATTCGCCTCACCAAGAGTTTTCCCCGTAATCGACCCGTCCTCAGGAACACTAATCCATTCAATGATCGCATTGTCATCGATAATCGCTTCAATTTGTTCTTCTTTCTCGGGTTGATAATACGAACCATCAAGAACTGACGCAAGTAACTGCGCGGTCGAATCCGATAATTCGAGGAGCTTCTGGGTGTCCGCCTCGGGTGAATCACGCGTGTAGACCTCGCGTTTTCCCGTTCGATGAATAACGACAACGAGTTGTGACTCTCCTCCCGTCTCAATTTCAAACCGTTTTCCCACCCCAGGTAACTCCGTTTCAGTGATCGTCATCCCCAATCAACGTCTAGTACACACAACCACACCTTGGGTTTAATGCTCACGAATAGGGTTATTGAAACGAAGAAATGAAATTAGTAAAGAATAGTAATCTAATTCCACCGAGCACGAATAATGGCCTCTGTAAGTAACACAGGCAGGTTACTAACTATCCATAGACGCCCAAAGCGTATTATTCGGGGGCTACCGGGGTTTTGACGATTGAAACGGGGACACTCGTCATTCGAGTAATTCGGTCCGTCACACTGCCGAGTAACTGTCGATACTCCCCAGGGCGGTCTTTGGTACCCATCACGACGAGATCAATGCCGTTTTCATCGATGTACTCGAGAATTTCCTCGTGAGGGACACCATGACGGATCACCGAAACAGTCGCAACCCCATTCCCTTGAGCCCGCTCAACCACAGCCCCGATTTTCTCTTCTCCTTCTGCTTCTAACGCGTGCTCCAGCCCCTCAAATTCGTGGACGTACTCGTCCCCCGAGTATGACCCATAGACGTCAGTGTCGACGACATACAACACGTGTAACGTGGCGTCATATCGTTTGGCGGCATCGATGGCATGATCAATCGCCCGGTGAACCCCCTTACTCAAATCAATCGGTAACAGTATCGAGTCGTACATGACGAATCATTTGAATCGAATCAAATTAATCTCCGTGATTATTCTCGTGATCTGATGACACACCTGAACAAAGCAATTCGCTAGTTGTTATTGAATCCCGTGGAGAATAATTACGAGAATCCCGAGGAATATGTGTTCCCCGTCCACGACGAACCCATAAAACAACGGGCCGAGTGATTCTTTTGCGAACGGGATGTACGCCGCGACGTACCCGTTAACGGCGAGAACAACAAGGTATTTGACAGGAATTACCTGGAACGCGACGAGGAGGATAACGATCCCGGCGACGATAAACGTCGAAATTAGCGAGAGCCTTCGCGTGCGTGCTGGTCCGATGAGAATAGGAATCGTTCGGATTCCAGCGTTCTTATCGCCTGTAATATCCTTGATGTCAAAAATCACCGCGGCAATAAGAATCATGCTCGCTATATACCCAGCGAGAAACACGATTTCAACGTGCCACAATATCCCGTAGTATGCACCGACACCTAGTGGGATTATCCCCCAGGAGATTCCGACGAGAAGATTTTTGATGAGCAATAGTTCCTTCGCGCGAAAAACCGAATAAATAAGCCCCACAAATAATGGGAGAAAGAGATACTCAACCATCGGTAATGACAGCCAAATCCCGATCGCCATCGCCACGACATACCCGATGACGCCAATCAATAACCAATACCGCCCGTAGGCAGAGAAAAATTCAGCGCGTTCGGGATTATTCCGTGCGTCCTCTACGCGATCGGTGAATCGGTTTAGATTATACACAAATAATGTTGCGGCGAACACGATGAATAACGGGATATAATCAATCGATAACCCAGTTAAGAGGATACTCGAGAGTGCAATGCTCGTAGTAGAGAGTGAAATAAAAACGTTGCTGTGAACAAGGTAAAGGACCACCTGAAATAATCGTGATTCCAGGGCAGAATTGGTGAATCCGTTAATTCGGGTGGTCACTCGCCGACTCACTTCGGTACCAAGAAACTAGCCGGGAACGACCTTCAATTCATGGATATCCGACGCGACAGCAACCCGCATCGACAACTGTACCGAATCAGCCTTTGTCGGGTATTAACGATCGAGATGAATTCGAGACCACGAGAATACTACTGAGCGCCATGGCCACCGCTGCAAACAACGGGTTCAACACCCCCAGTATTGCAGTTGGAATTGCGATTGCGTTATAGCAAAATGCCCACCCGAGATTCTCTTTAATCCGCCGACCAGTCGCACCAGCAAGATCCAGAATCGTACTGAGGGACGAAAGGTCATCGTCAACGATCGCGATATCAGCCGCATCAACCGCCAACGCCGTACCGCCGCCGAGAGCAATACCCAAATCCGCACGCGCCAACGCCGGGGCATCATTCGACCCGTCACCAACCATTACCGTTGTTCCATCAGCAACGAATCGCGCAACTGTTTCCGCCTTCCCTTCAGGCGGTACCCCACCAAACACTTCACTAACCGCCTCATGATGCTTGAACGCGCCTAGGCGTTGCGTATCGTCACCGGACAACACAACAACACGTAATCCCCGTTCGGCTAACTCACTGACCACTGATTCCCAATTTTCCCGCAAATCATCCCCTAACTCAATGATCCCAACCGCCGCCCCATCTTGACCGACTATCACCGGCAATGCTCCCCGTTCCTCAGCAGCATTGGCTTCCCTGGACACCTCCTGAGGCACCCGCCATCCTTCGGCGGCAAATACCGAAGGACTACCGACAAGCAACCGATGGTCATCGATTTTCCCGGCAATCCCATTCTGGAAGGTTTCGATATCCGTCACCCCGATCGACACCTCAGATTCAGTACTCCCCGATCGAGACTCGACGGCCCCACCATCGGTTACTGGGCCATACGACCGCGCAATCGCGTCTGCAACTGGATGAACAGAATGAGATTCCAACACCCCCACATCTCGAAGTATCGACTCCGGGACCGTAGTTGATTGCACACGTAATTTACCGGTGGTTAACGTCCCGGTTTTATCGAACACAATTGTCTCTGTGTCCCGTAATCGTTCAAACACTGAATCGTCAAAGATCACGATATTCCGAGCCAACGCGACCTCAATGCCGGAAGCTACAGCCAATGGCGTAGCTAACCCGAGGGCACAGGGACACGACACAATCAATACCGTCAACCCGACTAACAACGCACGAGAGAAAGACGCTCCCATGCCGAGATACCCGAGTGTAACGACTACCCCGAGTAGTAGCACCACTGGGACGAATATCGTCGCGAGCTTGTCCGCTAATTTCTGGATACCTTTCCTCGAACTTTGTAAATCCCATGCGAGATCAGTAATCCGATCAAGACTACTCGTACCAGCCTCGTTGACTTCGATCGTCACCGTGCCATCGCGCACTATCGTCCCACCGATCACGTTATCACCCGGTTGTTTCTCAACAGGTAACGATTCACCCGTAATGAGTGCTTCATCAGTCAATGCATTCCCCGTTACCACTCGTCCATCTATGGGAATTCGTTCACCTGTACGAACAAGCACGTGATCTCCCGCCTCGAGTTCCTCGACGGGAATCGTCTGGAGAACTCCTTCTTTAATTCGAGTTGCTTCGTTTACCTGAATACTTGTTAAATCCGAAAGACGATTTGTTGCCCGTCGTTTAACGGACCGTTCATGGAAATTCCCGACTGTCACGACCACAATGATTGCCACCGTCACGTCAAAATAGACGTGCTGTCCACCGACAACAATCGTCAGTAAACTGTACGCATACGCACTGAGAGCAGCCAGAGCAACGAGAAGATCCATATTCGGTGCTCGGGTTCTGACACTCACATATGCACCAGTAAGAATGGGTCTCCCCGTGAAAAACAACACAACGGTCGTTAACGCACCGACGACGATGAAGAAATATCGACCTGCTCCCGTTCCCATCGATGCAGCAAGATACTGCGACATCCGTGAATCATAGAACAACCCAGGAAAATACGAGGGGTAAATGACGGTGATGTATTGTATCATGACCATCATGCCAACGAGTACCCCCACTGCTAACCGGGCATACATCAAATGGTCCGCTTGTCGTCGTTGAAACGTATTATTCCGCGCAAATGCAGTATATCCGTGTCCAGTTAACCGATCTATCAGATCATCAACGTGGACTTTTGTTGGATCATGGTCTATTCGTACGGTCTCAGTAACGTAACTCGCGGTCGCCTGACTCACGCCATCAAGGTTCTCCGCCAGCGATTCAATGAACCGTTCACAGGTGGCACAATGCATCCCTTCCACCGATAAAAAAGATCGCTCATGATCGTCCAGGACAACAGTGGTTGGTTCGGCCGAGCGGGCTGAATCATCATGGGAAGCGCCAACGGAACCCAAGGAATGATGCACGGATCGACACCCTGCACAACAAAAGGCATGTCCCTCATCATCTACGACCCCATCTGCGGGTACCGGGAGATCGCATAGGTGACAATGTTCGTGAGGCATGCGTATTCGTGCTAGTTATGGCCCGATGAGTGATACACCAGCAAGGGGTTGATAATGCGGCAGGTTCGGATGGGGAACATGGATACCAATCGACATCAATCCATGCGCAAGGAGAATATACCCAAGTATAATGAACATCGCGCCAAGCGCTCGATGCAGGCGTTGGCGATGAAGTGGATCGACGGCTTCAATGAGAGTTCCGTAAATGAACATGGTAGGGAACGTACCAAGACCCAATAGCGCGAGCGACAATACCCCAAATTCCGCTGAACCCACGGCAAAGGCATATAAAAACGCTGGATAGAGGATCGGGCAAGGTAACAGCCCGTGGATACCACCGAGCGCGATAATACCCGGTCCTTTGGTTAATGATTCGATGTTATTCGAGAGTTTTTCGAACAGGTACGAGGTATCTGGAGTAAAAATATGGAGGTTGAATGAAATTTTCCCGATGAGGTAGTGCAGCCCAACGGCGAGCACGAACAATCCAATAAGGATGCCAACTGAGCCGCGTATCAATGAAGATAACCCCATCAATGATTCGGACGTCACAAACACGAATCCGCCGACCAAACCGAATAACCCGCCAAGAATGGCGTAACTAATAGTCCGCCCTGTATTGAACAAGAAATGTTGTCGGACTTCATAGACCGTGAGATGATTCTTGGTTTTCGCAGATCCTTTGTTCATCTTCCCGGAATAAATTGTTAGGAGTGGGCCACACATCCCGATACAGTGTGCACCACCCAGTAATCCAACTACAAAAAACAACCAAAGATCAATCGAGATTGAAGACGTTGGGTCTATCATCCGGTGAACGGTACGTAGCCCATAGGATGTGAAGCGGGTTATGGATTCTGATTACTGGGCTCAACCCACCTCGCCCAGAGAATTTATTAATTGATAATTATCGACAAAAACACTGGAAACTACTCATTAACACCAATTCTCATTATCAAGATTGGGAATATCTGTTGTTAACTATAAGGGATACAACCCGAGTAACACTTGCCAATGAGTCAGAAACAAAAACAACAGTGTCCATTATGTGGCCTGCAGTTAAACAAACCACTTCCATTGCACCTATCCAAATGCGACAATAAAGAATTCAACCACATCTCCTAGGGACCGACGCAATCAATATTACGCCAGGGCCGTATTCTGAGCCAAAGAAGCGAAGTTTTTGACAGTCCACGAAAAAGTACCCACTGTGTCTGGGAACCACCTTACCAGACGTCAGTTTATGGGTGCCATCGGTATCGCCGCGACAGCGGGCTGTACCGCCCCCACTAGCCCAGCATCAACCGAGCAAACAACCACCCCAATCCAAAATACCTCTCGGCAGCCACCGGATATCCGCGGACAAGTCGATTATTCTGCCATATACTCGAATGTAATCGAGCACGTCGTTTCAATTAACACGATTATCGACGGCAATCGGAACCAAGGTACTGGATGGGTGTACTCACCAAACGGCGTAATCCTCACAAACGAGCATCTAACCCACAACACTGATCGAATAGACATCGGGTTCTCCACTGGAGAGTGGACACAAGGAACAATCATTGGAGAAGACCCGTACACTGATCTCGCCATTCTTACTCCCAACAAACAACCACCCAATACAGGCTCACTAACCCTCGCCGACACCCTCCCACAAATCGGGGATCGTGTCGTCGCCGTGGGTAATCCATTCGGATTCAGTGATTCAATGAGCCAAGGAATCGTTAGCGGCACTGGGCGAGCAATCAGAGGACAAAACAGATATAATATCCCGGATGTGATTCAAACTGATGCTTCTCTCAACCCCGGCAATAGTGGTGGCCCACTCGTATCGGTGAACGAAGATGTCCTTGGGATTGTGAACGCTGGACTCGGGAACGGTGTTGGCTTCGCTGTCTCCTGGCGAGTTATTTCTCGAGTCGTCCCATCGTTACTGCAACACGGACAATACGACCACACGCGACTCGGTATTTCCATCATCACAATGAAACCACTGCTCGCGAAAGCAAACGATACTGATGTTTTCGGAGTGTATGTTAGTGATGTAGCGACGGGAGGACCAGCCGAAGGACATCTCCAAGGGAGTACCGATTCTACTACTATTGATAACGTAGAAACCCCTGTTGGTGGCGATATCATCACCGCTATCGATAGCGAGCCCATCCGGAACAGCGATCAACTCTCGCAATACTTACTCTTCAACAAACGACCCGGCGACCAAATCCAAATAACCGTCATCCGAGACAATCAACAACGCACCACAGAATTCGAAGTCGGAAATCGCCCCCAACCATACTAGCCAACCATATTCTTCGAATTGCAGGTCTGGTTATTCAGTGGAGTTCTCGAAGTCGAATTCCCTGAACACGGCTTCAAAATCATCACCGGTTAACCCACCAACCAACTCATCCATCCGATTATGAAGCGACTCAAGTTTCCCCGTTAGGTCTTGATATTCTTCGCTTTCATCTAGTTCCTCAGCAGTTTTCTCAGTTTCAAGCACGGCTTTTTTTGACGCTAATGAAAAGAATTCGCGAGCATCAGCATCATACTGTGATCGACGAATAAACCGTTCAACCAGATCAATTAGCTCGTCTGCATCAACCGGTTTGACAAGATAATCATCAAACCCCATATCAATGATATCAAAGTCAGGTTCGACAGCAGTAACCATGGCAACTCTGCAATCGAAATTCCGTTCGGCAATAACATCCAACACGGCATCTCCAGATTTCCCTGGCATTCGCCTATCTAAAAGGACAACATCAATGGAGTCATCGAGTTGATCAATAGCTTCATCGCCATTGTAAGCGGTACGGACGTCGAATCCATCAGCTAACCAATCCGCATACAAATCAGCAAGATCGGCTTCATCTTCGACGACCAGTACCACAGGTGTTGCCATGATTATCTTCTAGCTAGTAGAACGCCAACTATCAAATAAGACTATTGGAGTCAACTGACAGTCAACAGATAGGCCCCCGTAGTAGTCAAGTCAATTGTATTGGGTCGTTCACCTGATCAACCAATCAGAATAATATACTTTAAGCTTAGGAGATGAGGGGAACAGCCCTGTCTGATAAGTTTCAAGGCTGTTCGTATCGCTAGCTTACGTAAGATGGACATTTATGAGATAGCTATTCCCGAATTTTTGGAAGTTGATGTGAACGATCAACTCGGGAAAATACGGGCTATTTTCGACGAAAAAAACCCGAAAGCAATCATCATAATGGAGGACGATGAGTACCAGGGCGTCGTCACGCAAAAACGACTCGTCAGTTCCCATATTGAGGACCAAACAAAGGTTGCTGCCGTTATGCAATCGGCCCCTCAAATCGATCGTCACGAGGACGTCAGGGACGTATCTCGGAAGCTAGTCGAAGGCGGGACAAAAGCAGCTCCAGTATTCGAAAATAATAACCTCTATGGAATCATCACTGAAGACGCCATTCTTTCCGCAGTTCTTGAAAGCCTCGATGCGTTACAAGTCAATGATGTAGCGACTACCGAGGTCATTAGTGTCACAGAACAAGAGGACATCGGGCGAGTTATCAATCAGATGCGTGAGCATGGTGTTTCTCGACTCCCGGTAGTAAACGAAAACGGGTACATCGTTGGTATTGTGACGACTCAAGATATCATTGAGTTCGTGACGCGAAACGAACAACGAACGACCACTGGCGATCGGGTGGGGGACAGCGACCGCATGCTTGATTTACCAGTGTATGATGTGATGTCCTCACCGGTGGAAACGACAACATTGGAAACAAACCTGCAACCGGTGGTCGAAACAATGTTGGACAATGATTATTCTGGGTTGATTGTCACTCCCTCGGATGATGAGAGATTGATTGCAGGGATTGTCACGAAAACAGATGTGCTTCGGGCGCTTTCAATCCGAGAAGAAGACCACCTCGACGTTCAGATCACTAATATCGATTTATTGGATACGATTGATCGACAAGAGATCCGGATGTCGATCGAGAAGGCGAGCAATAAGTATCAAGATATGCAAGTACACCACGCGCACGTACGGTTTCATAAGCATAAGGAAAAGCTTCGGGGGACGCCGTTGATTCAAGCTCAAATTCGATTGCGAACGAATCAGGGCCAGGTTGCTGGATCGGGTGAGGGGTATGGGGCAGAAAATGCTTTTTTCGTCGCGTTAGACAAACTTGAGCGGAATATCCTCGAATTGAAGGGGATCACGCATGATAAAGAATACAAGGGACAATTGTTGCGGAAGCTCGGGGAATTGTAGGTGTGGGATGCTTATGAGGAAATAAAGATCAGAACGAAGATCATGATGGCAGGTAGGAGAGTAAGGAGTACCACGACTAGGAGTAATGAAGCGATGGTCATGAGTAACCCGAGATTTGGAGGAATCGCACTCCAGCCGAGGAGGATGAAAAAGAGAAGACCAAATGCATTCGCGAACGCGATCCCGCCGACGATTGCGAGAATATCGTTCAGTTCCAATACTTAGAGGTTTTCCATACGGGGAGAACGTGGAGATTCGCCTTAAAGTATTATTGTATCCAAGGGAGTCGTTCCACGATGAAGTGAGGTTACCTGCGGAGGAAAGTAACACCAGTAACCCCGATGATCCCGAGGATGATCAAACTCATGATGAATAAAGCGATCAGGCCGATTGTTCCCGACAATGCAGGAGGATTCGGGAGCAAGTAGCTAAACATACTCTCCCCGTTCGCCGGAGTGTCTGTTGATGGAGGGGATTGAGAGGGGGTGTCAGTTGATTGGGTTCGTGGGGTGTCTGGGGGTTGATCGCCCGTGATAGGCGTTCTAGGTTGTGGGGTGTCTGTTTCAGTTGGTTTCCGAGTCGTGGTAGTCGGGCTTTGCTGGGCTTCAGACACGATGCCATCGAGGGTGGTTAATGTTCTAGTTCCCTGGGTCACGGTTAGTCGGAAACGCTGACCTGCTTTCGCTTGATTAAAATCCATTGTCGCGTACCAGTTTCCGTTTTGTTGTACAGTTGTTTCAGTGGTTGAAACCCATTCGTGTGGTTCGTATGATTCGGCGACGATTGTTAATTCAGACCCTGGTGCAACTGATGCGTTTCCGCTGATCGGCACGGAAAATTCATTTGGCGGTCTAAGCAGTCCATCATCCGTATCCTGGATGACCGCAGAGTTTGTATAATCACGGAGAATGATTGTGGTTCGAACGGTTTATTGGCTTCCTGGGGGTAAGTAGGGATAGCCTCTTGCGTTCGCTATTGGTCGAGCGACTGAGTATTGCGGTCGATTGCGGTGTACGCCCCGATACTGTAACGTTGCCGTCAATCGTTGTGGTCGTATGAGATGGGCTGGTCGGAGATGACTGGTATCAAACGTCACAAATAACGAATTAGTTCCTGGATCAGCGAGGAGGTTGGCTCTGGAGGCGCTTAGGTCAATGGTGTTTAACGGCGGGGTACCGTATTCGCTTGTGACTCGTAAAAATAAGCCCTCTCGAATATTGTTGTTCAATCCTTCTAGTCGGTTGCTATAAACTTCCTGTAAGTAGCCAAATACGCCCGAAGTGTCGATTCGTAATATGAGTCGATCACCCAGCGTCACCCTGTCTCGTTTCGTTGCTTGCTCGTGAATGGTTCCTAGTGTTAATGGATATGGCGATCCAGCTGGAAGGGTATATGATTCGAGCGAATTCAATGAGGGTTCTGAAAGATGGATCGTCGTAATGTCCGTCGTTCCCCTCACTTGCAGCCGTTCTTGTAACGGTGGCGGTTGGTTAGCTGTGTAGTATCGAAGGAGATGCGTTGATTGTGTTAGTGTAAGGTCATAATACCCAGAGTCTAATGGGGAGTCTCGTCCGTTTGGCTTCAATCCAAACCGGGATCGAACTTGCTGTAAAGTACGTTCAGAAGCGAGTTCGACCGTACTATCGATGCGGGATACTTCATCAGGGCCGGCGTCATAAGCTGAAATATTATTAGGCATACCAGGATAGTCAGGGTACATCCCAGCAAATCGAGTATTGATTTGTAACGTGATCTCGTCATCATTAGTACTATCAGTGAGTTCGAGAAGTTCGATTACATTACTGGTTGGGCTCCCAATGAGGAGATAGCATTGAGCACAACCGATTGTTACGGTGAGATAATCCCCGGCTACCTGGGTTCGATCAACAGCGAGGAACCGCGAATTTTGGTTTGGTTGACGGACGGTTAACGCAGTCTGTTCCTTGAGCGTTGTGTCGAGAGCGAAAATTTCGAATTGGTATGTTCTGGGAGTAAGGTTGGTGCTGTTGATTCGAGGCCGAATCTGGGATTGTCCAGATAATAACAGAACCTCCTGGTCCCGGTATTTGTCGTGATTATCTGCGTAGTGTGATTCGGGGAATATTTCTTGCAGTTCATTGAACGAGACATTATTGGCCCGTACGCCAAGTGTGTATGAATTTCTGTTCGATTCCACATTCAGATGGGTTGATTGTCCTGGGTACAATTGATTGTCAACCCATCTGAGGTTGGCAGTGTGGACCTTGACCAACCAGCTGCTTGATTGGGTTTTGACAGACGCATTATCGGGTGGAGAAGAAAGGTAGCCGGTCCCATTGGTTATGTACACGACCTCGCTTTTGTAGAGCAACACAACATTTCCCTGGATCGAGGAACTGTCTAGTACATGCTTTCCACTTCGATTTACGACAAATGAGTGGAGGTGTCTTCCAATTCTATTATCATCAGTAACCCGCCGGACTTGGAAGGTACGATTTTGTACGCTCGCGCTTCGATGATCGCTAATAATTGTCGTCGCGTCGAATGAAAGATGCCATCCTTGCCAGTATGTTTCAGGGGACTCAAGTGTTCTAGTTTCAACTGACTGCGGTAAATTTTGAGAATCGTTCAGTTGGAGAGGTAACTCAGGAGAGTCCGGTCCTACTGATAGAGATTTTTGATTAATGGTCGGGTGCATCAAATCCCCTGCAGCAACTGCGGGATTGGTAAGAGCAATAAGAGCTGTTATCACGAGGATCAGGAAGGTGATACGAGTAAATATGAACGGCAAGGAGACATACTGTGAAGGTAGAAAATAGGAGACGAACGTCACGATTCAACGTGATTTCGTAATCACCTCGTATAGTAATATTGGTTCAGTCTATATCATGAAAACTGTAGGTGTTTCACGACCAGTGAAACTGGGGACATCGGGTATAGCGGTTTACGGGATTAATCAGTGGACGCAATTCCAGTATTGGTGATCTTGAATCGTGCCGTTTCGCCAGCCGGTTCAGATTGGTGTTTTTCGAGTGTTGCGCGACGGTTTCCACCGCGGAACCGGTCTAGTCGTACGATGACACCCGTCCAATGAGCAAATGTATGGCCACCAAGAGGCCGGGCTTGGTCGCCTTCCAGGTCTGTGTAGACTTGGTTTGTGACGAGAACAGCGAGGTCATGGCGGCGCGCCAGTGATAAGAGGACAGTGAGTTGCCGCGTGATGGTTTTTAATGCTTCACTGTCGTTGTCTGTTCGCTCAATTCGATAGAATCCTGTGGCACTATCAAGGATGATTAAAGAACAGTTGATGGACAGGTCTCTTACTTCCCGGATTGCGTTTTGTTGATCGGCGAAGTCGTATGCTTCTTTGACAATGATGCGTTCAGTAATCGCGTTAGTCTCAGTATCATCAGGGAGAAGTTGGTCCAGGCGGTCTGGTGAAAAGCCCTCTGTATCAATGTAGAGGACGGTCGATTCATTTGCCGCGGTGGTGACTGCCGTACTTAAGGAAATGTTTGTTTTTCCAGAGGCAGGTGGTCCGTAGAATTGCGTGATTGTTCCTGTTGATAGGCCACCGCCGAGGAGGGAATCGATCGATTCGCATCCGGTCGAAATTCGATCCGCCACAGTAGTGAATAGGTTAGTAGCGCCAAAACCTCTCCGAATAGTTTTTTGATTATTATTGCCGTAGGTAAGGGTAGTGACAGTTGTTGTAGTGACTGCTGATTTTGAATTGTATCATGCGATTGTGAATTCGTTACGCGATCGGGATGTCGAATTTACGACAAGTGAGGTTGGGGAGTCACTTCCACCAAATACTGCAGTGATCATTACTGGAGTTGACGACCAGTTAGAGGAAGTTCCATCGACTAGTACTGTAATTAGAGCAGATGCATCGGAGCCTCGGCAGGCGGTTGAACAGGCTCTTGCTGCCCGACATGAATCCATTGGGAGGTGCATAATCGGTGTCGATCCCGGGGGCAAACCGGGGGTTGCTGTCCTCGAAGGAGATGTGGTGGTTTCGGCGTTTCAAGTTCCACTTGGGAACGTAGTCGATGTGATTCATCGTGAACTAGAAGGTACCGATGACGCCGTGGTGCGAATCGGTGACGGGGCGCGACTACCGGGATCACGGATCATTAATGAATTACAGGTTGATGCTATCGAAATAGTGGATGAAGCAGGAACCACGCCATATGTGGGAGCGGGGGCACGGGGAATGAGTGATGTGCTCGCTGCGGTGAACATTGCTCGACGGAAGGGAGAATCGATCAGTGAGCGGACTATCGAACCGACACAAGGAGAATTACAGGGAATCAAAGATTCATCGCGGGAACATTCGAAAGATAACCGTGCGATACCCGAGAGGTTGGCGAGACAGGTTGCCCTCGGTGAATTATCGATGGAAGAAGCGCTCGATGAACACCGAGATAGCCTCAATAATGCGGAGTGATTCTGGGTAATTCTAGGATTCGGCCTCTTAATTAGTGTTCGAGTATTTGGATTCTGCCTTTTTCATGACGGTACGTATCGGTAGTCCGGTTTCTTGGGCTATTGCTTTGGCGTCATCGTATTCCGCGCTGATGTCATAAATCGACCCGGTGGTGTCTTTCCCGATTTTTACGTCGATTGAGAAGGTTTTTGAATCGATTGTTATATCAACTGAGTGATATTCTCGGTTGGCGATCCATCGGTGGGTTTCGGTCGTTTCCCTGATGCCGAGTGTACCGGTTTCCTCAGCGAGTGCTTGGGCGACGGCATCCGCGTCTTCTGGTTTTGTGATGACTTTAACAAGATGGCCAGGGCGAGATTTCTTCATTGTAAGAGGGATGATAGATACGTCTCGTGCCCCGTGGGGTTGTAGGGTGTCATGGAGACTACCGAGTATTTCGGGGGGGACGTCATCAACCGTGGTTTCGAGGACTGTAATCGGGTCTTGTTTGAGTGATGGTTGGGTGCCGAGTAAGGCGTTCAGGACGTTCGGTCTCGAAGTGAACGTTCGGGTGCCAGCGCCATACCCCGATGCAAGGAGGTTGATTGTTGGGATTGCATCAATGGCGTCTGCGAAATGAGCGAGGATAGCGGCGGCCGTCGGCGTGAGTAATTCTTGCTCTATGGAACCACCATGAATTGACCAGGAGGCACGTTCGGCGAGATAGGTTACGGCCGGTGGAGGGACAGGGTAAGTACCGTGCTCCATCGTGAGCTCGCCAGATCCCGTAGCGATTGGCGTTGTATAGATTGCATCAAGTTCAAGTGAATCAAGTAAGACAGCTGCGCCGAGAATGTCAGCAATCGCGTCGTCCGCCCCGACTTCGTGAAAATGAACATCTTCAGGTGGTGAATCATGGACTTTTCCTTCGGCGTCCGCGAGCAGATCGAAAATTGAATAGGCGTGGTGTATGGCTGACTGGGTGACATCGGTCGAATCGACGATGTCCTTGACTTCAGACAACGTTCGATGCGGGCCGGCGTTCTCGATTGGTTTATTGTTTCGAGTAATGGTTACTGTGGTGGCGGTGAGACCATGAGTAGAGATGGTTTCGGTAGAATACGTGACATCGAGGGTCCGCTCGATAGGAGCTAACGCTGTTTGTTCGGCACCGATGGCGAGTAACGCGCCGAGAATCATATCGCCACTGGCGCCGGTTCTCCCATCGAACGTGACGGTTCGCATGCATTAATGAGGGAGGTCATTGCCGAAAAAAATCCCGGTGTAAGTCGTATACCGGGGTATGTGTGGGGGTAACAAAAGAACTATCCCGACTGATCCCGGAGTCTTTGATAATCAACGGACGATAGTATGAATGAGGTTCAATTGGAGGTGTCGAAGGCGTATCCAAATGACTCGGGTCGGGGTATTGCGCGGTTAGATCCTGATACGCTGTTGCATTTGAAGTTGAGTCCAGGAGATATTATCGAGATTGAGGGGGGCGAAGTGACAGCGGCGAAAGTGTGGCGGGCGGACCGACAGGATTGGAACACTGATACGGTTCGGATTGATGGATTTACTCGGCAAAATGCGGATGTCGGTATTGGCGAACGGGTGACGATACGGAAGGCGGAAGCAGATAAAGCTGAGAAGGTCGTGTTGGCACCCCCGGAAGAAGCGAGTGTGCAGTTTGGGTCTGATGCGGCGGGCATGGTGAAACGACAGATTTTGAAACGACCAGTTGTCGAATCGGACATTGTTCCGGTGATGTCGAGTACGAATCATCCGTTTATGCGGTCACCTGGGCAAGCTATACCGTTAATTGCGGTTGAGACAGTCCCGGAGGGGATTACGTTAATTACGGAGGATACGCAGGTGGAGTTACGTGAGGAACCGATTAGTGGGTATGATAAGGCGAGTGGTGGAATTACTTACGAGGATATTGGTGGGTTAGAAGAGGAGATTCAGCGGGTTCGAGAGATGGTAGAGTTACCGATGAAGCACCCGCAAATTTTCCGGAAACTGGGGATTGACCCGCCTCAAGGCGTGTTGTTGCATGGGCCACCGGGAACGGGGAAAACGTTGTTGGCAAAAGCGGTAGCGAATGAAACGTCGGCGAGTTTCTTCTCGATCGCTGGGCCAGAGATTATTTCAAAATATTACGGGGAGTCCGAGCAACAGTTACGAGAAGTGTTTGAGGATGCGGCAGATGAGGCGCCGTCAATTGTGTTTATCGATGAGTTGGATTCGATTGCTCCGAAGCGGGAGGATGTGACTGGTGAAGTTGAGCGGCGGGTTGTAGCGCAGTTGTTAACGATGATGGATGGACTGGAGACGCGAGGGCAAGTTATTGTGATTGCGGCGACCAACCGAGTTGATGCGATTGATCCAGCACTACGTCGACCTGGTCGGTTTGATCGGGAGATTGAGATCGGCGTGCCGTCGGAAGCGGGTCGGCGTGAAATCCTTCAAATTCACACGCGGGGGATGCCGTTATCTGATGATATCAAGTTGGATCGGTTGGCGGAAGACACGCATGGGTTTGTGGGGGCTGATATTGAGTCGTTGACGAAAGAGGCGGCGATGCGGGCGTTACGACGGTATTTACCAGAAATTGATTTGGATGATGAGGATATCCCGCCAGCGTTGATTGATCGGATGATCATTAAACGGGATGATTTCCGTGGGGCGCTAGGTGAGGTTGAACCATCGGCGATGCGGGAAGTATTAGTTGAATTACCGAAAATTACGTGGGAAGATGTCGGTGGGTTAGAGGATGCAAAGCGGGATATTCGGGAGAGTATAGAATGGCCGTTGACTTCACCGGAGCGATTTGAACGGTTAGGGATTGACCCGCCGGCGGGGGTTATGTTGTACGGTCCGCCGGGGACGGGGAAGACCTTGATGGCGAAAGCCGTGGCGAATGAGACGGACGCTAATTTCATTTCGGTACGTGGCCCGCAGTTATTATCGAAATGGGTTGGTGAGTCTGAGAAAGCGATTCGACAAACGTTCCGGAAGGCACGACAGGTGGCACCGTGTATAGTGTTCTTTGATGAACTGGATGCGATTGCACCGAATCGGGGGCAGGAAGTGGGGAATAATGTGTCGGAGCGTGTGGTGAATCAGTTGTTGACGGAGATGGATGGGTTAGAGGAGATGGAGAATGTGATGGTGATTGGTGCGACGAATCGACCGGATATGATTGATCCAGCGTTGATTCGATCTGGGCGTTTCGATCGGTTAGTGATGGTGGCTGAGCCGGATATTGAGGGGCGAGAAGAAATCCTCAAAATCCACACGGAGAATATGCCGTTATCCCCTGATGTGAGTTTACGAGAGCTCGCTGAGTTGACTGACGGTTACGTGGGGAGTGATTTGGAGAATATCGCTCGGGAAGCGGCGATTGAATCGTTACGGGACGATGTTGATGCGGAGGAAGTTGAGATGCGGCATTTCCGGCAGGCGATGGAGGGAGTTCGGCCGACGATTACGGAGGATATTATGGATTATTACGAGCGAATCGAGCAGGATTTCCGTGGCGGGTCGGCGCCGCCAGACACGCGTCGTGGTGGACGGATCGGATTCCAATAATATCGTAGTTCCTTTTTTCGATGGGTTAGTGGATGGTGATTGGGTCGTTTATTGTGATGTCTCCGGTTTCGATGATTCGTGCGTTAAGGCCCCCGCGGTGGATAAGCGCGTTGAGGACTCCGTCTTGAGTGAGTGATTCGAGGTAAGCGCAGGGTTCGCAGATAGCGACGCCTTCGCAGACGGTGTCTCCGATTGTGAATTGGTGGTCGACGAGGTGGTCTACGGCGATACCGGTAGTGGTGATGTTTCGTCGGTGGTCGCTAGGTGAGAGTGAGATGTTTTCGTCGCGTTCGATGATTTCGAGGACTTCGGCTTCGAAGAGCGTTATCGCTCGGTCTGCTGGTGGAAGATCTCGGCCTTTGTCGCCGGACCATGAACCGGCTTGGTTGTAGTACCGGTCGCCTTTGAGTCCTTTGCCGGCAACGGCCGTGGTGGTTTCTTGTGGTTGCATTGGGTCACCGGCGTTTGGTGCAATGTGGATTGCGGTTACGTGGCCGTCCGGTGGCATGGGTTTGTGGTTGGTTGATTATGCATTAAGTGTTATCGGGTTGCGGAGTTTGTGATTTCGGGGAGTTATTATGAGTCGGGGGGTGAGATGGGTATGTAATGGAGGTCGGGGGGTTGGTTTTGGTGGGGTTGGTTGTTGTGGCGTTAGTGGGTGGGAGTGGGATATCGATGGTGGGGCCGGGAGGGATTTTTGTGACGATTGCGTTGTATGTGTTTTTGCCGTTGAGTTCGGCGGAGGTCGCTGGGACGGCGAGTGCGATGTTTGTAGCGACGGGGGTCCTCGGCTGGGTGGTGTATCTTCGGTCGGGTGAGTTGCAGGATCCGAGTGATCGTCGGTTAGCTCTGGTGTTGTGTGTGGGGAGTGTAGTGGGGGCGTTGTTTGGGG
>CAZITY010000016.1:40399-47276 GCA_964542445.1 uncultured Halobacteriales archaeon | reverse complement strand
ACGCAGAATAATACAATAAGTTCACGTCAACGGTGGATGGATTGAGGTGGTGTAGTGTCTTTTTAGGGTGGTAGCGAGAAGACAATGAAGTTATGACAGAGACAGCAGTTATCGCTGGGCACGGTCCGGGATTCTGTGAATCGTTCGCCCGCAAGCTAGGCGAGAATGGATATAATGTTGCACTAATTGCGCGAAGCAACGAGTATTTAACGGAGTTTGCGACTGAACTGAGAAACGCCGGGCATACCGCGAGTGCTTTTCCGTGCGATCTGACGGTTCCGGACAATGCAAAGGAAACCATACGAGAAATAAACCGTGAATTCGGAACGATATCAGTCCTCGCACATACCGCTAGTACCGTAACGAATTCTGACCGAGAAGAACTGGATATCAATCGGTTTGAACAACTCTGGCAACTGTACGCTCGCGCAGGATTGATTTGTTTCAGAGAATGTCTCCCTGAATTACGGGAAACAGAGGGTACAGCACTATTTTTTGGGGCATCTCACACGGCCGGTGATTTCGCGTTTAAAAGCGCAAAGGACGCTACACGGGGACTTGCTCGCGCATTAGCCGGTCAATATGGCCCAGAAGGGGTTCAAGTGACACATGTGGTGATTAACGGGATGATCCAGAACCCCGACGTATTTGACCGATACGACGACATTGTTGAGACTGAATTGATTGATCCTGAGAATTTTGCTGATACATGTATGCAGCTAGTCAAACAGCCAGCCAGCTCTAGAACATTCGAACTAGATGTCCACGCTGCGCAGTCAACCCCCTCTTTTTGAAACCCACAAGAAACGCCTTTCTTGCGCGCTATTTGTCGGTGACAAGTGGCGGGTGAGTAGAAATGCTAGTCATTGATGAGAATAGAAGCGGGATTCACTACTAATGACGACTATCATTGATGGAAATGAAATCGCGAGGTCACTTCGTGGGTCACTCAAAGAGTGTGTAGACGAACTCGAAGATCAGGGAGTCACACCCGGTTTGGCAACCGTATTAATGAGTGACGATCCGGCAAGTGAAACGTATGTTCGGATGAAGCAACAGGACTGTGAAGAGATTGGTATCAATGGGATCGATATTAAACTGGATTCTGCCGGTAGTGAGGATGACCTTTTTGAGACAATAAAAGAATTGAATAATGATCCCGCTGTGCATGGGTTCCTCGTTCAAATGCCGTTGCCGGATCATATCAAGGAACAAGAGGTAATAGAAACGATTGATCCGGAAAAAGACGTGGATGGATTTCATCCAGAAAACGTCGGGAATCTCGTGCTTGGACATTCACGATACAAGCCGTGTACTCCGCACGGTATTCAGTTTCTTCTAGATAGTATTGGGGTTGATCCCGAAGGGAAAGATACGGTCATCGTTGGGCGGTCAAATATCGTCGGGAAACCACTCGCGAATCTCTTGTTACAAAAAACCGCCGGGGGGAACGCGACGGTTACAGTTTGTCATTCGCGAACTACCGATCTCGCTGCAAAAACGAAATCAGCAGACATCGTTGTGGCAGCGTGTGGGGTTCCAGAACTAATTGATGGATCAATGCTCACCGATGGCGTCGTTGTCATCGACGTAGGTGTGAACCGTCGAGAAGTTGATACTGAGAAAGGGTATGAATTAGTGGGAGATGTAGATTTTGAATCGGCGAAGCAAAAAGCCAGCGCGATTACCCCTGTCCCCGGGGGTGTTGGGCCGATGACCCGAGCGATGCTCTTGTACAATACCATTAAAGCGGCAGATCTCCAAACCAGTGCGAGCGTTACGCTCCCCTAGCCAACCCGAATAATGAGTGTGATTCTCGGAAAATTCAGAGCCTAGAACGAGAGGCAGTAATTTGATCCCAATGGAATGTAGAAAGCTTTGTATGCGAGACGAAGAAGAAATTCGAGAACAATACGAATTCCTGAAGGAAGAACTCGAAAGCGATGACATGGAACACGAAGGAGTACGACAGATGTTCACGTATTATAAACGAGCGATTGGGTGGGTGCTCGAAGAAGAATATATCTGAAGAAAATGTTTCTCACATTTTGAGAATTGGACTCGTCGCCGGTAGTTTTAAGATACCGCCATTATTAACTACCAAGTGACGCTTCGCTTGGAGGGCCGAAGCGTCAGCGGGGACCAATTCAGGGCGGCAATCGAGTTCGCGATTTTCACGCGAGCTCGATTCCTTTTTACATATTATTCAATGATCGCAGAGTAGGATTCATTGGTGTTTTTCGCGTCTTAATTGGGTGAGGTGAAAGGGATTATAGCGTGCGGTCCCGTGAGATGGTAGCATGAATCGCGATGAAGCAGAGCCGTCGGTAACCGAATTACCGGGTTCGCGCGCGAAGCAGTGGAGCGAATCGCATGCGAGCGTTGCTGCGCCGAGTACGCATGTATATGATTTCGTGTGGGCAGTGACGGAGCCGGCAGTTGGGCCGTTTTGTACTGATGTTGATGGGAACGTGTTATTGGATTTCACCAGTCATGTGGCTTCTGCGCCATTGGGGTATAACAATCCAGTTGTACGGGAAAAATTAGCGTCACTTGGTCCAATCGATCCTGTTAAATTCGCTGGGCAGGACTTTTACGCGAGTGGAGGGTGGCCGCCGTCAGATCCTGAATTCCCTGGTGCGACTCGGCTTATGGAGGTGTTGGTTGAGAAGTCAGAGAAGTATGGGTTAGACACAGTGTTTTTGTCTAATTCGGGGGCCGAAGCGGTCGAAAATGGAATCAAAGCTTGTTATGATTATCGGCCGGGCGCGAAGTATGGAATTACCTTCGATCGGGCGTTTCACGGTCGGACGCTAGGGGCGCTTTCGTTGAATCGATCGAAAGCGGTGCATCGGAAGCGATTCCCGGAGATACCAGGGATTACTAGTTTCCAGTTTTGTTCGGACCGGGAGTGTTCACCCTCTTCTTGTTCGTGTGGTTTCTTTCCTGGAGGTTCTGATGGATCACGGTTACGAGAGGTGTTGTCGCCTAAGGTTGGGAATATGGATCCCGATGAAGTAGCGTTTATTATTATTGAGCCGGTGCAAGGTGAAGGTGGGTACCGGGTGCCGAGTGATTCGTTTATGCAGGAGATTGCAGCGATTAGTGATGAGTATGGGATTCCGTTGATCGCCGATGAAATTCAGACGGGGATTGGGCGGACAGGGAAGTTTTGGGCGAGCGAGAATTTCGATATTGAGCCAGATGTTATTTCTGCGGCAAAAGCAGCGCGGGTGGGCGCCACGGTGGCGCGTGAGGAAATTTTCCCAGATGAACGGGCTCGGTTGTCATCGACATGGGGTGGAGGGGATATTTTAGGTTCGCTATTGGGAGTGCTTACAATTGAAGTGATTGATGAGCAGGGGTTGATGAAGAATGCCGTTCGTCGGGGAGCGCAAATGAAGGAATTACTTCGGGAGTTGGATGCAGAGTGTATTGAGGAGGTTCGGGGGATTGGGTTGTTGATCGGGGTTGAATTTGATTCGAAGGCACGTCGAGATGCCGTCCTTGAGTGTTGTTTTCGAAGATACGGCTTGTTGACGTTGCCAGCTGGTGTCAAAACGCTCCGATTGTTACCGCCTCTTGATGTCAGAGAACGGGAAATTGAGATTGGTGTCGATTGTTTGGCACAATCGTTGAGTGATTCCGCAGTCGAGAATTGTGCACCGAAAACACCAACTGGTGACGAAGTATACTAGTGGGTTCATTCAGGTTAATGTTTTAGTTCATGGGTTGGTTGGGAGGCGTTACGTCTCCCACATGTTTTTAGTTGTGCAGTGGAAGGGTCCGGCATGAATGTTCGAGAAGTAATTACTGAATCACTGTATGAACTCAATATTGACACTGTGTTTGCACTGGGGAGTACGGGGATCCTCGACTTGATGGCGGCACTAGAACAAAGTGAGGCTATCAATGTGGTGCATACCCGCCACGAGGAAGGCGCTATCGCGATGGCTGATGCGTATGCGCGTTCTGGCGGTGATATTGGAGTAGCGATGGTGGGAATGGGGCCGGCTGTGGCCCATACTGGAACTGGGTTGGTAACCGCGAGGAAATTTGGGTCGAACATGTTGTTGATCGTGCCGGCGCCATCGATGACGTATGAAACATATTTTCCAAAGAAACGATTTGATGGATTTTATGAGAAGAGTTTTAATCAGGATCAGTATTTGTCGTCGACGATTGAGAATGTCGTTTCGGTTCGTGGCCCCGACGCTATAGTACCGAATTTGCGGGAAGCGATTCGTCGGTTGCGGAATGGGGAGGGGCCGGTCGCGTTACAAGTACCGATGGATGTGTTTGAGCGGGATGTGCCGAGAGAAGTGGATGTATCGTCGCTTGTAGAAACAGGTGGGTATAGTGGGAAGGATACACGAACGGTACCGGATCCGTCCCGAATTACCGAAGCGGTAGATTTGTTTTTAGATAGTGACGTGACGAAAGTACCAGTGATATTAGCGGGTGCCGGTGTGGTACAATCGGGGGCAAAAGAAGCAGTTGAGTCGTTAGCCGAGCAGATGAATGCTGTTATTGCGACGACGTTACGCGGCCGAGGATTTTTCGATGATCATCCGTATTCAGTCGGGTTGATCGGATCGTATGGGAGTACCGTCGCAAACAAATATGTGACGGAAACCGATTACTTGTTGGCCGTGGGGTGTAGCTTGAACGTTCGCACGACAGATTCAGGGCATCTCATAAATGAGGATGCCAAAATTGTACAGATTGATGTGGATGAATCAGCGATCGAGCGGTACGAACCAGTCGACATCGGGATCAAGGGTGATGCGACCAAAACCGTTGAATCGTTGACAGAAACGCTGGTATCGGAAAATATTGATCGATCCGGGACGTTCTGGGACCAGGATCTCCGTGAGGA
The DNA here is from genome assembly GCA_964542445.1 of uncultured Halobacteriales archaeon. GTDB lineage: Archaea > Halobacteriota > Halobacteria > Halobacteriales > Hikarchaeaceae > CAZITY01. The sequence continues at coordinate 42,397 of CAZITY010000016.1, read as the reverse complement.
AATTGCGCAGAGTACACCATGGGAGGAGACAGAATTCCCGGAGATGCCTGGGACAATCGATCCACGGGAATTGATTCGGTGGTTTGATGATACCTTACCGTCGGATCGGTTCGTAGTCGTTGACACTGGGCACCATGCAAAGTGGGCTGTTGGGGGGATTGATACGGATAACCCGAGTGACTTGTTGTTCCCAGGGGAATTTGCGTCGATCGGTCTTGGAATTTACATGGGGCTTGGCGCGTCGTTACAGGAAACTGAAAAGAATGTCGTCGCGTTCTGTGGTGATTCTGCGTTCATGATGGCTATTCATGATTTGGATACGGCCGTGAAACAAAATGCGCCAATCACGTACGTAGTGGTGAATGACAATGCGCTTGGTGCAGAGTATCATAATTTGAAGAATTCTGGTCGGTACTCGGAAATGAGTATCCAAGAAACACCAGATTTTGGCGCGATTGCCCAGGCGTTTGGGGCCGAGGGGTATACCATTGGATCCAAAGCTGAATTAGAAGAAATTAGTGATGTTGTATCCGAACCGAACGATGGACCGGTAGTGATTAATTGTCTGGTAAATCGGAACGTGAGCGTGTAACCGTACGGATTCCGTCGAATTTGCGGAGTACACTATGGAATATTGTCCTCATGGTGTGAGAATTATAAATCGGTTTTTACCACGGGATAAGAAGGTGTTCGTATGGGCAATGAGGAAGTTATTGGGTTGTTGCAGAAATCCTATGGCGATGAGTTGGAAACAGTGATGAATTATCTCACGAATTCTATTGTACTTGATGGTGTCCGGGCTGAAGAGATCAAAGAAGCTCTCCGAACCGACATCCAAGAAGAACTCGGGCACGCTGAGCAACTTGGAGAGCGATTGAAACAACTCGATGCCCGGCCGCCCGCGTCTGGTGATTTTGAGATGCGACAACCCTCGCTTCAACCACCGAAATCGAGTACGGATGTATTGAGTGTCATTGAGGGCGTAATTGCAGCTGAAAATGACGCTATTGCAACGTATCGCGACTTGATTAATGCGGCACGGGAGGCGGATGATCCGGTAACGGAGGATCTCGCGATTACGTTACTTTCCGATGAAGAGGCACATCGAACAGAGTTCAAAGGATTCAGGAAAGAGTACGTCTCCGATTAGACCTGACTAGGGTGGATTTTTGATGGGGCGATGGGAGTTGTATTTTGATAACGGGGAAGTTTATTGGGATTCCCCGCATGGAGTTGGAGTAACTGAATGTACGAGCATATCTTGCTGCCGACTGATGGAAGCGTGGGGATGGCGAAAGCGATTGAGCAGTGTTTCCATCAGGCAACGCAAAATGACTCGACGATTCACGCTGTGTATGTGGTCGATGTTCGTGCGTTCATTATGCTTCCAGAAGAAACGCAAAACCGGGTCCGTGAATTACTGATAGAGGAGGGTGAGAACGCTGTGCAATTCGTGAAAGACCAAGCTGAGCAGCGTGATATCCCGATTGAAACGAAGATTCTGGAGGGCATTCCTCATGAGGAGATCATTGCGTATGGAGATGAGGAGGAGATGGATTTGATTGTCATGGGGACTCATGGTCAATCAGGTGATCAAAAGCGCGTCCTCGGGAGCGTCGCGGAGGAAGTAGTCAGGAAATCCGAGTTGCCGGTGTTAACCGTGAAGATGACTGAAGCCGATATCGATACGGTTGATGTTGATGTCCCTAAGGAACAGCAACGGTATATTGCGTAAGGAATAGTATCATCAGGGGGACGCTTCTCGGCCGGAGAGGGAAGATAGTTGGAGTTCAAATATTCGGAATTCGATTGATTTAGCTGGTGTGTCCCAGATCGAATAAAGCGGTGGTGCCGCTTTGCGTAAATTCCGCGCGACACGGTTATCGATTTCGTCTGGAGTGAGTTCGTGTAGTGTGCCGGTGGCGATGATACTTCGCCACGTGTCGATGTGGTGTTCGTACAAGACGAATCGCGTGTTAATTCCATCAGTGATGAATT
>CAZITY010000016.1:26661-40389 GCA_964542445.1 uncultured Halobacteriales archaeon | reverse complement strand
TCACTCTCTGGAGTAAACCCTAGTTGCAGGAACAATTGATTGGAATTTGGATCGTATCCAAAGGAAACAGGAATTGAATAAGGAGTGTCATTTTTCGCGACAGATAACACACCAGTCCCCCCTTCATTGAGGCGGTCTTTGATTGCGTCTTCCTCGAGAATAGTCAATGAATCCTCGGTCATAGTAAAAGGATTGAGGGGAGTCCTAAAACATCTAAGGATGGAACACACGTAAAGTGTCATTCCAGCCCGGTTGGTTCTTCATATACACCTTCAGCATATCTTTATCTAAAATTTCGCCCGTTGCGTTCTAGATGCGGTCGGCTGTCCAGCGTGAGATGTTCCAGAGTTTGGAGGCAGAGTCTCCGAACGATGCAAAGCCATCGCAGACCTGTCACTGGTTCTGATGGAACCAACCTGGGTGCGCGTGACGTCAATCGCCGTACATAGCCTATGTAGGTGATGGTGCTTTATGGTGGGCTTGGCGTTGAATATCCGGCCTGCTATCGGTAGTAGTTAATGCAGGAGTTGTCGGATTCATCCCGCCGTGCATATCGGGATTCTCTCCTCGGGTAAAGATAGACTTAACAAGTCCCTTCCGGAATACTAATATAATGGTTTCAGGTGATCGTGTTCTTGAATTAGCGCGGTATTACCTCGCATTGTTTATTTTAGTGTTTGGAGGATTGCGGTTGATTGAATACGTCCTTGGTTCTGAATTGGCATTCTGGCAATCCTTGATTATTATTGTCGTGTTAGTAGTTGCGTTCGGGCAATTACTCCGACAAATCGGATGGGAACCAGCGGGATGGCAGTAGGAAAATTTAGTCTCCGTAATAGGGAAAACATGGGGTTGTTCGTTTCGGTGAACGAAAAATGATTGTTAATTGGGAGTGCTTGGTTTAGGCATTATGCGTCGTATTCGTTCATTGGTTTCGTCTGTACGAATGGATATCGTCCAACTGTGGGGGGATGGCCAAGGGCGGATACTGTTTTTTGTTTCACTTGGTTGGTTTGCAACCCTCGGCGTACGGATCGTTTATCCAGCGCTGTTACCGTACATCACAGAGGAATTTGCTATTTCATTCACGACAACTGGCGGACTAATTAGCATGCTTTGGTTTTCGTACGCAGTATTTCAATTTCCAGGTGGGGTTCTTAGCGATCGATACGGCAACGCTATCGTATTATCGGCAAGTGTAGTTGTTGCATTCGTCGCGGTTCTAGCGCTCATTTTCGCCCCAGTGTTCGGGGTGTTCGTGGTTGCAACGTCATTGTTAGGAGTCGGGACGGGGCTCTATGGTACGACTCGGATTACAGCCCTTTCTGATGCATTTCCCTCACAGGAAACTGCTGCAATTAGTCTCAGTCAAGCCGCGGGGAACGTCGGGAACATTGTGCTTCCGGTGACCGCTGGGGTGGTGAGTGCTGCGCTCGGGTGGCGATTTGGGTTTGGATATTTACTCCCAGTGTTCGTTGTGACAGGGCTCGGAATTTGGTTGGTGGTCCCTGGCAGGAAATCTTCAGCGAGAACGTCACAGGAGGGGTTTAAATCAACCATGCGGGTAGTGGCCGAGACAATTACACAAAAGCAGGTTCTTCTGGTAACGTTTGTATTGTTCCTGACGATGTTTATTTACCAGAGTGTTACGGGATTTTTGCCGACATATCTCGTGGCAACAAAGGAGGTGTCTGCCACGTTCGCGACGGTATTGTATGGTTTGTTTTTTGCGTCGGCAATCGTGTTCCAATTTTTATCGGGGATAATTTCTGATAGAGCAGGCCAGCGAATCGGGTTAGCTGTTTTTATTGGATTGAGTGTCCCTGCGTTTATTTTGTTATCTATGGTGACCAGTCAGGTTGCATTGGTTATCGTTGTGTTATTACTCGGTAGTGTTCTGGGTGGGTTTCCACCTGGACATGCGTACGCGGTTCGCTCACTTCCAACGGAGATTCAAGGGACTGGTTATGGGTTGTTGCGGACAGTGTATATTTCCCTAGGGGCAGGTGGGCCGGTTGTGATTGGGTTGTTTGCCGATTTTGGGTTTTTTGATGAAGGATTCATTTTATTGGCATTGGTGGCATTGATTGCGAGTTCAATTAGTATCGTATTGCTCCCGAATGTGGAGTGAGAGCTATTTCGCTCGGGTTGGCTAACTACTCTGGATGACGTAGCATGAGTGATAAAGACCAATCTTTGGACCAAAATTGCGAGTATGGATGTGGACAACGGATCGTATCAGTGACTCAGAAATCAATCCGACGTTGTTTTTCCCTGTGAAACCGATACACAGGACATGGAATCGGGGAGTGATGAGATAACCCTTGCATTCGAATATGAGGCGCTGAAAGCCCTCAAACACCCCGATGCTGTCCTTAAGGGATGTCGGCAATGGGCGGCGTACATCGGGGTACTCAGCGACGAACCAACCCACGTAGTCACCGGGTTTACTCGCCAATTAGGGTTTAGTGTAGATTTTTTCTCTGGTCCACGAACCCTCAAAGAGAGTTTACCGAAAATAAAAGTCCAACCGGAACTTTCCGCTGATCGGTATATTCTCATTGGGAATGATGATAGGAATAAAGCCGCAGCTGAACGGCAAGACTGGGAATTCTTACTGATAGAAGATGCAGCGGAGGCTGCCGAGTGGGATATCGCTTCTGGCGAGCCTGATTCGAGTGTCACTGAAGAGTCAGGAGGGAACACCTGGCCCTAATGAATCCTACTCGCCGCGAATAAGATTTAGCTTAGGAGTTACTACAATTACTGGAATGCGTACTCCTAGATTGTGCACTAATCGGAGTACCAATGACCCACCGAGTTATGCTGCGTTACCAGTCAGCGTAATGTCCGCGTGTAAACTTGATTTCAATGCGTCGTGTACCTTGCATAACGCGTTCGCCCGTTCGATTATTTTTTCAGCGGTCTCGTCATCCACGTCGGCTTCGACACGGATATCAAACGATATCGCTTCGAGTTTGTCGTCATCGTTTAACTCACCCGTAACGCCAAATTCAACTCGACCTAGATCATCAACACCGCGTTGCTCTCCACCAACACGTACCGCTGGCATATAACACGCCGCGTAATCTGCCAACAACATTTCAAGCGTATCAGGTGTGTCCTCACCCGACGGATCAATCTCGACTTCAAAATCCCTAATCGATGATGTTGAGGCAAACCCTTCGTCTGACACCGTCGTTACTTGCTTTGACATACACAGTCCTCTTCGAAGGCCGTCTCCGTAAGTGTTGTTTTTAAGAATTGACCTCCTCCCGGGCCTGAAGACGCAAGTTTGCCCTCGCACTACACATCAGGTCACAATTTAATTCCGGAAAATGGAATTATTCGAAAATGGCACTTCCGAGATCAAAGGGTTCGTCTGCCATTAATACTTCTACCTCAGCATCGCTTCCAGTGGCCTTTACTTCGCGAACGAAATCATTTGGATCCTGCTCGATGGGTGGGAACGAATCATAATGCATTGGGAAGGCAACATCGACATCAAGCCAATCAACCGCAATTGCTGCCTGCCATGGCCCCATGGTAAAATGATCACCGATTGGCACAGCCGCAGCATCAGGCTCTAAATACGACCCAATGACATCCCGCATTTCAGTCATTAACCCAGTATCACCAGCGTGATAAAACGTCAAACTCTCCGTGTCGCTAACTTGCGTCGGTACAGTATCGCTAATGAGTAAGCCGGTTGGCATCCCAGCGTCGACATCATAATTTGAATTCAATCCGTTCGTGTGATCAGCCCGATGCATCGTTACATACGCATCCCCCGCTTCGATTGTACCACCTATATTCATTCCAATGGTTTCCTCAACGCCAAATTCATCTTCAACGAACCCCGTTACTTCAGGGGTACCGACGACTGTTGAATTAGCGAACGAACCGACATCAGCGATATGATCAAAATGACCATGGCTTAATAACACGAAATCAGGTGTCGCGATGTCACCCGGGTCCAGAGAAGTTTTTGGATTATCAAACCACGGATCGATGATTAATGAGGTTCCGCCGACTTCTACGTGCCATGTTGAATGACCGTGCCACGTGAGTTGCATAACATCAGAAAATTCATTCGCAGTCTACTTAAACAATACTAGCTCGAAACGACTTAGGTACCCCTGTGTGAACTGGTGGTATGTACCGGGTTAGATTTCGAGATCCAGCAGGGTCAATTCGGAATGGTAAATGGATAGACGGGACGATTGAGTTTGCAGGAAAGACGTACGATGCTGAATCGGATAGTGTCGATATTCTCCCACCCACGGAACCAACAAAAATGATTTGTATCGGTCGGAATTATGCAGCACACGCTGCAGAGTCAGGGTCTGATATTCCAGATCGTCCGTTGTTATTCATGAAAGGCCCAAATGCGCTTGCAAGTCACGGCGATACGATCATGCTTCCCGGGGGCAAAGACCGGATCGATCATGAAGCCGAATTTGCGGTAGTCATAAAGGAACAAGCACGGAATGTCGCAGCAGCCGATGCGGACAATATTATAGCAGGATACACGTGCGCGAACGACTTATCCAATCGGGATGATCAACGGAAAGAGCAAAATTGGATTCGTGGAAAAGCATTCGATAACGCGTCACCGTTGGGGCCGGTTCTTGCCACTCCTGATGAAGTCCCAGATGACGCCGCTGTCGAATTATGGGTAAACGATGAGAAGAAACAAGAAGGTTCAATTGATGATTTGATTTTTTCTGTCCCAGAGTTAATCGAAGAAATTACTACGTATTTAACGTTGGAACCCGGAGATGTGATTCTCACTGGTACTCCAGCCGGTGTCAGTCCGTTAAGTGACGGAGACCAAATTAGGATTTCAGTGGATGGAATTCCATCTTTAGAACATGACGTTAGTATCCCGAACGTGTGAGTAGACAGAATTTAGTCGGGAAAATTGATGGATGAGTACGGAGGGGGGTAAGGTGGAGTTGGTGACAGCGCAGATTAGACTGTTTGAATGTGACAGATGACTGGTCCGCAGCGGCGAGTTACGTTTGGTTCTTCGAGGTTATCAGGGAGTGAGTGGCTCGGCGTGTCGACGGGTCGCAGTATCTCGATATTTGCTGTTCGGGGAGTGTTTCGATAGAACTCTACATCTTCTTTTTGTTTCTCCTCGTTGTCGGGTTCCACTTCTTTGAGTGCTACCGAGTGGCCTTGCTCACTGATGTGTCGGCCAGCTAGCCAGTTCGCTTCGCCTTTCAGTTCGACTGGATCTGTGATTGTCCAGCCACATTCACGACAATACACTAGGTACGGCATAATTAGAGTATTCTTATGAGTAAAAATGGTACCGGTCGGCTTATAACTATCCACATTGCAACAGTATTGTTAGGCTAGCATTCAACATTGAAATCGACCCCCGAGGAAGGGTGATTAGAAAAACGCCGTAACTTAAGGTCTTTCATTCCTTGGCTCTCGATATGAAACTCCGGGACCTCTCAAATCACGCGACATATCGAGCGGGACGTGGCACAGAAGAGGTTGCCCGGACGGTTGGGCGATCAGCTGACGAAATTATTACGCTGTCTTCAAATGAGAATCCGTTAGGCCCGAGTAGGCTTGCTGTTGATGCTATTAAGGAAACTGCTTCCCGGGTTCATCGGTATCCAAAAGCGTCTCATTCTGATCTGACAGATAAGATCGCGGCAGAGTGGGACGTTGCACCGACGCAAATTTGGTTGGCAAACGGTGGGGATGGGGCTATCGATTATTTACACCGGGCTGTGTTGAACCCAGGTGAGAATGTGTTGGTTCCCAATCCGGGGTTTTCCTACTATGGGATGAGTAGTCGGTTTCACCACGGTGGCGTGACGGAGTATGATGTTCGTGCCGGGGATGACTTCGCATTAGGTACAGACGAAGTATTGCGTTCGTACTCAGGTGAACGTATAATTTATGTAACGAGTCCACATAATCCGACTGGCGGAACGTTCAGTCTTCAAAGTATACGGAAAATAGCTGCACGGACCGATTCTGACACATTAGTCGTAGTAGATGAAGCCTACGGGGAATTCAGCACAATAGATTCAACTATTTCGCTACTTGAGTCTCGGGATGATATTGTTATTCTCCGGACATTTTCGAAAGCCTATGGGTTGGCTGGTTGTCGATTGGGGTATGCAGTGGTGCCGGAGGATTGGGCTGAGGCGTATGCCAGAGTTAATACGCCGTTTGCAGCGAGTGAAATTGCGTGTCAGGCCGGGATAGCTGCGTTAGATGACACAGCACATGTCGCTGATAGTGTCGAGGTTGTTGAGTGGGCTCGCGAGTATATCCGGAGCGAATTAAAGGCTAGGACGTGGGAGAGCCAGGCAAATTTCGTGCTCGCCGATGTCGGGGATGCCCAGCGGATCGCGAATGCAACTGAAGAGCGCGGTGTCATCATTCGAGATTGTACGAGTTTTGGGTTGCCGTCATGCATTCGAATCACGTGTGGAACCCGGGATGAGACGAAACGCGCTGTAGCGGTGTTGAATGAGTGTATATGCGAATCGCGATAACTGGAACCCCGGGGACCGGGAAAACAACAGTGTCAGACTTAGTAGAGACAGAACTTTCAATCGTCCATCTCAACGACGTGATTCCGGAAGCAGGGTTGACACAGGGGTATGATTCCGAGCGAGAGAGTTGGATAGCGGACATTGATGGCCTCAATGAGTACGCCGCTGGATGGTCTGACGTGATTTTCGAGTCACATGTCGCACATCACATTCCGGTAACGAAGGTGATCGTGTTACGATGTCACCCAGATGAGCTACACCAACGATTGCGGGATCGAGGAGAACCTGAGGAAAAAGTTGAGGAGAATGTCTTGAGTGAAGCGCACGATGTGATTTTGACGGAGACAGTAACAATTCATGGTACAGAAAACGTGTATGAGATAGATACAACTGGGAAATCCCCCGAGGATGTAGCACTCAGTGTTGAGGAAGTTATCAGATGTGAGCGAGAACCAAGCGTTGGGATTGTATCGTTTTTAGATGAGATATGACGCTAGATCGACTCCGTCCGCTTGTCTCCCGGATCAATGCCCCATTCGTTCGAGCGGCAGTGACCTATAATATTAGTCCTGATGCGATCAGCTGGGTTGGTTTTTTCGCCGCGGTATGTGCTGGAGCGTCATTTTTCATCGGTGGATGGTGGTATTTTGTTGCAGCAGGATTGGTGTTATTCAATGGATGGCTGGATGTGCTAGATGGGGCAGTAGCCCGTAAAATGGAAAATTCGAGTCGGCAGGGGGACTTATTGGATCATGTTCTTGATAGATACGCGGATATCGTGATTATCACCGGGCTTGCGGCTGGTGTTGGAGAGTTTGTGCTCGGGTTTTTCGCGGTAACTGGAGTCCTCATGACTTCGTATCTCGGGACGCAATCCATTGCAGTCGGGTTAGATCGAGTGTACGGAGGATTGTTGGGGCGGGCGGACCGGCTAGTTTTGGTCGGAATGGTTGGTGTCCTAATGCCCGTAACGGGAGTATTTGGTAGGTATTCGGTGGTAGGGTGGTTGTTAGTTGTGTTTGGTGTTATTGGGCATTTGACAGCAGTGCAACGGTTTTATTACGGGTTACGAGCCCTTGAAAGAGAGTAGGGTGTAAGTCATTATCAGTCCCAAAATAATATTATTAAATTGATATCACCGGCGTACGTTTTATGATTAGGGGTTCCAAAGGTAGTGTATGGTTCAGTGTGAGATGTGCGGCGCTGAGACGACGAGTCCCAAAACAGCGAAAATCGAGGGGGCAGAACTCCAGGTTTGCGCCGATTGTGTCGAATTCGGCACGGAGGTACAACAAAGTGACAGCTCGAATGACTCGAAATATTCAACCTCGGAGACCCCATCGACAACACAGTCTACTCAACAATCATCGAGTGGAACGCAGAAACAATCAACGCGTTCTACATCGCGACGTGATTTATTCGACGAGATGGAAGAAATCGTCGAGGATTTCAACGACCGGATTCGGTCGGCAAGAGAATCACAAGGATTGACTCAGGCTGAGTTAGCGGATCAATTGAACGAAAAAACGAGTTTGATTCGGAAATTAGAACGAGGCGATCATCTTCCGAGTGACACTGTTCGCAGAAAACTGGAGCGCGCGCTCGAAATTGAACTCATCGAAGGTGGCTCCGGAGATGATGAGGTAAACAGTTGGTCGTCTACCGGCGAGCAGGGCGGCGTAACGCTCGGCGATATTGTTAAACGCAAAGACTAATCTGTCACAGATTTTCATCGGTTTATATGTTCATTCTCGTTAATTTGAAGGCGTATTCATGTGATACGCTAGAGATCTCTCGTGGCGCTCATACTGTTTCTAAATCCAGTGCTGCACGGGTAGCAGTCGCCCCGCAAACAGCACAGTTGAGTGCCGTTTCGAAGACAGACGTTGAGACGTGGGCGCAACATGTCAGTGGAAATAGCCGTGGGAGTCATACTGGGAGTACCCTCGCTGCGTCGGTTGCAGAAGCTGGAGCAACCGGAACGTTATTGAACCATTCTGAATGTCGACTTCGACTTGCAACTATTGACGCCGCTATCACCCAAGCACATAATGCCGGGTTATCGGTAATCGTGTGCGCGAATAACCCGCAGCAAATAGCGGCTGTAGCAGCACTCGGGCCAGAATATGTAGCTGTTGAACCGCCAGAACTCATTGGGTCTGGGACGCCAGTAAGCCAGGCCGACCCGGACATCGTTCGGGATGCGGTTCACGCCGCAGCATCGGTCAATGAATCAGTCGATGTGCTCTGTGGGGCGGGTATCAGTACGGGGGCAGATGTGGCAGCTGCACGTGATTTAGGGGCAGAAGGCGTGCTCCTCGCAAGCGGGGTTGCAAAAGCTCCTGATCCAGAGGAAGCCCTTAATGACCTAGTGAGCGAATTATAACCCGATCAATGATCCCAGTAGCCCCGGTCAGGGTCTCGGGATATCTAATTCAACTGCGGTACCATTCAACCGGCATTCCTCTAGGGCGTGCTTCGCGGTCATCCCAGCCTGATAGGCTGTCTTTCCATGGCCTACGCCCACTTTCAAATCGACGTTTACGGCAGATTTAACGTGATCTATCGCGGCTTCATATGCGCGATGGTCCAGATTGTTCCCAATCGCGATGACGTTATCACCCCCGACGAAAAACGCTAAGCTATCGTGATTTTCGTGAAGGTATCGCATGAGCGAAAGGTAGCCTTCCTCGATCCGAACGAAGGACTCAAAGGCTGGTAACTCATCGGTGTATTTTCCTGTTGCATCGTTCACATCGAAATGCGCGATTTGGAGATCATCTTCTTTTTGATCAGCTGGAGCGAGCGGTTCACCGCGGAGAATCTCGCGGCGATCAGAATCCTGGGCGCTACCGGCGGCTTGTAATTGATCAGTAGCGGTCGAAAGGGCTTCACCGGGAGAGGCGCCAGTTGCTATCGAAAGACTGAGTGTCACCGGGTATCGGTTCTTAATTGATTCTTGAATGAGGGCGTGTTGGTCGATATCAATCCCGTTACTAACAGCGATCATATTGTCGAACCGCGCAAAAAAAGTATACCCGTCTCTGTTTCCGAAAAGTTGTGTTAAGTCTGCGTATAACCGTGATTGGAGCGTCTGCAAATCGGTTTCACGCCGTGGATTCGGGGTTACCGTCCATGGACCATAATTATCTATCTGGATGAGAGTTACCTGCGGATTCGGCACAGTAGGTATCGTTAGCCATGCGACTTATATTGCTCCTTTGGTACTGGCCGAAGGTGAATAGCAGGAAGGAGGAGACTAGGAGCGTAGTGCGTCAGTTGCCTTTGCTATACCAGCGTCGACATCGACCGAGGCACCTTCTTCGTCAAGGATGGTGCCGAAAGCGGCGATGAAATGAAGGATGTTCTCTGGTCGGGCGGAATTCCCCATGCAACCAACACGGAAGATCTCACCGTCTAAGGCGCCGAGTCCGCCAACGATTTCGATGCCGTGTTCTTCCATTAGTCGGGTAATTACTCGATCTTCGTCGATTCCGTTCGGGACGGTAACCGCGTTGAGGGTTGGTAACCAGCATGCATCATCTGGATACGTTGGGGTGCCTAATGCAGCCACCCCTGTTTTTAGAGCGTTCGCCACACGATGATGCCGTTCCCAGGTATTCTCTAGGCCTTCCTCTGCGACCAATCGGAGCGCTTCGCGTAACGCGTACATAGTCGATATTGGGCCTGTGTGATGGTAGTTTCTGGCGTCGCCCCAGTAGTCCCAGACACCCGTGAGGTCTAGATACCATGACCGTATCAGTGATTCACGGTTGTGGATTTTGTTCATCGCCTGCTCATTGAGGGTGATTGGGCTTGCGCCAGGCGGTGCAGAAAGACATTTCTGGGAACCTGAGTATACGACATCAACATTCCAGTCGTCAGTTCGGAACTCGACGCCGCCGAGGGACGCAACGGTGTCAGCGACGACGATAGTTCCATGATCGTGCGCGATTTCCGTCAGGTCAGGGATATCAGTTTGTCGGACGCCAGTACTCGTTTCGCCATGGACAAATCCAAATACTGCAGGCTTATGGGTTTGGATTGCATCAGCGACGGTTTGGGTGTCAAGCGGTTCGCCCCATGGAGCGTCCACATGGACAACTGAGGCGCCTGCGCGTTCCGCGATTTGCCCCATCCGTTCTCCAAAGTACCCATTACTTGGAACGAGAACGGTTTCGTTTGGTTCAACGAGGTTGGTAAACGCGGTTTCCATTGCGGCGGTACCAGTCCCGCTTACAGCGAGCGTATGCTCATTGTCAGTTTGAAACAAGTACCGGAGTAATTCCTGAACGTCATCCATTACTTGTGTGTAATAGTCATCGAGATACCCGACAAGAGGAGTAGCCATTGCGCGTAGGACACGCGGGTGGACATTACTCGGTCCTGGTCCTAAGAGTGTTCGATTAGGCGGTGATAATTCTGGAACGGTAGGTGGCATTGAGGAGAATAGTAACGGGAATGCTAAAAAGAATGAGTTTCTGTTGTTTCGACTCGACCCGTCGATTTTGGGTTTTTTCGAAGGAATGAATTGTCAACGCTAAGTAGGTATTGAAGGCTAAGAACTTGGGGACATCGTTGATCTAGATACTTGCGTTATGCTGTCTCGAGACGCCGGGAGGTAAGGCGGTAATTGGGCTTCTTTTCGTGGACTTTTGGTTAATTAGAGCAGCGAGGTGATTTCTCGGATTGAGTGGTGTTCTATCTCAGAGATTTCTTCATAGAGTGTAGAACCAGCAATTGAGTGAGTCCCCCACTCGAGACATTCGATGAATTTTTCTTTTAATTCAGACGATGAGAGCGGGTTTTCTTTGGTACCAGGCGGGTGGTTAATTGATTGTGAATAGGTATCGCCGGAAGCGGTAGCGATTGATACGTTCGATTTATGTGAGTTATATGGAAGGGCATCATCGATCGTAACGGTCACACGGTCTGCTAATGACTTAATGTTCGATGCTGAAATTGCCTGTGAAGTGAATGAATCCAATCCTACGGAACCCCGCTGAATCATCGCAGCCAAACAATACGAAAGGGAAAATTTCGCTTCGAGGCCGGATGAAGGATACTCCATTTGCAACACGTCTTGGGCGAATGGCGCAACAGTGACTGTTATCTCTGAGATTTCACGTGATGAAATTTGGTGTGTTTTGAGTATTGCCTCGACGGCAGCAATCCCAGAGTGCGTTGGGCCGCTACTGGGATATTTTTTGGTACCGACACCAACGTCAACAATCCCCCATGTGTCCCCTAGAGTTGGTCGGGAACCGGGAGAAACGTCAGGTCCAGCGTACACGTCGAGAAACCCTTGGTCACCGGCTATCGCGGCTTGATCGGCAGTGAATCCTTCGGCGGCTAATAGCGCTGCAGTAATCCCGGCTCGAGCAGCAATGCCCACATGCATGGGTTTACTCATCGTACCGAAATTACATCGAAGGCCAGCAGGATGAGATACTGCGATATTTAGTGCGTGTTGTATTTCAGAAAAGGATAAATCCAGTAGGTAAGCGGCCGTTGCTGTCGCAGAAAACGTTCCAATAGTACTGGTGGCATGCCAGCCCTGTTCATAGTGTTTGTCGCCGATGATTTTGGCGAGATAGTAGTAGGTTTCAAATCGGATGATGTATGCTTCGAGAACATCGCTACCGCTGAGGTTACAGGTTTCCGCGGTGGCTATCGCGGTTGTGGTGATGACGGCACTAGGGTGAGCAGGATAGGCATAGGAGAAATCATCGTAATCAAGCGCGTGCGCAGCGGTTCCATTAATGAAACAAGCGGTCGGCGGTGGTGAAGTTTGATTGTGCCCGAGGATAGTAACCGAACCGGTATGGGAAGGTTCACTCAGGGCGGTAGCTGCAATAGTACCAGCGTCAGTCTCGGCCCCGGCTATTGTTACACCAAGAGTATCAATAACGCATTGTTTAGCGGTATCGATTGCCTCAGTAGGGAATTCGTTTTTTTTTTTTTGGAATAGAATCGATAAATGTTGCCAGGTCAGTACTCGGATTCCAAGGTGGCTGGTGGTCTTCGGACACACTGGTATTTCGCGCGATGTTGCCTAATAAATCACAGGTGCGTGAGTAGCTGATCGTCAAATCCGTGTAATGCGAGTGAGATTACTGATATCGATATTCTACTACAGATGGGCATCGATTACAATTATAATTGGTTAATTGTAGTTGGCCCACAGGTAACACGCAGCGGGTAATGTGAGAATTGAAGATAAATAAGAATAAAATACACTAGCGGCAAGTAAGATTCCAAAATCCCCTAGGACAGGCGTTATTGCGAGTATAAGCGCAAATGATCCCATCGTTGTCGTTAACATACTCCCGGTTAAGGCACCACCAGTACCACTGAGAGTACGAACTAATGCCATATATGCATCAGAACCAGGAGAATGGTATTCATCAATAAATCGATGCGTGACATGGACTGAATAATCAATCCCTAGTCCGATGGTAATTGCGAGAATTGTGGCTGTCAATGCGTTTAGTGGTATTCCCACAAATCGCATGGTGGCGATCAAAAACGTGACTGAAACCACAATTGGGAACACGTTAACAATCCCGAGCGATGGTCGATTTTCTAACACCCAGTAAATGATAATAAGGAATATCGACGTGAGTGACAATGCCAAAAGTAGGCTTTTGATAGCAGAGGCAAAAATCAGGTCAGATACAGCCTGGAACACGACAATTTGTCCAGTGGGGACTGCGTGAAACCGAAAGTTTTCTGACAAGGAACGGGCATCTTGCGTTATTTCTTGTTGAGTTGCGTCTGATTCAACTGCGTATTCCACTTTTATTGCTCGTCGATCATCGGTGAGATATTCCTCAGCCCGATCTCCATATGGTGAATTAAACAGAGAGGAATAGATACGATCGAGATTCTGATCAGGGACGCCCGAACCACTTCGGTCATTTCGTGCTACTAACTGTTTGAATTCTGGGTTAGTTGCGGCATACGAGTTAATCACTGAGAGTATACTCGTTGATTCTGCCTGGCCATTGGTTGAGATAAAACTATCTGGGGGGAATTGGTTCGTTCGATGGAGCGATTCGAGTGCATAATCGGCGGAAAATGGGCCCTCAATGTACATTGTGACTTGTTCATCTTGATTCGCCTCGAATCGGTCTTCGAGTAGGTTGATATTTCTCGTAACTGTGTATTCCCCCGGCGCTAGTGGTTCCGGGAGATA
>CAZITY010000016.1:9270-26651 GCA_964542445.1 uncultured Halobacteriales archaeon | reverse complement strand
AGGAAGGAAATCATCCGTGTCAAACGTTTGATCGACGTGTTGACCATACACAGCCATCGATCCACTTACAAGGATAATGACGACAACGGCCAGTAATGGTGCAGAGCGGGTGATTGTTGCCCCAATTGATAATACACTGCCTAACCCTGAATCTTCCGTGGCTATGGGCCGCATGCTAAATTGAGGGATTTTGAAACGATCGCGATATCTGTCTGTTTTGAGTTTTGCAGCGGGGAGGAAAACCGCGAAGATCAAGAAGATAATTGCAGAGCCAATTGACGCGACAACCCCAAAATTCTGAATCGGAGGTAGCGCACTCACTAGATTTGCGGCGAACCCGAAGATACTCGTAAGAATGACGATGAAAAACGCAACGAGCAATTGTCGATTCGCGATTTGCATTGCCGTAATTGGGTCGGTGCCAGTAATTCGCTCTTCGCGGTATCGGTTGATTAGATGGATCCCGAAATCGATGCCGATGGCGAGTAGTAACACGGGGACGGCGATCATTATTTGATCAAAGGGGATGCCAAGGTACCCAACCAACCCAAAGGTCCATATTATCGTCAGTACTAACGCGAGTAATCCGAGTACAAGATCAATTGGGTCGCGATACGCTACGAGGAGAAACAAGAAGATGAGAACAAGAACTACTGGGATGACAATTGCTAGTGAATCGCCTATTATATTACCGAATTCTTCGTTGATTATTCCAGATCCGAATACCCTAATGTCCCCTGGTTGGCTTTCAGCGATTTCAGCGATTCGCACTTGAATCGGTTGTACAGCATTTGAGTCAGCCGCCGGCGGGAATTTATGCGAGATAACCGTGATTGATACTGATGCTCTGGCGCTTTGTTGATTGAAATCTTGAGAAACAGCTCTAGTAAACGATGGATTTGTAGCGACTGCTTTTACGGCTTGTTGTACTTCTGATTGTGTTGCGTGTTCGAGAACTCGTCGTTGTTCACGTGGAGAGGTCGCAGTCGGATCGAGTTGTTGGGCGACGATGACTGCTGGACCAGAAGCTGAGTCTACACGTAGTGATGTATGTTGTTTCGTTCGTTCAATAACTCGGAGATCGCGAACCAATTCGTTCTTGGTTAAGACGTTCGAACCGACATGGATGAGTTGGGTTGATGGCGACGCCGCATGAAACGGAGAAGAAAAGCGTTCGTTGATTTTATCGAGTGCTTCTTGTTCGGGGATATCACTGGTGAAAGATTGCGTTGTTTCTTCCTCTAGCGAAATAAGCCCGAGGCCGCCAGCGAAAAACACGGTAACCACGAGAAAAATAATGACGACTAGCCCAGGGCGGGCGAGAAGACCAGTATTGATCCTGTCGACATACGGAGTAATATCGAGACCTGGTGATGACATGACTAGTGACGCCTGGCTTCGTTAGTAGAAGATCCCAATCCGGGTGGGAGATAATTCAGGGTCCATGAAGTGGTCCAAAAAGAATGCTTTTTTGTCGTTATTGAAGCACCAATCACGGTTCTATCTTCTCGAGATATTACTCGAATCGTGGTCATCGACAGAGTTGACGTCGAGTTTGCAAGAATATGTTAGGCGAGCGGTGAGTTGAATGTTACTGTTGTCCAAACCAATTTCAAAAGTTAACCAAGGATTACGTTAGGATTACTCGTTCTACGATCACTGAACTAATGAAACCTTCAATAATCCCTGCAAGAGCAAGTACCATCCCGAGTCCAACGACAACCCAAAACACCCGTTGTAAGGCGCTTGCCAACAATGCAGTACTGCGGTCGCTGTTCCATGCACGCCAACTTTGAACGCCTAGGAAGAGCCCAGTTGCCCCGGCGATCACAATCGCTGGGATCTCAATTATTCCATGCGGGAGCACAAAGCCAATTAACGCAGATTTATTGGTCTCTAATTGATACAGCACACCCAAACTCATTCCATTTATCCATAAGAGGACAATTGATGGGATACCGATG
The DNA here is from genome assembly GCA_964542445.1 of uncultured Halobacteriales archaeon. Classification (GTDB taxonomy): domain Archaea; phylum Halobacteriota; class Halobacteria; order Halobacteriales; family Hikarchaeaceae; genus CAZITY01. The sequence goes on along the minus strand of CAZITY010000016.1, from coordinate 24,687 downwards.
AAAATCCCGGCATATGCAATTGTAAACGCAACGCTCCAATTATTTGCAAAAAATTCGACGGCCGCTGAAATTGGAAACAAACCCTCTATTCGACCCTCAATTGACACGGAAATAAAGGGCGTAAATGGATCTGCGACCCGAAGACCTGATGCCACGCCAATCACCAAAAATAGCATTGCAAAAAATAAGTACACTGGCGAGGCACGAATAAAAACACGCAACGCCTCCCATCCCCGAATAAGACCGTGGACAAGTTGTTCTCGAATTGATTGAGAAAGATTTGAAGTCGGCGGGAGTGGTTCTCTTGAACTTGCAAAGACCGCTGTTTTATACAAGTCCAGTGCCGGACTAACGATTAGCAATCCGCCCAGCGCAATAAGTGATCCCGCTCCTATCGATGAAAATACCCCGAAGAAACCAGTGTACAGGAAAAGAACAGTAATTGCAAAAATGAAATAAAACACGGCATCTATCGGATGGTTACGCAGGAAGAGCATTCCTTGTTTAATGGCGGCTATTGCTGGTTTGTCGTCTACGATGACAGCCACTGGAGCGAAAACAAACACAGCCCGGGTACCGATTACAAGTAATAGCCAAATGGGAACCGCGATGAATGCAACAGCTCCACTCAGAATCGAGGATACTTGGGACGTGAACAAAAGCAGTCCCATGACAATAATCGAACTACCCAGCCAAATCACCCCTTCTAAAAGATACAACCAGAGGAAAGATTGCCAATGTTTCCGCGCTTTCATAAGCCCAGGTCTTAACCCAGGTCGGTTTTGTAACCTGAATAAACAAACCGATAGTTGACCGGCTGTCACACCGGCTAACAAGACGAATGCAACCGCTATAGCCACAACAATAGTTACCAATAGTGAAATGAGAATAATTCTCGGAAACAGAATATCGAGCAGTGGAAATAAATCATTTGCCCACGCGGTAAACGCAGGTGAATTCGGATCAGGCGGAGGCCCGATATCTGTCTCTGCGAGTTGTGCAAGAAATCGGTCGAGACGCCCAGTCACCGATAAATATCCATAACTACCCACGAGCCCTGCGACCGTAACCAGTTGAGCGATAGCGGGAACCGCAGCACCGAGGAGGTACATCGGAAAAAACTCGTCCGGGCAACTTCGGAATACCTGGTGTGTTCTTCGAAGCACCTCCACTGGGCCCATATTCATAAAGTGTTGCTAAGCGTTTGATACGTAATTCGAGATCTATTACTGTAACATTCCTCAGGTAGGACGATGGATCTTAAAAGCGTGAAACTGGTCGAAGTTCATCCGGATCAATCTTGTCCTCGTCAAATGCATCTCGAGCGATAACTCGTCGATGGACTTCATCAGCCCCATCAACCAAGCGAAACGGACGAACACTTTCGTAAAAACCAGCAATAGGGAGATCCTTCGAAATACCATTCCCACCAACAAACTGGAGTGACATATCAATGATATCTTGAATCGCGTTTGCAGCAAAAGTTTTACACATGGAAACTTCAATTCGCGCTTCCTTCCCCGCCGCGATCTGCCGGGCCGCATGTCGAACCATCGTCCGAACTGCATGCAAATCGGTTTCCGCATCAGCAACTTTAAACCGAATGTATTGTTTCTCAGACAATTGATCACCGAATGCTTCCCGCTCTGACGTATAAGCTTTCATCACGTCAAGCGCTCGTTGGGCCATCCCGGAATAGCGCATACAATGAGTGAGACGAGCAGGCCCAAGTCGTTCTTGGGCGTGCGTGAACCCCTCGTTTTCGACACCGAGTAAATTTTCTTCCGGAACTCTGACATCGTTATATTCAATTTCGATATGACCGTGGTGACCGCCTTCACCAAGATGGGGAATATCTCGAACGATATTGACCCCTTCCATGTCGGGAGTCACCATGAAAAATGAACACCCGGCGTAGGGGTGAGCGTCCTGATCGGTCCGAGCCATTACGAAAATAAGATCGGCTTCGCGTCCTTGGCTAGTCCACCATTTATGACCATTAATAACCCAATCATCTCCGTCTTTTTCAGCGGTAGTTTTGATCATTTTCGGATCGGAACCACCGCCCTGTAACGGTTCGGTCATACTGAACGCGCTACGGTATTCGCCTTCCACAAGCGGGACAAGCCATTCTTCTTTTTGCCGGTCTGTGCCGACAAGTTCAATGAGATCCATATTTCCTTGATCCGGGGCATCCACGCGCATCGCAGGAGCGCCAAGTACACTTCGGCCCGCCTGCTCGAATACCGGGAGGACATCACTGAATACCTCACCCATCCCACCCCATTGTTCTCCGACTTGAGGCGCGTATATTTCGTAGTTTTTCGCTTCCTCCCTGAGCTCAGCGACGAGGTCTTCAGAAAGTGGTTCGCCACCAGAAAGTTCACGATCTTTTGGAAGGATGACTTCTTCCATCAATTGTTCTGCGCGGTCAGCAAGCTCCTTTGCGTGCTCTGAGTCGTCATACTCCATGCAATCCCGTTAGCGCCGGGTGTTGTAAAACCTAAGGTCATCGACGGGCGCAGTGTTTATCCGGACTCCGACCCATTCACTAAAATTATGAATTCCCCATGATTTTCTCAGTGGTCAACGAACGCGTATTCGCAGACCGTGGTGAATGATCACGCTAGTATGGAAAGTTCTCAATAATGGTGACTCGCTATTAGGGAGTAGGTATTCATAGATAGAAATTGTATAGCAGGGTAACACGAATCATGTTCTTGGGTGAAGGTTTGACAAATGAGTGAGGGCAAGGACTATTTCGATAGATTGGTAGATAAAGAATCGCTCGCTTCGTATCTTGAATCAATTCTAGGATCCGTCGAGACGTTTACGATTGATCGTCATACAGCGGGGAATTCAAACGAGACGTTATTTATTACGTGGGGGGAGCAGGAATTAGTACTTCGACGGCCACCCCCAGGTGAAACAGCAGAGACAGCACACGATGTGTTGCGGGAGTACCGAGTGATCGACGCGTTACAATCTACCGATGTAAAAGTACCTCCGACGGTTGCTGCTTCTGAAGATCACTCGATTATCGGGTCGGATTTCTATATCATGAAACGAGTGCATGGTTCAGTACTCCGCGACGAAGAGCCTGACCAGTTCAGTTCCCCAGAGAATCGTGCCAAGATCGGAGAAAATCTTATTCGTGAACTCGCAACAATTCACCAAATCGAGTACACGGATGTTGGACTTGGGGATTTCGGGTATCCGGAAGGGTATACCGAACGCCAAGTCGAACGGTGGCAGGAGCAATTTGAGTGGGCATTCGAAGTTACCGAAGCAAAACGCGAAGTACCGACTGTTTATACCGTCGGGGATTGGTTATCCAAAAACACTCCATCTGAGTATCCTCATACACTCGTCCATGGTGATTATAAACTTGATAATGTGATGTTTGCTACGTCCCCGCCACCGGAATTGATTAGCGTCTTCGATTGGGAATTAAGTACCCTTGGAGACCCTCGTTTCGATCTCGGCTGGATGTTAGCGTATTGGTGGGATGAGAAAGATCCCGCGCCACCACGACCTGAAGCTGCGCAATTCATGACTCAACGAGGATACTCCACCCGCCTTGAGTTAGTCGACATCTATGAAAACTTAACGGGAATCGAATTTAAGCACGAGCGGTTTTATCGAGCGCTTGCAGTCTTTAAGATAGCTGCTTTGGGTGAAATGTTTTATCGCAGACACATCGAAGGGAATGCCGATAACCCAATGTACCCGAAAATGGAAACTTACGTCCCGTTGTTTTTAGAACGGGCCCGCAGAATCATTGAAGGCGACGAACCCTTATAACGCGTTTTTTGTTGAAGATACTTCTCGGTCAGTACGACTAGGCGATATTGTGGAATTCAATAGTTGCGGTCGCGGTATCTATTGTGACGACGCATCGGTGTTCATCAGGCACGGTCGGAAAATGACCGCCGGGATTAACGACAATGGTGTCATTAATGGTTTGCTCATCGGTTTCGTGAAAATGACCATAACAAACAACATCGTACGCGCCTGATTCAGCTTCGTCTATTACGGTATCACGGCCTTGATCACCGTGTAACAAGCGTACGGTGAGTCCATCGAATTCAAGCGTAGCGTAGCGACCGTGGAGATGACTCTCATTCCCTAGATCATCGAAGAATAGTTCGAGACCATCAAGTTCTCCATCATTGTTCCCGAGGACACCATGAAGTTCGAATCCGTCAAAGAACGGCAGTGTCGGTGGAGCAATGTAATCCCCACAGTGAAGGATGGTATCTACGTCAAGTGATTCAAAAACGGTTAGTGAATTCTTGATAGCTGGAACATTATCATGAGTATCTGAAATGACGCCAAGAATCATTGTTGGTAGTTTTTCTATGCGTCCAATAGGAATAGCTGTTTATTTCATTAGCTTTGATGGGTATGAACAGTTGATCTGTGAGTAATTTCATTATTACTGGAACACCATTGAATTGCATGGAATATGTTGGTGTTCGCGATTGCTCGGTTCCAGTCCTTGGACTAGGGACGTATAGAATGACAGGAAGGACGGGAAGCACCGGTATTGAAGCTGCGATTGAGATTGGGTATCGACATATTGACACTGCGCAACTATATAACAACGAGCGGATAGTAGGAGAAGCAATTAAAAGGTCATCTGTACCTCGGGACGAATTCTTTGTCGTTACAAAGATAAATCGGAACAACCTCCAATACGATGACCTTATCGCGTCGGCCAAAACGAGTTTCGAGAAGCTAGGAAATTCAAAAATCGATTTGTTATTACTGCACGCTCCGAGTAGAACGGTAGCAATAGAGGAGTCCATTCGTGGGTTAAACTCGCTGCAAGAGGAGAGTCTAGTGGAGCATATTGGGGTGAGTAATTATTCTGTTGATCAGTTATCCACTGCCCAATCTGCATCTAGTACGCCGATTCTGACGAACCAAGTAGAATATCACCCATTTATTGATCAAGAAGACACACTCACATATTGTCAATCAAATAACATCATGCTTACTGCGTATACACCGTTTGCCAAAGGAAAAGTCCACCAAAATTCGGTCCTTTCAGAACTTGCGGAACGATATAACAAAACTCCCGCTCAAATCACGCTTCGATGGCTCACGCAACAGCCAATGGTTAGCACGATTCCAAAATCCAGCCACCGACAACACCTCGAAGAGAATATCAATATCTTTGATTTCGAATTGTCAAGTAAGGATCTCACGTCGATTTCTCAATTAACTTGAACGAAACGCATCGATTTCACTTGGAGAATTGAGTAGCACGCAGTCAACGAGTGGTTGGGACCCGTAAGCGACTGCGTGCTAAAACTAGGTTTCACTCCCGTGGTTATAGCTTTATTGTGATTAATTGAGTAACAATCCAAAATCGATAGCCTGTAGTACCAAACAAAAGTGAAAATAAATCCAAAAAATGCCAACTCCTCTACTTCTACCCCAATTATGTTTATCAACTATTGTATAATTGAGTAATTACCTATTCCATAATATAATATGGGAGTAATTATTCAAATCACAAACGAATCTACCTTATAGGATGCAGTCATAAACGGTACGAAGGTTGGGACCCATGAAATCACTGGACTCATCAGAGCAAGCAATCGATTTGTTACAGAAACTCGGATTAAAAGAATACGAATCCCGGGCATTCGTGACGCTTACTCGCCTCCCGAATGCAACGGCGAAAGAAATAAGCAAGCACTCATCAGTTCCCCGTACCCGTGTCTATGACGCGGTAAGTGTGCTAGAATCAAAAGGTCTCGTGGAAACGCAGCGTTCAACCCCACAGCGATTTCGTGCCGTAGAGACGGAAGAAGCAATCAAAACACTAGAAAAAGAGTATCAATCCCGAACGAGTCAACTCGAAGGAGAACTCAAAGCATTATCGCCCGTTGATAATGCAAGTGACATTGAAGACCCACACGAAATATGGGCGTTATCTGGTTCGCGAGCTATCGAGAACCGAACAGAACAACTCAATAATGAAGCAAAAGAGGAGGTCTTTCTCATCGCCGGACACAATAACATCTTAACAACCGGACTTAAGGACACACTACAAGATGCCACAACTAATGGGATTAGTGTCATCATTGGGACTATTTCACCCGAACTGGAGGACGACTTCAATACCGCTGTCCCGGAAGCCGACACTTTCCTTTCAGATATTAACTGGTTACAACATTCGACCGACCCCAATGACGATATAATAATTAGTCGAATCCTGTTAGTGGATCGAAACACAATACTTGTAAGTACTTTAAAAGGAACTACGCAGGCCGATTCATTGGCCGAACATGCCATATTCGGACAAGGCTTCGAAAACGGAATTGTAACGTTAATCCGACGAATGATGGCAAGCGGCTTCAACAATACAAACACCAACATGCCCTCCCACTCAATCAAATGAACATTCCTCGATGCTAACCGATACCCTATGCCACTACTTAAAAAAACAGGTGAATTCTTTTCGATAATCTTTTCGATGATTGCAATCTTTTGAGAATCATAACTACTGTTTTACCAATCCTAACGAATTATCAATTGTTAAATGGCCTCTAGCATTCGGGCTGAACTCAAAATTGACAATGCGTCTAATTGCCCGATTGCAAAAGCGTCCGACTCGCTCGCCGAACCAATAACAGATATCTCTCGATCAATTGTATCCGATCATAAGAACCGACAAATCGAAGAATTTTCCACTTCAGCTGGGACAACAATCGAATCCGCACAAATTAATACTGTGTTCGAGGATGAATCTCGGTCAGTCCACCGGTTTCAACGTGAAAAAGGAACCGGGTGTGTTTGTGAAATCATCGAACAAAACGAGTCACCTATTGCAGACATCAAAGCAGAACATGGAGGGTTGACCGTAACGTTTTATGTAGCTGATTTCACAGAAATCCAAAATATAGTCGGAGAACTTCGAGAAGTATACGATAGTGTGCAAATCATCCGGCTCCTTCAAACCGAGGAATCAACGCCGAGTGACTTTGTTGCTGTTGATAGAAATAACCTCACTGCCCGTCAACGAGAGGTACTCGAAACAAGTTATGAAATGGGGTACTTCGATCACCCGAAGCAATCCAATGCCGGGGAAGTGGCAGAAGCCCTCGGTATTACCACGTCAACATTCAGCGAGCACCTAGCCGCTGCCCAACGCAAACTCCTCGAACCTATCCTCACTCAGTAATCGAATTATAAATGGTTTGGTTGAACGGATTACACGAATAATCCCGGCAGATACTGGCCAAATACAAATAAGGCGATTATCATCCCGGTCCATATCAAAACCCAGAAAATCATTATCCTCACAGTCAACCGAGAAAACGCTTGATCACGACGTTGAGCAGTCAGGTAATTGGTGATTTCAGTCATTACCACGACTTGCCGATGAGTAAAAATAGAGACCCACCCTCCATATACTGGTAGTTGAAGGCAGTTATCGTCAATTCATGTACTCAAACAACTCAACGTACTATCCAGACCGACACCAGAGAAGAGAGCCCCCCTAGATACAGCAAGTTGGATGCGTTGATTGGTAAGAAACCAAAATTAATAATCCGTAACGCATTAATAATCCAATCGGCGAATCAATTGAGAATGGAACGAATTTTGGGTGAATTCCGCGATATCAAATCACCCAAAAACGTCATGCTAATCAGTTCAACGCATGGCGTCAATGAATTTTTCTCTATCGCTATTCCGCCGATAATTCCATTCCTCGTCACCGACCTAGAGATATCATTTGCCGAGGCTGGATTGCTCCTAACCGTGTTTTTCGGGATGTATTCTATTTTCCAATTGCCTGCAGGAATGCTCGGTGACCGTATCGGGAAGAAACGCTTGCTTGTTGGTGGAATGCTCGGTATGAGTGCTGGGATTTTCCTTGCTGGTACTGCGCAAACGTATGAAATGCTCATCGCCTCGCAAGTGATCACTGGCATTGGTGGCAGTACCTATCATCCGACAGGAATGTCGTTGATCAGTGATTTCGAATCACAACAGACCGAAGGAAAAGCAATGGGTATATTTGGGTTTTTTGGAATGGTAGGAACAGCCCTTGCACCCCTAATAATTGGCGGGATAGCTGGATATATACATTGGCGAATCGGACTAAGTGTAGCTGCAATTCTGGGAGTGATTGTAACGGTAAGTTTCTCCGTTTTATTCACGCACACTACCAGTTCTACTCAGGAGGATGAGGATAACCAGTCGAGAACAACGAAGCAAGGTCAAGACTCGTCAAACAACGTCAAAGGATTGACCTCAATTCGAGAATCAATCAGTGAAATACTCCGTGTCCCTCTGACGACAGGGATTGTGCTCTTATTATTACTGAATTTATTTGTTTCAATCCAAACCAGAGCCATAATGACGTTCACCACGTCGTATGTATTCGCAGGAACTGGTCAAACGATTGCTATCTCCAATGTCATCTTTTTTATTATGCTTGCAGCTGGGAGTATTTCAGCTCTCGCTACGGGTAGTCTCGCCGATCGCGTTGATCGGGGAAAACTCGGCGCAGCCGCATCAATCGTCACAGCAGCGCTAATCGGCACAACGTTTGTTGTTGTCAGAACCACCGAAACATTCCCGAACTCCATGCTGGTCCCCGTCCTTGGGATATTATTTTTCGCAATCGGTGGAGCGATGTACGCGAACGCCCCAATAAAGAACGCGCTTGTGTCTCAGCATGCCCAACAAGAGTTCAGTGGAAGTCTTTTCGGCGTGGTTCAGACAGTAGGAGCGTTAGGAAGCGCAATTGGACCCGCATTGTTCGGATACCTTGCGACTGAATTCACGATCATTGCCGCATATCCGTCAATCGCGGCGGTTAGTCTAGTAATCGGTATCACGTTTTATTCTGTTTCTAGGAACCTTCGCAGCCAAACATGAACATGAACGACACAGAATACCGTATGAAAACTAGTCGTTCCGCACTCAATTACGAATAATCCCGGTTGAAATGTGGTTCACGATTGTCCATTGCCGCATCAAGGGCTTCCTGATGTTCAGGATCTCGAATGCACTCCCAGTGAAATTCGCTTCCTAGTTCATAAGCCTCAGTGAGAGATGAAAGCGAAGTACTGAACATTTCTTTTGTCGCCTGTAATCCCTTCGCTGGTTTATCGCGGAGGGTATTTGCTAATTCCCGGGCCGCAGTGAAAGCCTCTCCTTCAGGAACTACGTCTACCAGTAACCCAACTTCGTTTGCTTTCTCCGGGGTGATATCTTCACTTGTGTACACGAGTTCCTTCGCTTTGCTTTCGCCAATGATTGTTGGGAGAATCCATCCACCAACTGCTCCCGCTGGAATACCAAGGTTGACGTGTTGATCACGAAGCCATGCATCTTCACTCATGATTCGAAGATCACACGCAATTGCCATATCAAACCCACCGCCAAGTGCTGGCCCATTAATCGCGCCAATAACTGGTTTTTGGCCTTCATATAATAACTTGAACACTAATCGATTCCGGCTCCCCCGAAGATAGTTATAAACTAAGTCTCGTTCAGAAGCCGGTCCAAGTGTTTGGTTTGTATCAACACCCGAACAAAACGCCCGGCCCTTCCCAGAAAGAATAATCACATACACAGAATCTCGGGTATGCGCGTCATAAAGGGCCGAGGCGAGTTCCTCCATAAGTTGATTATTGAATGCATTCAATACCTCAGGCCGGTCGAGTAAAATTTCTCCAACACCGTCGTCCACAGTATAGTCGACTGTTTCAAATGTGGGAACTTGTGTCATGCAACGCAAACGTCCACTCGATAATATATAATGGTTAGTACTTCTCAGCCGCAGGCCATCTCTCTCGACACTATTAAATCGGTCCGAAAAATCGGTAGGTCTGAGATGCTACACACCGATTTACAAACCGCTATCGACGAGGGCGTATCCGACGGCGATGCTGTCCATCTTGCCGGGTTCGTTCATGCAGCTCCCTTCGCCGCCAGTCATGAAATCATACGACAAGAAATCACAGACATGACCCTCTCGCGGGTAAGTCCTGATCTTATTTATGACCAACTACTATCGGCAGGATGTGCAACAAAATTCCTGTTTTCGTTTGCGAGTCAACGGATGCGATCGGCGATCGAATCAGGAATGCCAGACGGATCAGCATTCAATTATGAAGAATACACCCACTTCGGATTAACCGCGAGACTAGCGGCAGGCGCCAGAGATCTCCCATTCCAACCTGTACGGACGTTTACTGGGACTGATTTACCGGAGCACAACGACAACATTCGAACGGTGCGGAGTCCATTTGACGATACTACCGAAATCCACGTAGTGCCACCGTATACCCCTGATGTCACGATTGCGCACGTGCCTAGAGCAGACAAAACTGGCAATGCCCAACTCTGGGGTATTATTGGCGATGTCCGAGATGCTGTATTCGCCGCTGACACGGTGATACTCACGACAGAAGAAATAATATCAGAACGAGACGTTCGGAGTGATCCGAATAGAACGGTTATCCCAGGCTTCAAAGTTGATTATCTCTGTACAGTCCCTTACGGAGCCCACCCCTCATACGTCCAAGGCTACTATCAACGGGATCAATCAGTATACACGGAGTGGGACGACATTGCATCTTCGCACGAATCAGTCATTGATTGGCTAGATGAATGGGTATATGGCGTCGATGATCATGAGGGCTATCTTGAAAAAATCGGTGTCGATCGATTGCTCGGATTGACGCCCGAATCACAATACGCAATTCCGACAAATTATGGAGCGTACCAATGAACTACACTGCTACGGAAACGATGGTATCGGCGGCCTCAAATGAACTTGAAAACGGTTCCGTCACTTTCGTGGGTGTTGGGTTACCGATGTTAGCGTGTAATTTAGCGAAAAACACCCATGCCCCTTCGCTCCAAATGATTTACGAGTCTGGAATCATTGGCGCACCAGCTTCACAAAATGGTGTTCCATCGTCTGTGGGGGCACCGGATCTTGTCAGTAGTTCCATTAGTGTACTCCCAATGTTTGAAGGGTTTAGTACGTACTTGCAAGGAGACGAGATTGATGTTGGGTTCCTTGGTGGTGCTCAAATCGATCGTGTCGGGAATATTAATTCATCTGTAATCGGTTCATATGAAAATCCACGTGTCAGATTACCTGGTAGTGGCGGCGCATGTGAAATTGCAGAGAATGCCAGAGAAACATATGTAATAATGCCACACGAAAAACGCCGGTTCCCGGAAGAAGTCGATTTTGTAACAAGTGCCGGTTCGAGAAACCAAACGCAAAAGGATACCGGGCGAGATGATCCTCGAGGACCGTCTGTCGTGTTCACCGACAAAGGGGTTCTTCGGTTTGATGAGAACAATGAATTATTCGTTGCCTCAATTCACCCTGGGTCATCACGAAAAGATATTGAAGCGAACACCGCATGGGACATCCCTTTTGCAGATGACGTAGCACAAACCACTCCACCGACAAAACATGAACTAGAAGTGTTACGGTCAGAACTCGACCCAACAAGCGAATATATCGAGTAAAAACACAGAGAACGAAGCGATGGAAGCTTGTTATATCGCTTCTGCATAGGCGTCGAGCGCCCGATCAATATCGTCCGTTGAATGGGCATAACAAACAAACTGAGATTCAAATTGATTTGCCGGTAGGAGAATTCCCCGGTTTTTTAGTTCAGTCCGGAATAATCGCTCCCATCGTTCTTTCTGAGAGCCCCGGACATCAGAAGCGTTCTGTATTCGACCTGATTTGCGGGTGAAGAGTACTTTGAACATGCTATCTGTGCCAACAACGGTGTAGGAGGGAGCTTGATCTTCAATGATATCACGGAGGCCGTCGCGCAACCGCTCTCCGAGACCATTGACGTGATCGTAGACATCGTTATCCGCAGCATATTTGAGAGATTCAACTCCTGCGGCCATCGTGACAGGATGACCTGAGAACGTTCCTGATTGGAAAACATTACCAGATGGCGTGAAAGACTCGATTAGGTCAGCCCGACCCCCGATTGCGCCAACCGGCATTCCACCACCAATAATTTTCCCGAAGGTAGTGATATCGGGTTCAATGCCGAATTTCCCTTGGGCGCATTTGAATCCACCGACCCGAAATCCCGTAATTACTTCATCAAAAATCAATAATGCCTCGTTGTCCGTACAGAGATCTCTGAGCGTTTCATGAAACCCGTCTTGGGGTGTAATGATTCCCGTGTTTCCCAATATTGGTTCGGTTATCACAGCCGCGATCTCAGTACCATGTGACGCAAAGACCTCGTGCACAGCTTCTTGGTCGTTGAACGGGATCGAAATAACGTGATCAGCGGTATCGAGAGGAATCCCTGGCGTACTCGGTGCTGTCTCCGTCATGGAACCCTCGACGAGGGTCGAATCATTCGCACCATGATACCCACCGTCCATCACAACGATTTTATTTCGCCCAGTGACTGCGCGGGCTAGTCGGATTGCAGACACGGTAGCTTCCGTTCCTGAATTCACGAACCGAATCATTTCGACAGTAGGAACATGGCGAACGATGAATTCTGCAAGCTCCACCTCTACTTCCGTTGGCGCCCCATACATTGGTCCCTCAGCGAGGATTGATTGTACCCGGGACTGCACAGAGTCTGGTAGATCGTGCCCGAATAACAACGGGCCGTATCCCATAATAAAATCTATGTATCGGTTGCCATCTACATCAATTACCGATCCACCGGTACCGCGATTAATGAAAGCAGGGTACGGAGTTGTAGCTCGAACCGAGGAATTTACACCACCTGGCATTACTGAGAGAGCTCTACCATAGAGTTCACGTGAGTTACTATCCTTCATTTGTGGCGGTTTTGAGAGCGGTCGGGAAGAACGTACCGTCACGCGTGTAAGAGGACCAAGTAATCAGGTTTATAAAATTCGGTCCGACGGTTGGTTGTCAACTATTTGAGGAGGCATTTTCAGAGACATCAAATGTTGATGAATCAACAATCTCTGAGTCAATCGATGGTTCAAATAATTCAATCGCTGCGTGCACTGTTTCCCAGTCATCCTCGCTCGCTGCTTCTCGGAGTTGTTCCGTTGGGACAGCCATTAGTTTGCTCGTTATGGCATCCGCTAATGACGTGACGATTTCTTCGTCTTCCTCCGAAATTTCAAGCGCAGATAATGCCCGGTTGAGTTCTCGTTGCTTAATCTGCTCCGCTCCAGCGTACATCGCTTTAATAACCGCGTCTGCCCGATGTCGTTTATAGAAATCTAAGAGTAAATCAAGTTCCTCAGTAATTATTTCTTCCACCTCCGCCGCCGCATCAGCCCGCGATTTATGAGTGGTTTCAGTGATGGTTTTTAACCTGTCGAGATTGTAAATGTTGAGGTCCTCACGTGTGAGATTACTATCGATATCACTAGGTTGTGCAATATCTATCAAAACTGTGTACCCCGCATTCCGGACAGTGACATCAGTGATAATTGGGTTTTCACTGCCCGTAGCCGTAATCACGATATCTGCCCAATCGAGGAGAGCAGGGAGCGCATCCAGCGAGTGGCATTCGGTGGATCCGTCCAGTTCCGAAGCTAGCGTTTTTGCCCGATTAAGCGATCGGTTCGCGATTTTAAGCATTGGCGAATGCGTATTGACAGCAGTGGCGGCAAGCGACGCCATTTCACCAGCGCCGATGATTAGTACCGATGCAGTTTCTAGGTCGTGATGTTGTTTGGCAAGGGTTGCAGCTGCTTCTCCGAGCGAAACAATTCCTTCATTAATTGCGGTGTCAGTTCGTGCGCGTTCACCAACGTGAATCGCCTTGAGTAACGCTGGTTCGAGGATCGGTCCAATGGCATTTGCTTCTTCAGCGGTGAGGTATGCTGATCGTAGTTGTCCCAGTATTTGGTCTTCCCCGAGTACTTGTGATTCAAGACCGGCACCGACACGCAGTAAATGACGGAGGCTCTCTTCGTGATCGGTTGTAATTGCTGTTTCTCGGTATGGGACATCATCAAAGACAGCAGTTCGATCCACTGTTGAATCGGCAACGACGTATTCTTCGATTCGATTGCACGTTTGTAAAACGAATGCTTCGGTAACCCCGTCTCGGTCGCAAAGAGTATTGATTCGGTCTGTTGGGTTTTGGTAGGAAGCTGATCCGAGTTCTGCTTGCGTAGCTCGATTATGGGAAAGACGTATTCCAGTGATTACAGCTGATTGAGTCATTGTCGATTATTTGAGAAGAGTATGATACACGGACCGTATGACCCCCATTATTTAACAAGTATCGACTGATTGAGTTAATGATTGTCGAATGACGGGCGCTGTCCGAATAGATGACATGTCCAAGAAAAAGCAGTGATTAGTAACACGTCACGTTTGTGATGATCGAGCGGAGAAGGGCTAGGGGACGCGGTCCTGCATGAAAAGTTCTGTAGGGAGTTCCTCTCCCAAGTCATTTTCCTCAGCGATGTTTGCGAGACCTGCACCAATACCAGCAAAAGCAATGCCATGACCAGTTTGATTGAAAAACGTGATATCATCCTGGGCTGTACGGCCAACTTCATTCCCGGCCATAATAGCAGGCAGTCTAGTAACGGAGATCTGGTTTTCTATCTCGGGTCTATTCGCAGGTAAGGCTTCTAGTTTCGGAGCGAGTTGGTCATCATCCATTACGAAGAACCGCCATGGATCGGCAGCGTGGTTGTGCTCTTCACGATATCCCGTGACAGAACCGGTGATGTCAATTGCACGTTGATTTGCTTTGGGGATGACAACGCGAGCAATGATTTCATCATCAAAGATACCGCGAGGGATTTCCGCCGGACGTATTGAGCCGATGTGTGTTCCAGGTTCAATCCAATCGGGTTCAAAGACAGGTTCCGTGGAGTTCGTTGCGCAATTAACGATATCGGCTCCCTCGCACACCGCAACCGGCGAATCAACAGCTGTGACAGTAGGTGTTACTCGGGGATTCATGCGGCGGGCAAACGACTCCCTGTTTTCCTTTGTTGGAGAATACACGTTGACCTCTTCAATATCTCTCACCTCACATAATGCCGGTAAATGGGCTTCAGCTTGGTGGCCAACACCGTACATTCCTAAGGTGGTTGCATCTTGTCGGGACAGGTATTTCGCGCCCATGGCGATGCCACCGGCAACGTGATAGGTTTGAATAAGTCCGTCAGAAAACAGTAACCGGAGTTCAGCAGTGCGGTTATCGTATAAATAGACCATTCCGTTATATTTACCGTCGGTAATCGTGAGTCGTTCTTGGACCTTGTTTCCGTGGTGAACTGGCCAGTGTTTTAGGTCTGAATTGATGCGAACAGCGGCAACACCGAGCGATTTGATTGATCCGCCTGAACTGCGGAATGCGTGAAAAACTGGTGGAGTGGAGTTTGGGGGTGGTTCGGATACATGATTATGTACCGTCATTGTGGACC
>CAZITY010000016.1:585-9260 GCA_964542445.1 uncultured Halobacteriales archaeon | reverse complement strand
CTTCGCCCCATTCTTCGTACATTTCTTCGGCAATTGGTAGATAATCAGTGGGAGAGAAGTGCTCTTCAATTGTCTGATTGTCGAGAATTCTAACCATGGGTTGAATGTCAGTTATTTCATTACTGAGCGGTCACATGAAACCGTTGGGTATTAGAATCTGGTTAAGTGAGAGTTCTATGCCAACATTTGCGGTAGCGACATTTTTATATATTAAATAGATTAGTGCAGAGTGGCATCGGAGTATTGACTGGTATTCTGTGAGTGACCGGATTGCTGGAAATTGGCTAACGTGAGGGTTCAGAAGGGTTAATAGCGTTACGGCTGTTGTCACGATAACGATGGCTGATACCAATTCTTCGGGGTCGAATACTGAACGGTCAGTGAACGAAGTAATCGCGGAATTACTCTATGTAGAAGGGACGGATCGAGTGTTTACGTATTTGTCTGAGGATATGATGAATCTTGTCGCGGCGTTCGATAAATACGACGAATCAAGTGTGATTCACAGTCGGCATGAACAAGATGCCGTTGCAATGGCTGATGGGTTCTCACGACACACGAAAGAAATCGGGGTGTGTACGGTCGGGCAAGGCGGTGCCATAGGGCAAACAGGGTCGGCGCTTGTTACGGCTCGTAAACGCGGGTCGAATATCCTCGTGATAGTCCCAGAATCATCTCGGGCGTTATCGGTAGATAATCCAACACCATATTATGCTCCCTCACCAGGTATCGCGGCGAAAAATTTCAATCAAGAGGATTTCTTACACAACACGATAGAAACAGTCCATCCAGTTCGATCCTCCGAGGCGATTATTCCGATATTTAAGAAAGTGTTCCGGGAATTAAAACTCGGGAATGGACCAATTGCGGTTCAAATTCCTCAGGATGTGCTGAATGGATCGATGAGCGTCCCGGATTCTCTGGTTCCGTCATTGGAGTCACCGGTTGAAATCCACGTTAATGGGGACACGTCGGTTCGACCGAGTGACAAAAAGATCCAGGAAACGGTGGATTATTATTTGGATTCCGATGCGACGAAACACCCGCTAATCGTGGTTGGCAATGGGGCTGCGCGAGAGGAATATCGACCCGCGATCGAATCGCTCGCTGAACGAATGGGTGGGGTGTTGGCGACGACGTTCCGCGGGAAAGGATATTTCTCCGAGCACCCGTATTACGTTGGCACGATTGGGGAAACCGGGAATTATCTTGCGGTGGAGTATGCGACTGAAGCCGACTTTGTGCTTGCTTTAGGGTGTGGGTTAAATGGTCGGACGCAAGATTCTGGTCGGTTATTTCCAGAGGACGCCACGGTAATTCAAGTGGATATAGATCCACACGGACTCGGGCGATATGGCCAAATTACACAGGGAATTCACGCTGACGCAGGCACAGCAGTCCAGTTATTGAATGACGCCCTCGCCGATCATGATATTCATCGAGCGGACGAATTGTGGACGGAAGATCTCAAAACAAGTATTAGTGAGTATGATCCGTTTGCTGATGCGACGTTCTCAGACAAACCGGGGCGGATAGATCCCCGGATTCTCGTTCAACGGCTCCAAGATATTCTCCCGTATAATCGGGTTGTTGTGTGTGATGGAGGCCATCAGGCTCGATGGGTGTACCGCGCCATTGATGTTCATAGCCCAGATCATTTGATTTGTCGCGGTGATTTCTCGACAATCGGTCTCGGTCTCCCGATGGGAATGGGCGCGGCGGTTGGGGCGAATGACGATAAAACGTCTGTCGTGTTTTGTGGCGACGGGGCGTTTTTGATGCATCTACCAGAAGTCAGTACTGCGGCTCGATATGACATGCCACTTATCGTGGTGGTTATGAACGATGACGTTCTCGGGGCTGAATACCACCGGTTGGCTGAAGAATCGAAACCCCTTGGACGGACGGACAGTCCAGATCTCGCTGCTGTTGCAGAAGCGCTCGGAGCTGAAGCGTATCAGGTGACGAGTGAAGCCGATCTTGATGCGATTGAATCCGCGATAAGTGAGCGGCCGGATGGACCAGTGGTCGTGGAGTGCCTGTTGGATCGTGAGGTGCAGACCTCGCTCTAGGCGGGACGGGAAATTAAGAATCGTCGGTGTTTGTTAGATTCGTTTTGATTGAAGGACCAGTAGTAAGCCAACGAGGAATAAGAGTATAGCGAGGACGATGAGGTCGGCGTGTCGGGTAGAAATGGCAAATGCCGTGAGAAGTCCTGATCCGCCGAGAATACCCATGCCAACTGTACGTTGGGTTCGAGCGTAGGTTGTGCGGCCAATTGCCATACTATTGAGATTCGGATATTCCGTAATAACTTTATATAAATAATTCTCGGAATGTTGTTGTGAAATAAAGGATATCGGCAGCCTGTTTCTGTCTATAGAAGTGACCATAGCCTAATCGACGTGGGTAATTCAGTAGTTGTGTAGGCTTAGTTGATAGCTATAACCGAGTAGGTAGTCGTAATGTACAGCGTTACCGGGTGGTTGGTCGGTTAATTTGGGTTGAAACGGGCAAAATTGAGCAAAGAATCTCTCGTTTATATAGGGACGTGGGTCGTGTATTGATGTGTAATGATATCGGAGGCATGTAGTCGATTCGGTAACTCACGAATCGGTAAGATCTGGTGGTTGGAACGAGTGTTGGGAGGCGAGTGGCCTGAAATTCATCGTGTGATTAGACGGATGGTTCGATGAACAGACGGACTTTTATTGCGGCTGTTGGTGCTTCAGGAGTTGGTAGTATTGCGGGATGTCTCGAGGTTATTCGGGGCGAAGAACCCCTTGAGTTATCGGCGTCGCCGGCCAGTATTCCGTCGTCAGTAGTTGATGAGACCGGGTACGAATTGGAGCGGCAACGGGAAGTTGTGATCGAGCGCGAGGTTGAAGCTGCAGGTCAAACCAGGGAAATCGTGGTAACGAATCAACAATCTGAATATCAGAAAACAGTTTCATTGGGGCCGTTAGGTAAGCAAAAAGCGGCGGTCTTTACTGCACTTACCACGCCTCAAGTTAACGTGTTAGGGCGTGAGTTTAACCCAGTGGCGAATATGTCAACGAGAGAATTGGCAGAGATGGTCCAAGAGCAATATGAGGATATGCGATCAATGGAGCCCGTTGAGGATTCCGATATCACGATTAACGGGGAAAGTACGACGCAAAGTAAGTTCCGTGCCGAAGCTAAATTTGCTGGCGAAACTATTGAGTTGTTCTTCCATATTAGTGAAGCGGTGGAACTCAATGAGGATCTCGTTATCACAGTTGGAGGGTATCCAACCGTACTACCTAATGAGGAACAAGATATCCTAATGTTGATGCGGTCGGTTATGCCGAGTGAATCGGCGTAGGCGATGTCAGGCAGATCATGTAACGTCGAAAGCCATCTCTCACTAAGAATAAACGGTTAATTGGTAGTGGTTAACCGACCTAGGAACGAAAGTAAATGACAATCCATGTATCGATTGACCCACTCCCGGAGCGAAATGGCTTTGCTGGTGAACCGTTGGTTTCGATGACCATATGCTACTAAAGAAATTCGACCGATGACTAACGCACACCCGGCATTGAATGAATCAAACTCTGGGACAATCACACAGAGTCCAGTTCCAGTTGTCGGTATTGGGCCTGGCAATCCGGCGTATTTGACAACCAGAGCACTAGACATTATCAAAACAAGTGATGTACTAGTCGGATTCGAATCGGTAATTGAGTATATCGATGAGTTCACTACTGCTGACTTGTTGAAATGCTCATATCAGACGGAACACACCTCCTTGAGTGCGTTTGCAGCCGCACTTAACGAAGGCCAACATGGGGCGGCAGTCCTTATGGGGGATCCAAATGTATCTGGGCAACAATTCATCGAAAAGATCGAGTCGGCAATCGACCGACAAATTGTAATTATTCCCGGAATTTCCTCGATTCAAATCGCTGCGAGCCGAAGTTGAGTCGCGTTAGAAAATTCGACGATTATCACGCTCCATAAACGCGGATCGCTCGCTGACGATCTCTCCCGACTCAGTGACACCCTCGGTGAGCGCAATATAATCATTCTGCCACGGCCGTATGATTGGATGCCGGAACAAATTGCGAATTATCTCGTGTCTCCCACCGAATGTCGTGAGTTACAAACACAAGTACATGAGCAATTGACGCTTCCGGGCGAATCAATCACCCAGACTAGTCTCGGTAATCTTGCCGACGAGTACACTGACAAAGATGATTTTCAGTCAACATTCACTGATCTCACAGTCATGGTGATCAGCGCCGGTTCTCACGATCCGCAAGGCAACCCCTAACCTACTAATTTCAGTATGTATCCGAACCTAGGCGACTCAGAATCACCTGCCAATTATTCGTCATTTTAATCGATTCAGGCAAAAATAACCCCTAACTGCACTTGAATTTGCCAAGTCAGTAATAATTTTTTTCAATAAGAACCCCGATACACGCTACTATGGCACAAGCTACAGCCTCCACAGAAATCACGTCCACTAACCAACTTGAGTGGATCGTCGACACCGACGCGCACGTTACTGAAACCGTCGAGGATCTACTCCCATATTACGACGAGCGATACGAAGGAGGGAAACAAATCGTGGCTGCATCAGCCGAAGATGGGAAAGAACGTCGAGATATTTATTCCTATACGCACGGTCTCCCGAGTTCCTCACTTATCAATAACGAAGTTAACCCAGGTGAAGCGATCCGTGCCGACTACGACCCAGAGAAAAAACTCGAACAGATGGGTGATTTCGGTATAAATTACGGAATTCTTGACCCGGGAATGAACCTCGGATTGATGACAGTTGAGAACGAAAACATCGCACACGGACTTGCTAACGCATATAATTCATGGGTTCTCGACGAATACGTAGACCGCGCAGACGAATTCGTCGCCTCCATTCTCGCCGCCCCGCATAAACCCGACGTCGCTGCCGAAGAAATCGATGATCGCGCGACCGAAGACGACATGGTTGGCGTGTTCATCCCATCTACTGGCGTCGTCCCACCCCTCGGGCATCAACGGTACGACCCGATCTACGAAGCCGCAGCAGACCACGACCTACCGATTCTACTGCACGGCGGTAACGGCGCCACCACCCACATGTTCCCGATGGTCCGTCGCTTTAACGAAACATACACAGAAAACCACGTAACAGTCCACCCATTCGGACATTTATGGCACCTCACAACAATGATGGTCAGAGGCGTCCCCGAACGATTCCCCACCCTCGATTTCGTGTTTCAAGAAGCCGGAATAGCGTGGGTTCCCTATGCAGCCTGGCGACTCGACGATCACTACCTCATGCGGCCCTATGAACACCACATCGATAAATTACCAAGTGAGTACATCAGCGAACAATTCTACTTCACAACCCAACCTCTCGGGCACACCGCAAAAGGCACTAGCGACCTCGCGACGATGATCGACCTCATCGGTCCTGAATGCATCATGTACGCTTCGGACTTACCGCACACTGATTTCGATCCACCAGCCGAATTATTCGACCGAATCAAAGGCCGATTCGATGACGACGAAGTCAAAGCCATGATGGGCGAAAACGCCGTCGACGTCTTCAACCTCCCAACCTAATCCCAATATCACCGGGGGCGTCGGGCCCACACAAGGTTACTTTCTAGCAAATAGGGTTATCCAATCAGCACGGAATCAGAGTGTATGCAGGTTAACCGCTAATTTCTGTACGAAACTAGTGAACTGTCTAGGATTTCTATCCCTGAAGTTTATCTCTCCATCCCTAGACAAATCAACGAGGGAATAGTTTCTTCATTCACATTTAACTCGAAATTCACGGCTGGCAGGGTATAATTAGCTATCGCTGGCAACATTCTTCGCACCTAATAGAATACCATACCGAATACAAGGCTCGTATCCCGCACGATCAACCATTGGTATCAACCAGAGAATCTATTGAAGTAGAAATTTAGTAATTGCCGGTAGCTGTAACGTCTAATTCTAATTTAATAGGCTACAATATCCTGAATAGGTAACTCTTTACTGAAATTCTGCTAAATCGAGCGTACGTATCCACCATTGATCCTTATAGAAGGTGATTTTGACACAGAGAACATACCAAAAAGGTATATTTGGATCTAGCTGCAGTTCTGCTAAGAAACCGCCCGACCCACCCCACACATCGATTGCACCTCACCGTCTTCGTCAGTAACACGACAACCGGCAAACTCGAACGGTATTCGCTCGCCATCTTTCGTGAGTAAATCCGCCTCCACGACTACCGATCCAGTCGACTCTATCTCCTCTATCGCTCGCTCGATGCGGGGAAAGTGATCGTCCGGGTGAAACGTTGAGGTGTGAAGGCCGATCGCTTCGTCAGGTGGATACCCCGTAACCGAACCATCAGTGTCACTCCACCGAGTCACGTACCCATCTAGATCAATGCTCCAATAGAAATCAACCGCGATTTCCAGTGCCGACTCAGTGAATGCCTGCTCCTCACGGAGCTCCCGTTCGGATTCTTTGAGTTTCGTTATGTCGGACGCGACACCGACGACCCGAGTGAGTTCTCCATTCTCGTAGACGCCGGATGCCCGGTCTGTTACCCAGTGAATCTCACCATCGGGTTGAACAACCCGGTAGGTCTCGTCGTAGCCGTCCGGGTCGGTTTGCTGGTCCGCCAGTGCCGCCTCCACCCTTACTTGGTCCTCAGGATGGATGGCCTCAACGAACGACTTTGGGCTCTCAATCAAGGAAGCGGGAGATCGACCCCAAACCGCTTCGTAGGAGTCCGTGATGAAATCTATCGAATCCGTCTCGGGGGCGCTTATCCATATGACTTCAGTGGCATGTTGTTTGATGAAAGCGAGATGTTTAGCCCGCTCATCTGCCATCGACTTCGCCCGCTGTCCGGTCACCACGTTGCAAATCCGATTGGCTAACACAGCGTATTGACCCCGCCCGCCGCTTTTTCGGAGATAATCGGTGACTCCAGCGGTAATTGCGTCACTCGCAATCTCCTCACTACCCTTTCCCGTAAAGAGGATAAACGGCTGATCTGGAGCTGACTCCCTGATAGCTTCGAGGAACTCAATCCCGTTTTTCCCGGGCATCTCATAATCCGATACGACACAATCATACGACTGCTCGGCCAAGCGATCAAGACCGGATTTCGCACTCGTGACGGCATCAACGCGAAACCGGTTATCTTCCTGTTGCAGGAACTCCCCAACGAGTTCCCCGTAATCCGGTTCATCATCGACGTGGAGAACCCGAATTTGAGGACTGTTGGCAGCCACCATCCTCTAGAAGTAGAGCTTTAGAACCTTAACACACTGCATTCGAACCCTAAATATGATTATCTAAATAATGAGATTACGTAAAGATACCAGAGGACTGGATGGTGATAGGCTTTAAACAAGTGAGGATTAAACCAATTGATCTATGCTCCGTCTGGGATTTGAACCCAGGTCGCAGGCTATCTCCCAAAACCCCAGCAGTATTATCGGTTTGCTGGAATTTTGTCGAAAGGCCCGCATGATTGGCCGGACTACACCAACGGAGCTTATTTGAACGATATTTTACTACCGCTACAATTTGGTTCCCTGTTCTCCGATAAAAGGGCTCTCATTTCAGCTAAATGCTCCGAGCGATTACCAAAAATAGTCTCAGCCACGAGATTACCACGAATCAAATTCGCCTGAATCCTCATGTAATTTCTTCCATAACCGATGAAAATCACTTGTTTTAGCATGTGGTATTTGTGTGAAATCAGGAGTTACCCGGGTATCGAGAGATCCAGCTTTGAAATGATAAGGACGGCATAATCGAATGAGATTCCCTAGATGATGTGCATCAACCACGGATAGAGTATCATCGTTCGCGAATAATCTGATAGGGACAATATGATGAACGTCAAGTAAATGATCAGAACCGTCATGGCTACAATATTGGCATTCGGCTTGCAATTCCCTAATGGGGTTTTTACCGGTTGTCCACCGGTAATTGTCGTACTATGTCTGTGAATGGCCAACCTTCCACATTGGATTCTGTTTACCTTTGGTGGAATCACTCATTTTCTTCCGTGTGGCCTCAGGGCGTGTTAAACCCTTAAGTGACTTCGATATTTTCTCTCGCGTATCTGCTGGAAGAGAATTACCCAGATGACTTTCGGACAGCCTAGATCGCCATTCTTGAGACATACTTCTTCCTTGCAATGATTGCGAGATTTTTTGTTTGGTTTCTTCACTTCGTTTTTGACCGTGATGACCGTGGTATTTCCCGGCGGGTTTTCGGGTTTTGATTCCGTGTTTTTTCATAAGTTTTCTGATTGTTGTGGGCGAAACATCGCATTCGTTTGCGATTTGTTTTTGGGTTTTTCGTGTTTCCAGTATTGGTAGTGGAGCCAGTCAGGATCGTGGTATTGCTTGGCCATTACCGTTGGTTAGGTTTGTTTTGGTATGTAAAGTCTGAGCCGCGGATTATCTACGAGTAGTTGTGGAACTAGTTTTCGGTAGGAAATAGCGAGGGGTGGTAACGTGAGTGGTCGGCTGGGAGTTCAGTGTGGGTTATTGGAGTGAGTTATTCGCCGGTAAATTCTGGGTCTCTGTCTTCCATGAACGCAGTAATTCCTTCGATGAGATCGTCGGTAGTTGTGAGTAACCCGAATGCTTCGGCTTCGAGGGCTAGACCGGTTTCGA
>CAZITY010000016.1:0-575 GCA_964542445.1 uncultured Halobacteriales archaeon | reverse complement strand
GGATTCTCGGCCACCGTGAATCGCGCGTTTTGTGTATTCCTGTGCGATAGGTGGGCCAGCAGCGATGGATTTGGCGAAGTCATGGAGTGTAGATTCGAATTCGTCTGACGGGATAACGCGGGATAAGAATCCACATGATTCCATTGATTCGGGGTCGTATCGGTCGGTAGTGAAGATGATTTCTTTGGCTCGGCCTTCGCCGACAATTCGTGGTAAGCGTTGCGTCGCGCCCCAGCCAGGGAGGAGGCCGAGGTCGTGTTCTGGTTGGCCGAATTCAGCGCGATCGGAGGCAACACGGAGATCACAAGCTGCAGCGAGTTCCATCCCTCCACCGAGCGCATACCCGTCGATGCCGGCGATCACAGGGAGGGAGCATTCTTCGATGGCGCCAAACACTTCATGTCCTTTTCGAGATAATTCTGCAGCTCTGGTAGGGGTGATACCACTGGCGAAGCTAGTATTGTCTGCCCCAACGGAGAATGCCCGGTCGCCTGCGCCTGTGATGACGATAACGCGAGCTGTATCGGAATCGTCTAATACGTGGATGGCACGGTCGAGTTCGTCAAGCACCTCGA
>CAZITY010000015.1:19368-49623 GCA_964542445.1 uncultured Halobacteriales archaeon | reverse complement strand
GGGGCGCCCAGGCATCGCGCCGCTGCGTAACGATACGGCCTATGAGGTTCCCGCGGATGTGATTGACACCGTGCGGGAGTTAAGCGAAAATATGGACCTTGAATCGTTAAAAGAAGCGGGCAAACGTTCGAGTTTCCCGTATAACTCTCCATCCGACCCTAGCGACGGAGTGACGCTCCCCAATGTCGGTGGAGATGATATTAGTTTTGTCAAGGGTGATGAATATCGGTTACAAAGAACAGCAAACGAGAAGGACGTTACTGCTGTTACTGATCGCATCGATGATGCGAAACGACAAGCGGACTGGGTTCTCGTCAGTCTTCACGCACACCAAGGACCCGGGGGGCATACCAACGTTTCAGAAAGCGCTGCGTTTACCGAGGAATTCGCCAGGACGTGTGCTGATGCCGGTGCCGATGCGTTCTTCGGGCATGGCCCGCACGTACCTCACGGGATCGAAGTCTACAATGGTACGCCGCTTTTCCATAGCCTCGGTAACTTTGTGTTCCAAAATCAACTCGTGACGAGATTCCCAGCAGAGATTTATGACCGGTATGAATTAGATCCATTGTCGTCACGACCGGTCGATGTGTTTGATGAACGTGTATACGATGAGGACGGAAACCAGAAGGGATTCCTCGAAGACGATTATAACTGGGAGAACTTTCTCCCGATTTGTGAGTTAGATGAGAGCGGATTGATTGATATTACGGTGTATCCAGTTGATTTACGGAAACGAGATCCGCGGCCTCGTCGAGGGAGACCCATATTAGCGACTGGTGACAGGGCTGACGATATTCTTGAGCATATTACGGAATTATCAGGAGAATACGGAACGACTATCGAAGTGAGCGAGGGGAAAGGAACCGTCTCTCTCTAGCGATTATTGCTCGTTGAAGTACGAGTAAATGGCGATTCTCAAGTGTGAGTGATTGAAACAAAAATTTATTGGGTTGGTGTGTCGTCGCAGTAGCAGTAGGATGAGCAAAAAGCGATTGGTGGCGATGGGGCTTATGGGGATTTTACTATTGGTTGCCTTACTGTCGGCGAATCTTGTGTTCGCAGCAGATCGAACAGTGTTGAACGAGGAATTTGTGAAAGAGTCTGCGAGTGATGCGTCGCTGTATTAGTATATTCATGAAGAAATAGGGGCGCAATTTGTGCCGGAATCACCGTCAACGCCGGGGTCGGTCCCGATAGAGATCACTGAAGAGGAAGTGATGACGGAGATTGTGACAAAAGAGTACGTCGAGAACCAGGTGAATGAGAATATTGAAGGGGTTTATGAATATTTGCATGGTGAGACGGAGGAAATTGCGCTGGTTTTTGATACAGAACCGGTGAAAGAGAACTTTGAAACGGTATTGGCTGAGGAACTAGAAACTATCACCCTCGCTGACATTGGGTTTGAGGAACTCGCTCAGTGGAAAGCAAGCGAGGAAGCCTATACTGAAGGAGTGCAGGATCGCCGGGACGCATTGCGAACCCAGATTCAGCAAGAAACAGAAGAAGAACTCTCAGAAGAAGAGATTGATGCGATAATGGAGGACCGAGAAGATGAGTTCCGTGAGGAAATTGTGACACAATTCATGAACAGTGTACCCGAAGATGAGTTGCCTCCTGGGGGAGAAGAAGGTGTCCGGACAATGGGGAATACAATAGCAGATGCGGTATTAAGCGAACAATCCCACGATGAATTTGTCTCGGAGATAAATGGAGCAGAGGAGACATTACGAAGTGCGATTCAAGATGAGATTATGACTCGGGTTGATAATGAAGTCCCCGATCAAGTCGATTTAGCTGAGCAAGCCAGTCAGGAGGATCTCGAACCACTTAGAACTGCCTGTCAAGTCGTGAGTGTGGTAAGTTTGCTTCGGTTAGTGTTGCCAATCGTGAGTATCGGGTTGATCGGGGGGATCGTTTGGGTGGCCCCGCGATATTCGTCGGCCGCATTTGAAATTGGGGCGATCGCCCTGTCTATTGGGCTAGGTGGTGTAATCGCCGCGATAATCCTGCCGGCAGAAATGCAGCGCGTTGTGAGTTCTCAGGGGATGCCACAAGGATTGGCTGATTTCATTTTTGCGGTAATATCTAATATGAGTGATGTTGTTATGCAACAATCAGCGATCCTCCTTGGTGCAGGGGTCCTAGTTGTAATTGCTGGGATCGTTATTCGGTACCGGTTGCTTTTTGAAGATTTCTTGGACGACAAAGCAATCGACTAACCGGTCTAGATCAGTTACTCGAGAGTAGTAGGAGAAAGACCACTGTCGGATGAATGTAATAAGAATAACCCACCGAGGACAGTAGAGAAAAGTACGAGTGTTAGTGATTAGGGGTGAGTGAAATATGAGTGTGTTATTCGGGATTGGCATTCTAGTGGCGTGTTTCGTCGCGTATAATGTTGGTGGAGCGACAACAGGACCCGCATTTGGACCGGCGGTTGGCGCTCGCGTTGTCTCGAAGGTAGTTGCCGCAGGATTCATGTCGTTGTTTTTCGCGCTGGGTGCATGGACAATTGGTCGTCGCGTTGTTGACACCCTTGGGAGAGATCTGATCCTTGACTCGTCACAGTTCACACTCGAGTCAAGTATAATTATTTTATTTTTTATTGGAGGCTCGTTGCTCATCGGGAATTTGAGTGGCGCGCCATCGTCAACATCCATGATAGCTGTTGGAGCGATCGGGGGGTTCGGATTAGCGATCGGTGAACTTGATTTTGCTGTAATTGGGGAGATTATGTCGTGGTGGCTCATTTCTCCCGTTCTTGGCTTCTGGATAACTGTCATGATCGGTCGATATTTGTACCCGTGGATTGACCGGGTTATCGCGATTGATCAATCGAATGGTCCCTTGTTAGCGTTGGATAAGTCAAAGCTGGTGCCACGGGTAGGATTAGGTGAAAACACGACACAGAGAGAGGTCATCGGGAGTTTTACGGTGGTCGGGATCGGGTGTTTGATGGCGTTTAGCTCCGGAGCCAGTAATATCGCTAACGCGATTGCACCGTTAGTTGGAAGTGGGATTCTTCAAATGAACGCGGGGATCCTGATTGGATCTGCAGCTGTAACGATCGGTTCGTTCACTATTGCGAGACGGACGCTTGAAACACTCGGAAATGACATTACTGACTTACCACTTACTGCTGCCATTATCGTTGCTGTTGTCAGTTCTCTCATCGTGATTATCCTATCTTGGATCGGCGTTCCGGCGAGTTTTGTGATCATCGCGACGTTATGTATCGTCGGTCTAGGGTGGGGTAGGGCGTCCCGGGCTGTGACGCTCGTTGATGCAGTTCGATATGAAACCCTCGAAGTTTCTGTGGGTGGGTTATCGGCGGATCCCGATTCCCCGACGATAGGTGCCCCGGGTGGGAGCGACCGTACGTCTCACATGCCGGAGCCAATTGGGAATGAATCTGTATCCGAAATTCCTGCGACCGCTGACTTGTTCGATCGTGCCACAACAGTGCGCCTAGTGATGATGCAAAACCTCGTGCCGGTGGTAGCGACGGTGGGATCGTTTGTGACGTTCAGTATCTTGTTCTAGGTGAACCGGCCTATAAAGCAACGAGTATTACTAATTATCAGTCCGTATGAAGAGATGATGACGGGTATTTTCACTGGGAGACAAACGCAATTTTACATTGATGTAATTTATGGTGTTGTGTTTGCGTTAGGATTCGGATATTTGTTATTTGTCGATATGGATGGTCGTGTCGCGGCGTTTCAGGGAGGGATTATTTTAGGGTATTTCTTCAGGGTCTGGGAAAATATGACGGTGTACGAACAGATTTTGGAAGACCAAGTAGCTGAAGAGGCGGAAGAACAGGTGGCGGAGGAAGTGCAAGAACAGGTCCCGGCGGAAGCAGAAGAACGGGTGGCAAAAGAGGTTAGGGAACAAGTGGCGGATCGGGTGCCTAAAGAAGCCGAAGAGCACGTTGCTGATGAAATCGCGCGGAAAGTACCATCGGAGGCCGAAGCTCAGGTGGCAGAAAAGGTTCAAGAACAAGTGCCGGAACAAGTTGAGGCTGAAGTTTCCGCGAAAGCAGAAGAACAGGTGACTGATGAGATACAGCGGCAAGTCGAAAATGATGCTTCTAAGATAGTGGACACGGAGATCGAGGAAGCGTTTCTCAACCGGTTAGCAGAAGAGGATGAGGAGCTAGCTGCGGAAGTCCGTAATCGGTTATCGAATTCTTAATCCTGATTCGGTAGTGTATCAGGTGCTTGAGTTTGAATCCATTCTTCGAGAAGTGAAGTAACGACGTGATCGGTGGTTTCGTTTTGGATACCTATATGTCGGCGGAACTCCCGATATACGGGAAGCGGGAGTTGAACCGTAAAGGAGCCTGGTGTGATATCCATGACTTCGAGGGCGGATTCAACTGATTTACCATTGTTGATCCGGGTAACGATTCGTCGGACTTCATCGACAGTAATATCGTGGTCGAGAATGGTCCAGGCGATAACATAGCGTTCTGATCCGGGGAGCCGAGCGAGTTCTTTTGCGGCTGATGGAGGGATATCGCCTTGAGCGATGTATCGCCTGATTTCGATGGGTAAGTCGTGTACTCGCGCCCATTTTCGTAAGAATGAAACGGTGACTTCGTCACCTATACGGGCCGAGGCGGCTTTGTAGGATCCGGTTCCGCGAACCAATGCCGCGCAGGCAGCGGCGCCACGGAGCATGGATAAGTGATCAGGTGGGCCGTGAGGATCGGAAGCAAATTCACGGACGATGGTAACGGCAAGTTCGAGGCTCTCTGGATCAGTCGGGTCAAACCGGATAGCGTCTTCCGCGTGGGTACCAGTGATCGCTGGGTCTCCGCGAACCACGGGTTCGCCAATTGGTTCTTCCCGATCGCCGGCTGGAGAGTCATTCGGCATGGTAGTGGGGTTTCGCTGTGAATTCTAGGTATGATGTTTAGCGGTTGGAGTGATACAGTGTTTCCGATCCGAGAGAAGTTATTCGAGGGGTAAGCGTGATACTGTGGGTTGTGAACAGCATCCGTGAGTTTTGCGGTGAGATGCGAAGGAGTTTGGGATCACGCGTCACCGTCGGATTGGAACGGTTCGCCAACTGCATTTCGGGGTAATAGATTCATGAGTTCACTTGTGATGTCGTCCGGTGAGGAGTACGTAGCAGTATTCGAGTCGTGTATGACGGATTCGAAGTCGATCGTTCCGTCTGCAAGTTGGATTGTGGTGTTACCACATTCATCGAGTAACCGTGCTCGTGAAATCGGGAACTCAAATTCGCGGTATACTGATTCAATCTCGTTAAATTTGACAGGGTGAGTCATATTGATTCTGGTACGCGCTCCGTTGGCTTAGGTATATGTGGATTGCGCAGGAGTCTGGCAAAGATTGCTTCGTATTCGACGAACGAGGATGCTTAGGGGAGTTCTCGTGTTTTCTTTTGGGTTGGGAAAATAGGGAGTGAGGGATTAACCGAAATATCGGAGGTTCTCGTCGCTTTGACTTTGGGATTGCTCTTGGGGTTGCGATTCTTGGAGTTGTTCGAGGAGTTCCTGTATCTCTTCGGCTTGTTCGTCGAGTGACTCAAAGCTCACGGTGAAACCATACCTCTCACTGAGTATTTCGAGGACAACGCGTGCACTCATCGGGTCAACATAATAGCCTGGAGTAATCCCGAGGAGACTCGCGGTTTGTAAATCACGGTTTCCCCCGAGGCCGAGGAGGACCCCGCTCATGCCAACGATATTACCTGGAACTTCATCGCGTTCAAAGCTGACACCGGCGTCTTTTAATTCGGTCTGAAGCTGGTCGTTACCTTCGGAAACTGCGCCGACAACGTAATAGTCTTCAATTTGTCCACCAGTGCCGAATCCACCGAGTGTAAGGATTTCCGAGATGCCAAGTGACTCGGCGATGTCGAGCACTCGATTGGCAAGCCGATACTGTCCGATTGTCCCTTGCGCTTGACTGTCCCCGCTCAGGAGGACAAGATCGCGATTTCCAGCTTGAATGACATTGAGAGTAAGAGAGGTTAGGGTGGCGATTCCAGTGTCGTCAACCGAAACAGCCGGTGGAAGGTGTTCTGAATATATACATTTGAGGGGGGTGGTGTCGAGTTCTTCGAGTAAGTGGTCGACTGCGAGTTTCCCGACGAAGCCGACTCCAGGGAGGCCCTCGATCAACACGGGATCGTCTAGCTCGAGTGAATCGAGTGTAACGACATCAATTTCGTCCATATGGTATTCTTCTGCTGGAACCGGAAGAACACACTGCAATTCGGTTAGGATCGGATGTGATACAGGGTGTTGATTGTGGTGGATGGAAATGAGTGGTGTGTACCTGTCATTCCTTGTCAGGTGTGAACTGGACGGGGAAGACTATGTGGTTCGTCATCGTAGAGCACACTGAAGGAACATGTCGAGTGAGTCTTGTCCAGTTTGTGGTAACGATGTTCCGTTTAGTGATACGATTCATCTCTTGATTCACACGCGCACAGCGGAATCTGGGATCATTGATTACTATATTTGCCGAGACTGCTATCAAGAAGAATTGTCCCCTTTGTTATCTGACGAACCGACGGAAACTGCAGGCTCACCGGGTTAACGGGGCCGCAGCGCCTCAAATTGATTGTCGTAATCGTGATCACAATTCCGTCCCTTTAAGGTATCGGCCGTAATCGAGGCATTTTAAGAACGTGTCGCCACTTCGGATATTGTTTGGTGAAGACGCAGCGGTTGTCCGAGAGCGAACTTTCCGGATGTTGTTTCTCATCGCTCTCGTTATCCCACTCGGCAATGGATTACTGTCGCCGATACTCGATTCGTTGATTTTGCCGCTCGATGCGAGCGCAGCTGATATCGGTTTGATGATGTCGTTCTTCTGGGTGCCGTCAGTAGTGATTGTCCCACTCACTGGGTTTCTCGCGGATAAATATGGTCGAAAATCAGTACTCGTTCCGTCACTCGTGATTTATGGAGTAGCCGGCACTTTAATTGCATTCACGACGAGTTTTACTGTTGCGTTAGGATTACGCTTAGTACAAGGTATCGGATGGGCTGGATTAGTCCCGATTATTGTAACGAGCCTTGGAGATGTATATTCAGGGTCAAAAGAGACAACGGCACAGGGACTTCGATTGATGGGCACCGCTGGATTCGGTGGTGTAATTTCACTCGTTTCAGGGGTGTTGGTGACTGTCGCCTGGTACTACCCGTTCTACATTTACGCAACCGCCCTCCCTGTGGCGCTTCTTGTTTATATCTACTTTGAAGAACCATCAGCATCGACGGGGCCTGTGGCGACTGATGGCGGCCAAGATTTGTATCGACGACGGTTATTCGCACTTGTCCGTCAACACCGGGTTGGAGCGACAGTCGTATCGCGGACGCTCCCGAATGTGGTTCGGATTAGTTTCGTCACGTATATTTCGATTATTGTGGTACGGTTGTTGAATGGAACTCCAGCACAAGCCGGCGTGTTATATGCGGTGTGGAGTATAATATCGGCTCTCGGTGCGAGTCAGGGTGGTCGGATCACACAGATGATTCGAACACGATACCCAGCATTATTTGTCTCACACTTTTGTCTCGGATTCGGGATGCTCATTGTGGTGTTTTCGCCCCAACTGTACATTACTGGGATCGGAACAGTAATTGGCGCGTTTGGATCTGGGCTTTCTATCACGATGTATCGGAGTTTACTCACTGAGTTTTCCCCAGCGGACCTTCGCGCAGGTATTGTGAGTATTGGGGCCACCGGCGGGCGGTTTACCGGGACTGTTACGCCAGTGTTGTTCGGTGGGGTTCTTGCTGTGATGACACCGGTTGTGGGGTTGCCGTCAGCGATACATTTAGCTGGCATTGGCGCCGCAATTATCGGTGGAGGTGGTGGAATGTTGGGTGTATTGATCGCAATGAAAGCACCGCCAGTATCCAAACAAGATCCTTAACGTCCCCGTCAATTCACGCCTAGACCTGACTGTTATTTGTCAATCGATTATTGTGATGAATAACTGTTGCTCCATTGACGAGCAGCTCTGGAATTGAGTGATTTAGTAGATGAGTTCGCCTTCGATGAATTTCCGTGTGCGTTCATCGTGGGGTGAGTCAAATATCACGTCCGGCGGGCCGGTTTCGACAATTTCTCGCTCGAGAAACATTGCGATTTTATCCCCGATTCGTTTCGCTTGATGCATATCGTGTGTCGCCACAACAACACCGAGTCCTCGTTCGCTGGCAGTATCGATTGCGTTTTCGATTACTGCGGTGTTCTGTGGATCGAGATTCGATGCCGGTTCATCGAGTAATAACGCATCGGGTTCGTAGGCGATCGCGCGGGCGAATGCAACCCGTTGGGCTTCACCTCCGGATAAAGATGAGGCAGATTGGGTGAGGTGGTCTTCAAGTCCGACCAATTCGAGTGATTCGGTGACGGAAGATGGAATTGATTTTGTCTGCGTCAGCGCACTAATTTCGTCGCGGAAGCGATTGGTCCAGGAGCGTCTAACACGTAACCCGTATTCTACATTCCTCGCGACTGACGTAGTAAAGAGGCTTGGTTCCTGGAATACCATGCCGATTCGACGGCGGAGGGCTAACCGGGCGTCCTCAGTTTCATCCCATGCCGCCGTTCGGTCGATTTCAATCGTACCGGCGTCGGGTGGAAATGCAAGAGCTAATAACCGGAGTAACGTGGTTTTTCCGACACCCGACGGGCCGATTACTACCAGTGTTTCGCCTGGTTCAGCCGTGAGTGACACGTCCGAGAAAATATTGGTAGACCCAAAGGAAACCCCGATATTGTGCGCGTTGAGTTTCATGGATACCCCCGGTAGTCACCGATCCGAACGACGATTGCATTCACAATGAGAACGAGAACAATCAAGACAGTTCCCAGGATCATGGCCGTTTCGTATCGGCCTTGGCGCGCTTCGAGTTGAATCGCCGTTGTGAGAGTTCGTGTTTTTGAGACTCCGTCTGGCCCAGTGATGTTCCCACCGACGATGAGGACTGATCCGACTTCACTGATAGCACGACCGAATCCCGCGAGAACAGCCGTTGCAATTCCGTATCGGGCTTCTTTGATTACTACAACGGCAGTGTCGAGGCGAGTACCACCGAGGACGTGCGCAGCATTACGGAGGGCATCATCCACGCCAGTAATCGCAGCAAGACTAATTGCAGTAATGACTGGAGTGGCGAGCACAAACTGGGACATTATCATGGCCGTTTGTGTGAAGACGAGGTTCAACTGGCCGAGTGGTCCTTGATTAGAGACCGCAAAGAGTACCACGAGCCCAACGACAACGCTGGGGAAGCCCATACCCGTGTTAATGATGGAGGTGACGAATCGTTTCCCGGGGAAATCGGTGAATGCGACAACCAGCGCAATGGGGACACTGGCGATGGTGCTGAGGATGACGGCAGTAATGCTTACGGTTAGGGAGACCCGTATAATGCTTCGAAGGTAAACGGGATCAAAGGGAAACGAGACTAGAAATGCTTCGACCGGTCGCCAGAGGAATTCAAACTGCATAGGAGTATGATGGGTTTTTGGTTTGGTCAGTAATTGTTGTGGGAATACCGTATCGTGTGGATTGTAAGGAAAAAACCATTGTGTGTTTCAGAGTCCGCTCTTTGATGACATACGGATAAATAAACGCGTGGGGAGAGCCCCATAAGTGCGAATTGAGTTACTATTTCCAGAAGTTATTTTGGTTCTTGGGAGCTGTAAGGGATTAATATACTCGATTTATTAATGTTTGATATCCATTACGCATTGCTGTATTGTTATAATGAGTGGTGAACCGAGTGACCGGGACGACACATCGATTAGGCAATTAATAGTATTCGCCAAGAGTTTCAAACAAGCGTAGAAACCCGCAACGGTTGAACTTATTCAAGGAGGAATAATATAAGCGAGATACTCTGAATCAATTAAAATAATATCAGGATACCAGAGTTTCGCGGGTTGATAGAACTGAAATATCTGGATCCAATCGGGATCAGGTCCCCATAAGGAACAATTCTCCACGATCAAATGTATCAGATAAAATTTTTGGGCCGTCTTCAGTGATTAATATTTGGTCCTGGAGATGCCAATATCCATCGAGAATTGGTTCCAGACAGACAACCATTCCCGGCTTCAGTGTCGTAGTTTCTCCCGGTCGGAAAATTGGTTCTTCCTGATGCCACCAGACACCAGTACTATGTCCAGCAAGCCCCCCGACTGAATCATACCCATGTTCATGGGCTTTATCCCGTAACCCCCTCCACACCTCTTGCGCTTCGACTCCCGGGTGCATCGTCTCCTCAATGAGTTCCTGATGTATCGTACATAACTCCGCGTAGGTATCTTGTTGTGCTTTGGTTGGTGACCCCATGACGAACATCCGGGAGAGATTCGCTGCATATCCACGGTGATAGGACACGTAATCAGTTTTCACGAGATCTCCTGCAGTAATCGGAACGGGTCCTTCGCCACCATACTTGATCATTTGGTTATTCGATTGGAGCATTCCGTGTGCCCATTCTGCTCCCTCTCTAACCATGAATTCGATCATTCGAGCATGGAGTTCCTTTTCAGAATCCCCAGGAGTTGCATTCCCAAAAACCTCGATATGGGCTTGATCTTGCACGGTTACCGCTTCTTGCATGAGCTCAATTTCACTAGGGGTTTTAATATTCCGTACACGATTTAGTACCGCCGTACAATCAATGAGATTCCCGGATTGAAGACCAGCATTAAGTTCCTGCCACTGGTCAACCGTTAGTTCCTGGCGTTCAACTCCGATACGACCATCGTCAATTCCCATCGCAGTCAATTCATCTATGCAGACCTCCCACGGCGACTCGGTGTATTCCGCGTAAACACGGACGTCGTCTATCCAGCTTGATTCATTCGCTAACCCACGTCCAATTTCACTCACTATTATTGTTGGATCTCCATCCCGAGGCCAAACCACCATCGCAGGCCTGGGACTCCATACAAAATCTTGATGTCGAGCTAATGTGCCGGGTAGTCGCATTCCGGATAAATACGAGACGTTCCGGCCTGAACGAGCTATCACAGCGTCTAATTCGGCCCTCGCTAGCTGACGTTCTAGTTCATCTTGGTTGTATAATGGTTCCTGGTGCGACAGCCATGACTCCTGGTTCACCATGTTATTGCTAAACCGTAATTACCTATCAATATTATCAGAAGACGCCCAGAAAGTAATCTTGGATTTGACTAGTGGAAATATGCAGTCCCTGCTTACGTGTGGAATGATAACGCATCAAGTGCAATGACCGAACCCGTATCCGATGCCGCAATCGCATCTCGGATCGCTTTACGAAACGAAAAATACATGATTTGCCATCCATTGGCAGCAAGGTCCTCGAGAATCGCGGCCTCTCGAGCAACACGAGTCGCATCAGAGTGAACGAACGCATCGTCCAGCAATAGAAACCCTGGTTCATCATCGAGTAATTTTGTCGCTAAGGTTAATCGAATCGTGAGATATAACAAATCATACGTCCCCTGGCTCAGTTCAAACGGCGATACCTCTCGGTCGTCTGCCCGGGTAACTCGAATCCCCATTTCTTCATCGAACCAAACATCGGTGTACGTCCCGTTCGTTACATCTTCGAAGGAGGAAACTAGAAATGAATCTCCGTCGAACAATTGATTGATTGCTTGTTCTTCCTCCTCCTCGAGGCCATCAAAAATCTCGATAGCGACGAGTGCGTGCTCTCGGTTCGTCTCAATTTCAGTCATGAATTGCTGGAGGCAATCAATCGCGTCGCGTAAATCTGCAACACTCTGTACTCGAATGGACTCGATCTCCTGAAGATATTCTTCCGGTCGAATCTCCTGTAATTCCCGATCAAGGTCCCTCAACCGATCGGTGTGTTCCTGGAGGTCTTTCCGGATCGATTCAATTGATTCGCGGAGAGAGGACTCTTTCTGGTGTAATTCATCAAGTTCCGCTGGATCAAAGGAACGATCAACACTTGGCACCTGTTCCGCGAACGACGCCAGCTCGTCCGTCCAGTCCTCTAGTGACGCATGCGCTGCGTTGAAAACGCCTTTTAATTTCCCGATTGTTTCTGATCGTTCGTTCGATAACTGTTCACGTTCCGCTTCGTATTCATTAATTCGTGATTCAAGTTCCTGGTATACACTGGGAAGATCATCACCCGGGACCCCTCGATAATTGGCCGCTTGGACCAATTTATATCGTTCCCCGAGTCGGCGGCGTGCGTCATAATATTGATACCCAAGATACAATATGATGAGTAGTACCGCCCCAGCGATCAAGCTCATACCAGACAAGGGACTGACAACCGCAACAACTAGTGTCATGAGAAACAGGACACTCGAAACTGCTATGCCATACAAATATGACTGGGGACTTGGTTCTTCGTTGGCAGTTCCGTCTCGGAACGAATCAATTTGGTGGCGCAACTCTTTGTACTCAGTAATCTCCGCTTCTCGTTCGTCGTGAGCGCTGATCTGCGCTTCTATCGTTTCGAGTTGTTGGACCAACGACCGCCCAGTGTCGAGCTGCTGTTGCTGTTTTGCCGCTTCTAGCTCCTTGATGTCCTCCCGGGTTCTCGCGAGTGCCGATGCCTTCGCTCTGCGCTCGCGGACCATTCCGATCACATTCTCTTGTTGGCATTGATCTAGATATGATTCAAGCTCGGCAACTACGGATTGGGCAGCCTGATACCGATCTTTTAGTTTTACTGGGGAGCGATTCATGAGGCGCGCACTGTCCTTGTTGGCGAGGTGCCCGATCTCAGCGATGTGTTCCTTGACAGCGTCTATTTTCTGTGTCTGTGCGCCGAGTAATCGATCTGTGACATCTCGATAATACGAGGTGTGACCAAAGTCCCGACGCCGATCAGGCAAGCGAAGATCATAATCCCGGATCACGAACGCATTTCGGATATCAGCTCGAGTGGTCCCGTCCGGAAATAGATCCGTAAAGTCTGCGTCTGGGAGTTGGATGGCGCCAGTGTCCGTTTCAACGACGAGGAATCCGGCCGGGTTACTGGTCACTCTGTCGATGCCAGCTATTTCGCTGGTTTGTCCGTTGAGGAGCAGTTTGAGTATTGATTCAACTACGAGCGTCTTCCCGGATTCGTTCGGCCCGTAAAACAACGTCATTCCGGGGTCGAGATCCCAGTATTTGTCGCGAAGCGGACCGTAGTTATCAATCTTGACGCGCGAAATCCGCATCGTTATTCTCGTGCCTCCTGTGATAACGCTCGTAATGTTATCCGGCGAACCGCTCGTGCATCAACGTCGGCTTTCTGGGTGAGTTTGTCATTAAATTCTTGATACAGTCCTGATTCGAGTATCGTCTTGGCACTCTGTACGCCACTTCGATCAATGTGGTAATCAGTAGCAGTGGAATCGGCTAGTATCGTTTCGAGTGATTCAAAAAACTCTGCTTCAGGGATCTCGATAAATCCAGTTGGTTCAACGAGGATAGTAGCATTCGCGAGATCAGTTTTCGCTAACCGTTCACTAAGTGCGTCTAGTTTCGATGGGGCTTCCCCGGGGATTAGGTCAATGGATTCATGAACGTAATAATGAGAATCAAGCGGGATATTTCGGAACGATTCCGTATCGGTATTAAACAACCAGGCTCCCCGTCGGCCGGTTTCATTCCGAGTTATTGATACTGGTGATCCTGGATAGACAAAGACGCAGTCGTCAGTCCCAAAGGATTGCCGAATAGGAGATGAGTGGATATGGCCCGCAAACACGTAATCCATACCCGACGCCACTAATTGCTCTGGCGTGAACGGTAAGTACCGGGCTTCATCGCCTGATCCTTTTCCCTCCGTTGTTGATAGTGTCCCGTGGATGAGGAGAACGTTGAGTTTCTCCTCAATTCGAGCGTCATTTACCGCATCGACTAAATCATCAAATCCACGTTTGACGAAGGGAACTGCAACTAAATTGACCCCACCAAGTTCGAGTGTCTGGAGCGGTCGAGTTGCTAGTACCTCAATATCATCACCAAAATAATCCTCTTCTCGGAACGCACGTTCGTCGTGATTCCCCGGAATAACGAACACCTGAAATGAATTTCCAGAGAATAAATTTCTGATCCGGGGTTTTATAGTTTCGACCTCAAGATCTGCATCGAACATATCGCCCGCAATTAGCACATACGACACGTTTTCTGTATTAGCGAACCGAACGATTTCCTCTAGGGCAGCGAGTCGTTCAGGGTGGGTTGC
This sequence comes from uncultured Halobacteriales archaeon, assembly GCA_964542445.1. Classification (GTDB taxonomy): domain Archaea; phylum Halobacteriota; class Halobacteria; order Halobacteriales; family Hikarchaeaceae; genus CAZITY01. Next base: position 35,405 of record CAZITY010000015.1, on the reverse strand, counting down.
AGAAAGATGAATATCCGCGGTTAGAAGAAGATCCATATGCGGTAATCGCAAGTTCAGCTTATAAAACCAAAGCCAGGTTAGTCAAACGCAAGACAGACTTATGTTTTGGTCGTCGAGGTGTCGTGGTAGTTACCCGATGTTGAGGGATTTGAGAACCCACATTGAATGGCTTATTCGTGTGGACAAATCTCAGTGATAGCAGAAATTCTCCGAGGGGTATCAGGGGAGTTATTCAGCAAGGTCGGCACTGAGAGATTGGAGTGCATCAAGTCCCGTTGAGAGATGTGGGTCTGCTCGGCCGACCGCGATTCGAAAGTAATCCTCGTAGTCGTTTGCGGGACTGAAGAACCGGCCCGGTTGAAGGGCAATCCCGTTATTTCTCGCGTTTTCCACAAATTCCGAGCCGTTGAGTGTGTTGTGCCTAACGAAAGCTAAGACACCAGGCGAGACTGCGGTCCCGGTAAGGGAAGGTGTGGCATTGAGGAACGACTGGAGTTTCGATGTGCGCGTTTCGAGCATTTCGCGAGACTGTTCTATGAGTGCAGATTTATTTGCAAAAGCGTGTTTAGCCAGTTCTCGGCTTGGTTTCGCGACGGCATTCGTGTGTCGTTCAATTGCGTTTGCTTTATTCGCGAACCGTTTGTCAGCGATGATCCATCCGAGGCTGATATCGTAGAGCCCGAAGAACTTCGTCATCGAATTAGTAACAACTGTATTTGGGAGCCCGGCTGCAGTAATGCCGCCGAACGGCGTCGGGCTAGATGATGGCGGATTGAGGAAGAACGGAGCGTAGACCTCGTCAACAATGAGGTAGGCATCGTTCGCTTCAGCAATATCAGCGAGTTTGGCGAGAGTCGCTCTATCTGTCACTTGCCCGGTCGGGTTGTGCCGATTGGTGATCATGATCCCGACCGTATCAGGAGTCAACGCATCGCGGAGAGCATTGGGATCGATTTTGAATTCATTTTCTTTAGAGCGATGAAATGTATTGACCTGTAATCCGAGTCCCCGAGGAGTTTTAAAAAGGGGGTTGTACGTCGGTGATTCAACCAATAATGATCCATTTGTGGTTTCTGCAATGTCGCGAGCAGTGGCGACAGCGATAAAATTTGCGTGTTGACATCGGCATGTTACTACAATATTCGTTTTATCGATGTCATATTCGGTAGCTAGTTCTGCTTCGACGGTCGTTTCTTGTGTGGGCTCGGGTAAATCACGGAGAAGTGGGGGGATCACACCCGGGTAATTGTGATAATCATACCGGGCGAGACCACTGTTCGTTAAGTCATACTGCGTATTCGCTTTAATATCTTGAAGCCAATCGTGGAGCGAAAATTCCGGGAACATGTCCCGACGTCAAATCACAACACAATAATTCTACTGGTCCCTCTCCCCAACAAACAGCGTTGCCCATTGCCTGAATAGCAGAACACTAACCCGCAACAATCACCAATACCCAAGTATGATGAGAGTTCGCCTGATTGATTGTAAATTCACCACACGTATCTGCGTAATCAGTATGATTTCTTGATGACTGAACGCTCACTCCTGATTCGTGCGCTTTGGTTTGTGGTGATCGGTTGGTGGGCTACCCCGCTCGTCATCAATGTAGCGTGGTTCCTCAATGCGACAGTTATTCTACTCCCACTTGGTATCAAACTCATCAATCTTGTTCCAACCGTATTAACGCTCAAAGAACCCGGTTCTCTCAATGATGAGAGGTCGACGGGCGAACAACCATCGCTCGCGATACGAGCAGTCTACTTTGTTTTTATCGGGTGGTGGGTAAGTCTGCTCTGGGCCAATCTCGCAGCGTTTCTCACGATTACAATTATCGGTCTCCCTGTCGCATACTGGATGTTCAACCGCCTTCCATACATTACCTCACTCTACCGATTCAACGGGGCCTAAATCCCGTGTTTCGTGATATTCCCGACACTAGTTAGGAGTAAGAACGGAAACGAAAAGAATAGCGGTGGCCACAATCCAGTGGTTCAAAGAGGAACGTCTCCTTCTCACAAAAAATAGACGCACTACCACGTAAAGAGATAGAACACGATCAATCCAAGGCTTGTAACCAATCCACCGACGGCCGTAAGTGAGAGTTGCCCAATATTTAGTGGTGCCCGGAACCCCCGCGTTAGTTCCGGTCGGGTATAACGGAGTTTTAGTAACGCAGCGTTGACGAGAACGAATACCACGAGTAACATGAAATTGGCGAGTCCGGCTACGATCCCGATGTCACCCAGGAAAATGAACGGAATCGTACAGACTCCAACTACCAACACCGCATAATGAGGTGTTTGTCGAGAATGATGTATGCGTGAAAGTACTTTCGGGAACACGTGATATTCAATTTTCGAAACACCATATAATAATCGAGAGGTAGAGATTTGTAGGATCAGGACCGTGTTCATTGTCGAGAAAAGCGCGATTACGCCAAGCAAAGAAGCGCCGAAAGACCCCCAACCAGCTCGGGCAACCAGCGCTAAAGGAGAGGAAGATTGTCCCAATACTTCCCAGTCTACCAATGCAACCGCCGATAGTCCAACGAGAACATAAAGGAAGGTTGTGATAGCAATGGAGAGGATAATTGCCCGAGGGATGGTAATCGATGCTGTATCAGTTTCTTCCGACAAATTCACGATCGATCCAAACCCAAGATATGCGAAGAAGATCAAGAACGCCGCGTGCACAATACCGAAAGTTCCATTCGGTGCGTGAAGAACTTCGGCAGTACCCAACGAGCCGCCAGCGATCCAAATGATGATCAATAACCCGGCCACTTCAATCGCTGTGAAGAGTATGTTTATTTTCGTTGAAAATTCAATACCCCAGTAGTTCACCACAGCCATCAACCCAACGAGGAGAATCGCAATCGGAATGGCCGGGGCATCAATGAAGCTTGATAGATATCCAGAAAACGCGAGTGCGACTGCTGCAGATGAGATAACTCCCATGGATAAACGGCCGAACGCCGTGATGTCAGAGAATAATTCTCGGTCAAAGGCTTCGTTAACAAAAATATAATCGCCTTCTGCTTTCGGAAATATCGATGCTAATTCGGCGTAACTCAATCCCGTCATTGACGCGATGAGCGCGGCGAGAACAAACGAGATCACAATAGATCCCCCAGTGACACCAGCAGCTTCACCGAGAATCGCGTATATACCAGCACCTAAAATCAATCCAACACCATACACGAGAGCCTCGAACAAGCCAAGTTCACGACGCAGGTCGGACATTCATTAGTAACGATTATCGTCGCGAGGAAAATATGTGACCGGTTATGACCATGGGGGCAAGCAGAGAACTGACGAGTGTTTAGAGAGAATCGTTGGTTGAAGATCGATACGACCGTACGTCTTCGAGTGATGGGATTCCATTGCGTGCACCTTCCTCACGGGTGGAAAGTGACCCAGCGATTGTCGCGATTTCTACTGCATCAGGCAGCGAGGCAGATGCGCCCAGCTGCGTTGCCAGGAACCCGTTGAATACATCTCCGGCCCCGGTAGAATCAACCACATCAATACTGGGTGGTGTTACGGTAAACCGTTCCTCCGCCTCAACAATGACCGCGTCACCACCACGTTTCCGGATCACAACCCCATTGAACGTGTCTAGATAGGGAGCGAGGGCTTCGTATTCGGTTTCATTCGGCGTGAGATAATCAACCGCGTCACACCGAAGGAGCCTTTCCGCACCTGCTGCCGGGGCAGGATCGAGAATCACTAGCGGCCGACTCGAATCAGATGCTAGCTTATCGAGTAGCATTGCTACTGGTTCAACCGGGATCTCATTTTGTAACAAGAGACACGATGCCGAACAAATCCTGTCGTAGTGGGTGAACAGGTAGTCCGTATCAATCATGGCGTTTGCACCTGGGTTAATTATGATCCGATTCTCTCCTGATGGAGTAACAAAAATATAGGCGGTGCCGGTCGGAGCCGACGATTTCCCGATGTTAGAAACATTGACACCACTAGTGGTAAGAGATTCAAGAATCCCGAACTCTGCTTGATCAGGCCCAACCATCCCCAGTAGTGATACCTCTCCACCGCTTTTAACAGAAGCCACAGCTTGATTCGCACCTTTCCCGCCATGTCGAATATGATCAAAATCAATCGGAAACTCGCTCGGTATGTCACTTTTCCGGATCGTTTGTCCAGCAGCAGGGAACCAATCATACCGAGATGCCAACTCCTTGATTCCCGAATCGTCCACGTACTTCGTCCGATCGATGTTAATACTCCCTATACTGACGACCTGAGTCATAGTCGGTTAGTGGTCGGATGATTGTTTAACATACACGAGACAATATCTACTTTGCCACGGTCTTGCTGTGGCAGCGAGACGGTGACCAGACAACTTTCGAAATTTTACGTGCAAGGATGTTCTCCAACCAATAGTCTCCAGTACATGCGGCAAGAGTAATATTCATCAAATAAAATCAAATGGTTTCCCAGGAGACTAAACCAATTACATGTACATTCGGTCTTCAGGGAAATCACGACTCGCCATTGATTGTTCAGCATCGCCGAGCGATTGCATCCGATCAGTTAGTTCTCTATAATATTGCTTCAATTCTTCTGATTGCTGTCTGAGTTCAGCTCCATCAACGGTGAAATCATAGATTTCCTGGTTAGCATCTAACAAGAGTATCGACGCGTCAATATCAGCCCAGGTGGATGGATTGGTGTAATGAACACCCCAACCGGTGGCGATTCGTCATCGAGGCTCCGAGTGACTAATTCTCCGACAACACCGTCGAGGAAACCACCGCCAAGTGACTCCAACTCGGAGTGTTGCAGGCGGTTGTCCCGAATCGCTGGGGTGGAAACATGGAATACAGTGTGTTCTTCAGGGCCGTGCGGGAAGGGAACGCCATGGAGAAACGCAACCTCTTCAACCGTCCCGGAGGCAGCCCATTCCATGATCGCGTTAGCGAATGATTGAGCCGCCCAAATCGGGACGAACAGTTCACCAACGAGGACGGATAGATCCGGATCAGGAATCGTGTATAGTCGCGTGTGGTGGCGCGATTCTCAGTTTTGGAATGGTGCTATAGCAGGGAAATCATTGGGTTGAATATGACCAATTTTCTCAGAATCAAGTTGCCTGACGAGATAATCAACCGCAGTAAGCCCTGCCATTCCCAGTTGGGAAAGCCCAACTAGTAGTGTGTTCCCGAGATTGTCGTCGGGCGGTACCTTTACCTCAAAACTCGGATCAGTATCCATACTGGTATTCCAGTGGTCAATACCATAATAACTACTGGCCATTCTCAGGCATCGACTGACGCGCCAACTCCACCCTTGAATACATCGAGAGTACACCGTCAGTCTGTTTCAATCACAATTGCAGCAGTTAGACGAACTGTCGATACGACGCCACGTTACCCCGTGCAGTTAGCCGTTTATTCGATTTCGGACCGACACTAGCATGATCAGTACGAATCGCTAGCCTAAAATCCTCCACCTGCCGAGAAGCCTTAGAAACCCGGTACTGAGAGGTCCGTCCGTCGAAGCAGTTGCGCATTAACGGCGACGATTACCGTACTGAGCGACATAAATAATGCACCCACGGCGGGTGAGAGAAGAATCCCAATAGGAGCGAGAACTCCGGCAGCCAGTGGGATAGCAAAGACATTATATCCAGCCGCCCAGACAATGTTCTCTTGCATCTTCCGGTAACTCGCCTTGCTCAATTTCACTAATCGGACAACATCCATCGGGTTATTCTGCACGAGAATGACATCCGCCGATTGAACCGCGACGTCGGTACCGCTCCCGATGGCAATCCCGATATCAGCGCGAGTTAGCGCAGGGGCGTCGTTGACCCCGTCACCAACCATCCCCACAAGATTTCCTTGGCCTTGCAGTTCCCATACCTTCTCATCCTTATCTTCGGGAAGTACCTCAGCAAACACCGTGTCAATACCGAGTTCTTCAGCCACCGCATTCGCAACCTTTAGTGAGTCGCCAGTCAACATCGCCACTTCGATCCCAAGTTCATGTAGTGCATCAACGACCCGATAACTTTCTTCACGAATGACATCCGCCATCGCAAACGCTGCGACGATATCATTATCTCGGACGAGGTAAACCACCGTCTGGGCGTTCTTCCCCGCCTCCTCAACAAAGCCCTGGAGTGCTGTCGATACCTCGCTATCGATGTGACTCAGGAGATTCGGGCCCCCAACGAGTACCTCTTCACCATCAACTACCGCGCGGACACCCCGCCCTTTCAATGCCGCAAAATCCTCAGCCACGGGAACGGCAACGCCTCGCTCCGTTGCAGCCTCCCGGATCGCGCGCGCGATCATGTGTTCTGAGTCAGCCTCAACAGCAGCAGCGAGTGACAGTGCCTCGTTCTCTTCGATGTCATTGACGGTTTCCAACCCGACCACACCGTGCTCACCTTCGGTGAGCGTCCCGGTTTTATCGAAAATAATTACATCCATGTTCCGGGCGTCCTCCATTGCGATTCGATCACGAACCAACATCCCGTTACGCGCTGCTAGTGAGGTGTTGATCGCGACTACGAGCGGGATTGCTAGGCCAAGCGCGTGCGGACAAGCGATAACTAGGACGGTCACAACGCGGGCGATGACCGCCGCGTCAAACGTCGTAGCCAAGGTCCAACCTACGGCCGTAATCGCTGCGGCGGCAACGGCGACATAGAATAACCAACCGGCTGCCCGATCGGCAAGAACCTGCGTGTTCGATTTACTCTGTTGGGCTTCTTCAACGAGCCGCAAAATACCCGCAAGTGTTGTTTCGTCTCCAGTCGCATTGATCCGGACTCTGAGACTGCCATCGCCATTTACGGTTCCACCGATCACTTCGTCACTGGGTTCTTTCGAAACCGGTTTTGATTCGCCGGTGATCATCGCCTCGTTAACGTCCGAATCACCTTCCTCTACCACGCCGTCTGCTGGGACACTCGCGCCGGGTCGGACAAGGACGAGGTCACCCTTTTCGAGTTCAGTGACTGGAACTTTCGTCGTCTCCCCGGATTCACTGATCCGTTCTGCAGTGTCAGGCATAAGCTTCGCCAGTTCGTCTAGAGCACTCGACGCTCGGCGGACCGACCGCATTTCGATCCAATGACCGAGCAGCATAATATCAATCAGGGTTACGAGCTCCCAGAAGAACGGCTCGCCCCACTTGACGGTTACAGTCGCCAGGCTATAGACAAAAGCGACGGTAATTGCCATCGAGATAAGCGTCATCATCCCCGGCGAGCGGTCTGTGAGTTCAGGTAACGCCATCCGAAGGAATGGCACACCGCCATAGAGAAAGATGACCACGGCGAAGGCGGGGATAATCCAGTCGACCCCCGGAAACAACAGGGCGGTATATCCAAAGATATCCTGAACGAATTCACTGAAATAAACAACGGGAATTGAGAGAACAGTTGAAACGAAGAAGCGACGCCGGAACATCTTCTCGTGCCCTTCATGCATGCCGCCGTGCCCACCTTGGTCACCATGGCCGAAATGCCGCTCTCCTCCGTGATTCATTCCGTCTTCGATGGCTCCAGTCGTCTCATCGTGCTCCATAGGGTGACTGTTGTAAGTTATTTCTCCGGACGACGGCTCTTTGTCGGTATGGTGTTTGTTGTCTCCCATCCCTACTTATTGTCTAGTTATGGAACACCGAGGGTGATGGAAGTATGGAAAACAATAGTGATAAAAGAGAGTACTCAATCAGAGTGATATAGTCACAAAAATCGTGTAATACTTTCTATCAAACAGAGCCTGCAATTTCAGATATGGCCGTTAAGCGTGCTCTTGATGAACACAGAATAGCGGGAGAGTTCGATGCGCAAATTACCGAGGAATATCCAACGGTCGTGAGTCTCATGCAGGATGTTCTCGACCATGAAGAAGTACATGCGAAGTGGGAAGATCCGGATACCAAAATCGAAGTTAGACAGGGAACTGCCACCTTCGACTTCGATGAAGTCATCGTCATTAAAGACGGGATAACAGAACACTCATTCGCGATGGATCAGTTGGTGAATTGGGAGGCCCATGAACGTGTACGAAAGTGGCGGCTAGAGGCGATCGATCGGTAAGGAATTAGCCGTTAGCTCACCTGGTTCGGTAATGGATTGTTGAAGTTTTTCAATGTTCTCCAATGGTACCGTTTAATGATGGAACACTCCTTTGAACGCGCTTGCAACCTCGTTACTGCTAATAGTGGATTCCACTTCTTCCAAAACTTACCCCAGTTTTTTGGAATCTCCTCGGTCGAGATATTTCTCTGAAACGTTGTAAGTTATTTCGGTAGTTTGTGCAACTGCGTTTCGCACATCGACCACCGGCTAATTCGTCTTCATGGATATCGATGAAGAGGACTAATCAAGTTGGTTGCAGACCATCTGATACCCGCCCTCCATCCCGTCTTGTTGATACGTATTCAGAAGTGTGATTAATGGGTATCCGTATGTTTCATATAAATTTGAGTTAATGTTGGTTTCATGAATGAGTACACGCGCCCGAATTCAGACTCCGCAGTGTTACTCACGGTCGACATGCAGAACGATTTCACAAAACCGGGGGCGCCTGCAGAAATCAAGGGAACAGCCTCGATCGTTCCATCTATCGCGAGGTTAGTTGAAGCATTTCGCGCAGAACACACCCCAATTGTTCACGTTGTCCGGCTTTACCAGGAAAATGGTTCGAATGTAGATTTGTGTCGACGCCAAGCAATAGAGAAAGGAGATGCGATTGTACAGCCAAATACTAATGGTGCTGAATTAGTCTCCGAACTCAAACCTGACACCGAATCAAAACTTGATTTTGATAGGCTCTTGACCGGTGAGTTCCAGGAAATTAATCCGAGTGAATGGGTGATGTACAAACCTCGGTGGAGCGCATTTTACCAAACCAATTTAACTGAGTTCCTTTCTGCTCGCTCAATCGATACAGTTGTTGTCTGCGGCTGTAACTTTCCTAACTGTCCACGGACAACCGTATACGAAGCCAGTGAACGCGATTACCGCATCGTGTTCGTCACCGATGCCACCTCAGGCACATATGACCGGGGTCTAGACGAACTCCGAGGAATCGGAGTCGCCGTTAAAAACACCGAGGAGACTATCAACTGGCTCACATAAGATCAATCCTAACGAAATCCAGTAATCCCCAAGGAGAGGGATACTTAGTCTATGTTGTTGACGGCGTTTTCCTGCCGGGCTATCGGTGAGTGAGCTAATTTTTGTCTCGTCTGATTCGGTTTATGCCGGCACTGTCTCGTCACGATACCTTGTTACATTCACAAATTGGTTAATATCAAACTGAAAGAGGAAAGAGAGCCTAGGCCGGAATTTGAATCCGGGGTCTCGTCCTTACCAAGGACGCGCTTTACCGCTAAGCTACCCAGGCGCGGTGGTTGGTTTTGGTTGTTTGTGGTTAACGGTTTTGATTATGGTGGTTATGGGTCAGTGATTGTGCTGGCCCAGACGGTTTCGGCGGTTGTCGTGGAGGAGTATTGTTCTTGGATGAGGTCTTTGAGGGCGGTGATGGCGGAGTCGCTGAGGAGTTCGGGGGCAGTGGGGAGTTCGTTGTTGTATGAGCGGGCGAGGTCGGTGGCGAATTCGGTGGTTCCTGGTGGGCGGTCGGTGCCGGTGGCGTTGAGGCCAGCGGTAATGGCAAGTTCAAAGATGTTTGCTTCGAGGGTGGAGTCTGGGAGATCAGCCGTTGGATTGTGGGTTCGGGTGGTTTCGTGTTGCCCGAAAGCTTGGACGGTGGTGACGGCGATAGGCGCGGCGTCGGTATTGGCGAGGAGGGAGAAGCCTCGGGCGACAAGGACTTCAGCGGCGAGGATTTCGATATCGGCAGTATTGGTGGGGGTGGTGTCCCATGGGCTTGTTCGGGCGAGGAGCCGAGTGAGATGGAGGCCGTTATAGATTAGTTGAACGCCGGCGGTCCGTTGGTCGAGTTCAGCGGGTTCGTAGGTGTTGTGAGCGGCATGAGCGCTAAGCCGGGTCAGAACTGCGGGCGTAAGGGTTGCGTTTTCAAGTCGGTATTCGATCGCGTTCCGGAGCGCGCGGGGTGTGATGTCTTCGATCGCGTCGTGGGCGGCGGCGCGGGCGTGGACGGCCTCGTCCATTGGCCAAAAGTAGTTCTGGGAATGACAAAGACCTTTGGGAACTCGGTGGTGTAATGGCGATTCGGTAAGTTAGTCTAGGGGATAGTCTGGGGGAGTTGGTGTGGGGGGAAGTTGGCGTTTATGGATGGATTGTTCGTAGAGTTGGTGGACGCGTTTAACATCACTCATGCTAATCGCTTCGTGGTGCTCAATCACCGCGCTCGGTGGGTAGGGGCCGTCAATAGTGAGGGCGAGTATTGTGTCAATTTTGTCGTAAGCTAGGCCGAGTTCGTCTTCGTCCGTGTGGTCTTCCCAGAGTTCCGCGGAGGGTGGTTTCTCGATGACATCGTCGGGGACGTCGAGATGGCGGGCGAGTTGTCGGACTTGGTGTTTGTAGAGATTCCCAATTGGGTGACAGTCGACGGCGCCGTCGCCGTATTTCGTGAAATACCCGACGAGAGCTTCAGATCGATTGCCGGTGCCGAGTACCAAGGCATTGCGGTGGTTGGCTGCGTAGTAGAGGAGAACGGCTCGGGTTCTGACGCGGATGTTTCCAATGGTTTCCTGGCCGACACCTGGTGGGCCGTAGGCATTCGTGAAGGCGGTCACAATTGGTTCGATCGCGATTGTGTCGTACGTGATACCGAGATTGGTAGCGATGGTTTCGGCGTGGGAGGCGCTTGTGTCCGGGTTGACTTGACTCGGCATGATGAGGCCGTGGACGTGGGCGGGACCGAGGGCGTCAGTGGCGAGAGTGGCCGTAAGGGAACTGTCAATCCCGCCTGATAGCCCGATAACTACGCTGTCGACGCCGGCGTTGTCATATACCGATGAGATGAATGAACAAATATGGTCGTGGGTATGCGAAAGTTCGGCAGGAGAAAGGAATAAGTCCGGGAGGCCGTTGTTGTCAAGAGCCATCTAGCAGCGTGTTGATCGTGCGGTTCACTAAACCCATCGAAACGCTCCTGGAAACCAATGAACACCCATTTTTATTTTGAATCCCAGAATTATTAGAACCATATTGTTTTATTAGTGGACAAACACCCAAACTAATAATCAGGTTTGCTGAGTACATGACTTGGGTTCAAGCTTGCGATGGCGACTTGTTCTGAGATAGATGCTAAGCACCAGTAACCAAAGGCCAATTGTTTTTACGCCTCGCTCGCCATCCACGAGTAATGGCGTTCATTATCGTTGGTGGCGGGCGCGTGGGGTTGCGGACAGCGCGAACGCTCGTTGAAGAAGGTTACGCCGTGACAATCGTCGAACAAGCCTCGGAGAAAATCGATCGCCTCGAAAAATACGGGTTTGACGTCATCCATGGAGACGGTGCTGATGCGACTGTCATTGAATCTGCGGGGGTCGATGGTGCCGAAGTCGTCGCTGGTCTCACGGGGGATATTAACACGAATTTCGCTGCGTGTATGATCGGTGCGGAATACGACTGTCGTACCGTCCTCCGGATCGATGAGGACTACCGCGAAGCCATATACGAGAAGTACGCCGAGGAGGTCGATGAGATCGTGTATCCGGAACAGCTTGGCGCGACCGGCGCAAAAACCGCGCTACTTGGGGGGAATTTTAATCTCATCGCCGATCTCACCGAAGAACTCCAGCTGTTCACGGTGACCCTCCCACCAGACTCGCCGATGATCGGGATCCGCGTGAACGATCTCGAATCTAATCTCCCGACAGAGAAAGCCAGGATCTACGCTCACGGCCGCCACCGCAATCCGCTGACCATCCCGCTTCCCGGAACACAGGTCGAACCAAACGACAACGTGGCAATCATCGCAGCGCGCGACGTTGTAGACCAGGTACGGGAAACACTCATTAACGAAGCCCCAGCGTAACCGGCTATCCGCTCCACCCGAAACACTCGCGTTTTACTGTTTTTTAGCCCGACGGATAGCTTGCAGTGGGGACGGATGGACGAACATTCATCCCACGGCATCGCGAACACCAAGGTATGAAGGAGGGTATGGATCCCGACTCGTGGGATTCGTTGTTCGACCAAGCCGAATCATTCACTGTCTCACTCCAAGACATCCGGACGACGCTGGCAACGATCCGTGAAGACCGATGACGGATGATCATATCGCCCGGGTCGTTGCGGATGCCGATGTTCTCGCGGCCGACCTCTTCTTAGACGCGAGTGCCCGATCAGCGCTCGATCTGATCCGATCACATTCGTGGATCACCCTCCTCGCCAGCGATATCCTCATCGACCAAACCACAATTCTCATCGATCAACTCAGCTCAAGTACACTCGCTGACCACTGGGCGCACAAAATCCGTCAGCACACAACAATTGTGGATCACCCCACCAGCGATCACCCAGCGCTCGCAACCGCCATCCGGGGAAACACCGCACACGTCCTGAGTCACAACCCAAAATTGACGTCAGCAAAAACCGGCGCGGCGCTCCAATCGCACGGCCCGACCAGTGTCAAATCCCCCGAGGCGTTCGTTCGGCTCTTCAATCCAAAAACCGCGTACGAACACATCACTGGCACAGAATATCCCGGTCCCGACCGCCCGCCCTCCACCTAGTCCAGTCTAGAAGACACTCACATGGGACCGACTTGGTCGCCGCGCTCGCCAGCCAACCACGACGCAAACGTCGCAAGCGCCCGTCCACGATGGGACACCGCGTTTTTCTCGTCGACCGTCATTTCCGCGAACGTCTGACCGTTATGCTCAAAAATCGGATCGTACCCGAACCCACCAGAACCTCGAGGGGACACAATCCGGCCCTGTACAGACCCAACGAATACTTCCGTCGAATCACCATCACAATACCCAATAACCGACCTGAACGACGCCCGGGGCACTGCTTCTCCCGAGACAAGGTCAGCGACACATTCGATTCCGAGGGTGTCATACACATACGACGAATACGGCCCCGGGAACCCACCCAACGGCCGGATAAACAACCCCGAATCCTCAATAAACACCGGCTCGTCCGCACCAACCCCAGCAAACGCTTCACGAACCCCATACTCAACAATCGGTTCTAACGAATCGCACTGGATCTCAGGATAATCAAACGCCACCTGCGAAACAGAATCATACTCCCGTAAATACCGTTTTGCTTCCCGAACCTTCCCGTCGTTCGTCGTCACAAACCGAAGCACACACCTACTCCTCTACAAGAACTTCAACCGGTTCTTCATCTGACGTCTCGGTAGCAGACTGACGTTCCTTCCACAACAACACGCCCGCCAACGCCAACACAACCCACGACCGCCAGTTTGCGAGATTCAACGTATACCCAATACCGAATGGTTTCTCCACTAACATCCCCTTACCGGGCTTCCAGTACGACGAAAACAACCGACTGATACTCGGACGATCAAAATTATACGGAATACCGAACAAAGTCCCTGACTTCGGTTTCTCTACCATACACCTATCCCTAGACGCCTTATGCATAAGTTTGTTCTCACAATGCTCAACCCGATGCATCCGAGGTCGACTGTTTGTATCGACCCCGAGACTCCACCTCCCGTAACCGACGAAGCACCGCCGAATCCCCCATCGCTACATACGCCTCTTCGAGTACTGATCCATACTCATCTAGCTGATCCGTGGCACCGGCGAGACTCTGTTTGAACACATGCAGGTCCATCGCGAAATCCTCAACATCCCACGAATGATACCCGAGCCCAAAATCAATCAATACCGGACTATTGTTCACCCGGATATTCCGGGTCGATGGATCGCCATGCACAATCCCATGTTCATGTAATCGAGCCAAAAACCGACCGACATCACGGACCGCCTCGTGGGACAACCCGTCCCGTAAATCCCGGTCTCCCTCGCGAGAAAACACTATACAATCCTCCGCTACATCAATGTCCTTAATCACCGGCGTCGGCACCCCCACGCGACGAGCGTCCTGCGTCAACCGGGCTTCGATCGCTGTCCGCTCCGTTCGCAACTTCGAATCCAACGACGGATGCCGATACGATTTCGGGACCCGCCGCTTCTCAACAGCCTCACCCGTCATCCGAACAATCGCTTCCGCCCCCCGTACTTCCTCATTACGAGAATCGGACTCACAGTCAGTTGATATGTCACGCCACGACACCGCGACCTGATCAGGCCGATAATCAGGTCGCACGCTCGACGCATCCACAGGAATGGTATCCCCCGCCTCGTACATCAACGCGCCAAGCACAGCGATCATCCCGGCGTTGTCTCGCAGAAACCGGTCCGGCGGAACAAACACCGCAGCATCTCGCACCCGACACATCTCACGTATCATTTCTTGCAACCGCGAATTCTGCCCCACACCCCCGCCCAGAATGAGTTCATCAGATCCCGTAAGCGATAACGCTCGCTCAGCGACCTCCGTCAGCATCGCAAAAACAGTTTCTTGCAACCCACAACACACATCTTCCACCGCCACACCATCATCCACCATCGCTGATGCCGCACTCGACACCCCCGCGAACGAAAAATCCATACCCTTCACTACATACGGCAACGACACGAACTCGCCATCTGCCGCCGCTTCCTCAACCTTCGGTCCCCCCGGGTGTCCCCACCCAACGGACCGCGCAAACTTATCAATCGCATTCCCTACACCGGTATCCATCGTCTCACCTAACACCCGATACCGACCACCGTATACCCCGAGAACATGCGCGTTCGCCCCACTCGCATTCAACCCAACCGGTGCCGCAAACCCCGAGAGGAACCGCCCGATCTCATAATGCGCCACCATATGATTCACCCCAACTAATGGGACCTCCAAAGACAGCGCCATTGTTCGTGCCGCAGTCCCACAAACACGCAAGCACGGCCCCAACCCCGGGCCACGGGAGAACGCAACTACATCAATCCCGTTATCCAACTCCGACAGTACATCCCCGATAACCTGTGGGAGATACTCGTGCATATGTTCCGCTGCCTCCCTCGGATGAATCCCACCCGATGACGGTTCATACGCTTCACTCCGCTGGACAACGTCATCAGTCTCAGTATCAAACATAGCTGCACTGGCCGCCCACGCTGTCCCCTCAATACCAAGCACCCGAGTCACAACTACCCGAACCCTACGTCACTTCCACTCAGTATAACTACACTTCCCACAATGAAACCGATCGTCATGCTCCGCTAAAAACGAATCCTCACACCGCGGACACCGCTCTTTCTCCGACACACCGTCCTCGGTATACATTTCATAACGCGCCATGCGTTACTCCGCTTCCTCCGCCTGGGCTTCCTCCTCGTTAGCCGACTCAACACCAATCTTGTTGCGTTCCAACATATAATCAGCCTCCACATCCGTCGCAAAATCCGGTGACTCATAGACCTTCGCCTTCCCAATAGTCTCCCGCATCCCGAACTTCGTATCCAACCGGCGAATCACAACCTCATCTGCATCCTTATTCAACCGTGCCGCCAAACTATCTCTGACCGCTAATCGTTCTGGTGTCGCTTCAACATGACTCACCCGAAACGTCACATCGGTCCGATGCAACATCGGGTTTTCTTCCTCTGAGAGTAACGTGATTTCCATGATCAGTTAATAACTGCTTCCTTTGAAACACGCAAAAGGATTTCGAACCACCCACTCCACCACAAACCAAGTTACGCCCCTAGTAACTCGAACAACCGATCCTGATCCCCGTCCATCTGTTCAAGTATCGATCGTATCCGCGATTGAATGGCCCCATCAACCGATACCAACACCATCCCTTCATCCGGCTGGCCATACACAACACTCCCCCCAACAGGAACAAGCAAAATAGCAGGCAAGGCAACCAAATCCTCCTCGCCCTCAACAAGAATACGGGTCGGGCCAACCGATCCAATCGCCTCCCGTAACGCCACAAGCAACTCCTCAGTCAACGTCGCTGCTGGATTCTCCACCACAACATCCGGCTCCCCGAGCTCGTTTTTAATCGATTCATCAACAGCCGA
>CAZITY010000015.1:2228-19358 GCA_964542445.1 uncultured Halobacteriales archaeon | reverse complement strand
TCTCATCAACCACCATGACATCCGGCTCCCGACCCGCCGCCTCAATATGAAACGTCACCACATCCCCAACTGTTACCAACGGCCCATCAATAGCAGCGAGTAATGCATCCGCGTCCGTATACACCGGGCCAAATGGATCTTTCAACGCTCCCCGTAATCCCTCGGGTAACCGAACCACCACACGACCCGTCATCGAACCTTCAACGCATACTTCCCGGGCGCTGTTACTTCCATTTCCGCTGCAATCTCAGACTCCTCCGGATGTAAAATAATAACGTACCCCGACCAATCCTCCGTCAAACTCGTGGACCCGCACACATCACACGCCTCCGCATCCTCATCCTCAATGACACTATGACAATCCCGACACACTAACCGCGGCCGCGCCATTATTCGATCGCCTCAGCTGCTTCGCGTTCCTCACGCAACCACCCATACTTCCCGAGCCCCGGTTGCTTCGCCGTCAATCCAATCTTCGACTCCCGAGGATTCCGCTCATCCACACTCTTCGTCACAATCCGCGTCCGCACCGCATCATCAACACCCAACGTACGATTCGACTCGCGGCTCACCAATTGTTGATTCTCTCCATCAAAACTCAGATACTCATCAGAAATCTGTGACACATGCAACAACCCATCAATCGGGCCAATCCCCACGAACGCCCCAAACTCAACAACCTCTACCACGGTCCCATCAACCACTTCCTGCATCACAGGATCGAAGGTAATCGCGTCAAACTCCGCTTCATAATACACACCCGGACGATTCGGGAGTACCGCCCCCTCCCCAATATCATGAATGTCAATCACGCTCACAACCGACCCTACCTCTTCATCCATCCGACCCTCCAGTTTCTCCTGCAATAACTTCTTCACTAACTCTGAGGTCACATTACCGAGTTTCTCGGGCGGTACTTCGACCGTATCAATGAGTGTTACCCGTTTATACATACTTATGGCTCCATGATCGTGAGTGTATTCGCTCCCCGCACACCAATAACCGGCACCCCACTTGCGAGTACTTGTTCACGTAACTCCCGGTCATTCGTCACGACATAATCAATCATTTCTCTCGTAACTAATTCTAGTATTGAGGCGTCACCGGTTGAGGCCTCCGTTTCTATCTCACAGCACCGATCCCCAGCAAGATCCAGTCCAACCCGAGCCGCTCGTGCCTCTATACTCCCCCCGGACCCCGCTAACGACCGCAATTCAGCCACTACCGGCGCTGGCACCACTAACTCGACACTCCCGAGCAACCGGGACAATTCATCAAACACACGAATTTCGAGTTCCACTGGCATCATTAACGCATTCGTATCTAGCACAACTTTTGTCATTCACTCCACGAGAGTCCCCACACCTATCAACCGCCACCGCGCACCAACCCGTCGGTTCACCGCTATTTTCGCCCCAACCGGCGCGCACACCGGTCGTTTCAACTGCACCTCGGCTTCATCCGACCGCGCGCTCGAAACCGCCCCAACAGTCGTTGCGGTCCCCACAGTCAACATCAACGGTTCACCAGTACTGATATCCTCAATCCCAACATCACCCACGTCACCCACGATACGTTCAAGTAAATCAACCTCCATCGTGAACGACTCCCAAACCGGCGGCAAACTCCCCGGCGGACCAGCAACTTGCCCCGCAAGCCCGTCTCCTTTTGTTAACGTCGGATCCAACGAGGTCCCCGCACCAAGTAACCCACCAGGAGTTGCTTCGGTCACAGCCTGCCCACCGGCCTGTAACGACCGAATGGTAGTCTCAATCGATTGAAACTCCGATTGACCGCCTTCCTCCACTTCCCGACCAGGCACAATCTCAATCGGATCATCCACATGGAGTTTCCCCTGCGAAAGACTCCCCCCGATAACGCCACCGACGAGTCCTTCCCACGTCGTCCCCGGTTTATTGATATCAAAACTCCGCGCAACATACAACTGCGCAGGCGCATCCGGATCCCGCTCCGGCGTCGGAATTGACTCCTGGATCGCTTCAATCAAATAGTCAATATTCACATTCTGCTGCGCGCTAATCGGAATAATCGGGGCATCCTCTGCAACCGTCCCAGCGACAAATTCCTTGATCTCCTCGTAATTGTCACGCGCCGTGTCCTGATCGACGAGATCAATCTTGTTTTGCACAATCACGATATTCTCGATCCCAATGATATCAAGCGCCATAAGGTGCTCTTCAGTTTGTGGTTGGGGCACCGGTTCATTCGCGCTCACTACCAGAATCGCCCCGTCCATAATCGCCGCTCCCGCCAACATTGTCGCCATTAATGTCTCGTGACCCGGCGCATCCACGAATGACACCATCCGGAGGAACTCGGCAGACACATCATGCTCAGGGCATGCCTCTTGGACGGTATACGACGCTGGTCCCTCGCACTCGCTACATTGGTAAAACGACGAGTCAGCGTACCCGAGACGAATTGATATCCCGCGTTTCATTTCCTCTGAGTGCTGATCCGTCCACTGGCCGGACAACGCCTCGACAAGCGTCGTTTTCCCATGATCAACGTGCCCGACGAGGCCGATGTTCACCTCTGGTTGTCGTTGTTCTTCCGTCACTTTTTCCCTCGTAACAGTAACTGATCGATTTTCGCCTTGAATGCCTGATAAACCTACTGTTCTTGCTCGGCCGCCACCATCAGTTACACTTTGATAGGTCCTCGGGTGTTGAAAGTTTTTATAGACGACTTCCGATGACTACCTGTGTGGACGAATTCGCGTTTGAAATCACGCTATGCGCGCAATTAGAAGCAACCGGGCAACTCGTGGGTCGACAACTTGGCACCGGCGTCATCAATCCTGGACACCGAATAGCAGACATCATCACAGTCACACCGACCTCGAAATTCGACGTGCGGAAACAGATCACGCACAATGAAATCCCGGATACTGCTATCGAAGCTAACGTCGGACCGGGCCGGTATCGGTACTGGAAAAACGCGTATCGCCCGCTCGATATTCATCCCGAGCATGCTCGCGAATCAATGGAACAAGCTGTCACCATCGGATTTTTCGAAACTACTCGTCGAGCCGGACGAACGTATATTCGCCAAGTATCTCGATATCCGTCGTGGATTGATTCGATCCGCGCAATCGAAAATAAACCAGATCTCGGGCAACCAGGTGACCTCAAAACCCAGTTACGCAACGATGTAACACTCGGGGTTGTCGACGAAGTGATTCTTGCGACGAACACCCATGTCACAGGCGCACATCTCAATAGAATCCCTGATGAAGTCGGCGTCTGGGAATTCTCAAATAACGAAATCACTGTTGTTCGAGAACCCACCCGCCTCCCTGTTTCGGCGGCTGGTATCGAACGACTTGAACAACACCCTGGCCGAACCGATATCCATACAGTCACACCGGACCAAAAATCCCGGGCGCGCCGTCGCCTAGGTGAACGGGTTTACGGGAAAGGATGGCGGACGTTCGAATTGAGCGATTGCAAGTCCCTCAAAATCAAACCCCACGAGCGATCTAGTACTAACGAAGAACAACCATCAACTGCAGATGTCATCGACGGCATTCCGTTTTGCAGCCACTACAACCGTATCATTAACCCACGCCGGGCGTGCGGTCTGAACTGCCCCCACTACCACCAAACAAACTCGCCCCTAGAGGTTCCTTTCGATACGTTCCGCGAAACAACGAGCCCATGGACACAAACCCCACCTCTCACGACGAAACAAACAAACCTCAATGCCTTCCATTCAACCTCGAATCCCCCTGATTGAGTTACATCGAACCGTTAGATCGTGATTCGTTCCCCATCAACGGCTAACGGCGAACAATACGCTTCATCCACCGGATAATAATGCGCAATATGCACAAGCCGAGTATTCGTCGCCCCCAGTTCCTCCGCTAACGCTAGCGCCCCTTCACGAGTCATGTGTTTATTCCCGAACGTATACGGTACACCGTCGGGACTATAATCACTCCCACCAGCTGGATGTTTCTCACATACCGATGCCGGAACAATCGCATCCGCCAACAACAAATCAGGCGAAGCAAATGCCGATCGGGCTTCATCACTAATAGCATAACTCGTATCACCAGTCACCACGAGCTTCGCTCCCTGCTCCGTATCAGTGATCACAAGCCCATAACTCACGAGTGGCGGATGATCCACTGGAACGAACTCCACCTGGAACCCACAGATCTCAATAGGCCTAAACGGTTCAACCCCAGTCACTTCAATCCGATTGAGGTAATAATACTTCTCCCTAATCGTCTCAGCCACACTTTCCCCAGTTTCAGGATCTGTCTCATTCGCCCCATACACTGGTAACTCGTTAAACAACCTGAACGCATTCCCCAGGCCATCCAAATGATCAAAATGAATATGCGTAATAATAACCGCGTCCGGCAGCGGTTCTTGATGCGTCAGAAACTGATGCCGGAAATCTGGACTCATATCAATCAACAGACATTCATTTGTCCGATGGTTCTGCACATGAACCGAAAACCGGGACCGCTCAATCCCATCCTGCCGTGCCCGTTCGCACGTCGCACAATCACACCCAATTGTCGGCGTCCCCGTCGTATCACCAGTCCCAAGTAACGTTACACGCACACAATCCACCTCAGCCCTACCATCAAACCCATCACCGTAATACCCAGTGGTTTCAAACCACCCCTAGACCTACGGATCACTACGTGTGATACTACGAGGAGTCAGCAACCGTTTCCACTGACTCATCTTCACCATTACCATGGGAATGATCATGGGAATGCCCAGAATCAGCGTCATCGATCGACGCAATGTTTTTCAAATTGTCGCGTTCCTCAAACCCATCAATAGCTTCAAGCAAATCCTGTTGAGTAATCGTCCGTCGATCCTCCGTTAACGCCCCCAACACTGCTTCCCGTAACACTAATCGAATGTCACTCCCAGTCAATCCCTCCGTCGCAGCCGCTAACTCATCCCCATCGAACGACGCAATATCCATTGTCCGCGTAATCAACTTGAAAATATCTCGGCGCATCGACCGATCAGGTTTCGGGAAATTCACGATCTCGTCGAACCGACGCCACGCCGCTGCATCTAACTGATCCGGATGATTCGTTGCGCCAATCAACAACACATCATCCCGAATCAACGAGATCTCATCGATCGACTTCAATAACGTGTTCACCGCTCGCTTAAGAGCAGCATGCTCATCGCTTCGCCGAGTTTTCGCAACGCTATCAAATTCATCCATGAACAATATACACGGCGACAATCGCTTCGCTACCTCGAACGTTCTGTCAACGTTTTTCGCCGTCTCACCCAAATACTGACTCGTCACCATCGATAATTTCACTTCAACGAACGGTAAATCAAGCGAGTGAGCGAGCGCCCGTGCCGCGGACGTTTTCCCGGTCCCCGGCGGGCCAACAAACAATAATTTCCCGATTTCCCGTAATCCAATCTCCGCGAGATAGTCTCGATGCTCAATCGCTTTACCGATTTTCCGGATTTCGTTTTCTTGATCACTCGTAAGTACAAGATCATCCAGAGTCATCTCGATTTCCTCCGGGGCTTTCACATCGACGAGATCAAGCATCTCCTCGTCATCCTCATCGAAATACTCAGCTAACAACCCGTCAATCCACGCCCGATCCGCCTGAATCGGACGATTCTGGTCTCGCGCTTCTTCGTACGAAACGGAAACCTCATCACGGCCCTCGAAAACAAAGGAAAGCGCTGGATTAGTTATCAATAAGGAATCATCCGCGCGTTCTAAGAACCAATCTTCAGCGAGATCCGGTTGGGTGAGAGCTATCTCTTCCGTGAATTGATCGTGCTGAGTAAACATCAAATCAGATACTTCAGCCCAAGGGTCCTCTATTCCAGTTGCCTGTCGAACATTATCTTCTGTCGCTGCTAACGGTCGTTCAATTTCCCCGTTATTCCAGAATACCCCACGGATACGGGGTGGGAGATCATTCTCGTCTAATTCCGTATTCTCTGTATACGCCCGAGCAGTAAGTAAAAACTCCACAATAGATAGCGGCCCAGTGCTCATTCTCACAAAACTACTCGGTGAACGCCAATAAGAACATCGCACTACGCATCACATTTGAGAACTACCCCTAACGCGCCACAAAACAACCCAAGAGCCACCAAGAGGCGTTAGGATCAGCTGCGTGATCGATAGATCCCACGAACAATTGGTTTGATCGGTGTGATCCCGATCCCGAGTGATTCTAAGCTGAGTTCTTCGAACTCACCTGCTGATCGAACGATCGATACGGTATCCCGGTCTAGATGACAACCGCCAGCAATCTGCCGCCACAGCGGTGCAAGTGTCGATTGAAGCCCCCGCCGGAGGCCAGTAGCTTGGACGTGCTCAATAAATCTGAACTCACCAGTAGGAGTTAAGACTCGATTGATTTCACGTACTGCCCCTTGTGGATCCTGCACAGAGCAAAGAACGAACGTGGAAATGACTGTAGTAATCGAGTCAGTAGGAAACGGGAGGGATTCGATTTGGCCGCGAAGCAAGGTGATTGGTACATTGTGCTGGCGCGCACGGCGTTGTGCTTGCGTAAGCATGTGTGGGTCGGGATCAATCCCGATATACCGACTATCAGTCTTGTCGCTGGGATAGAACGGGATCATCCTGCCGGTACCAATTCCGATTTCGAGAACGGTACCGTGGAGGTCCTGGGCTAGTTCTTCCCGATAGTCTTGTAATAAGTATCGTTCCGGAAGGACGGTTAATGGGTCGTAAAGCCGCGCGAAGATAGGGTGTTGTGACGCTGGTGTTGTTTGGTCAGGGGTGGGTTTGTGCATAACGATCAGGAGGGTATTCGTAGCTATTGGTTAGAATAGCTTTATTTCCGTGGTCAAATGGACCGGTACGCAGGGGGTGGTAACGGAGGTACTATTGGCATCGGCAGTGAATTCTAAGTATAATGCCTGAACCACAAACCCCTGTTGTATCACTAGCTGTTCGGACGCCGCAAGGCAGGAACGATGGTGTATTTGCGGATATCCGGAGTGAAGATTTATCAATAACCCTGATTGATCACTTGTTAGCAACGACCGATTTGGAGGCAAGCGAGATTGATGACTTGCTATGGGGGTGTGCGCAGCAACGCGGCGAGCAAGACAATAATCTCGCGCGGGTTATCGCGTTATTGAGTGATCTCGGTGAAAGCGTTCCGGCGACAACGATTAATCGATGGTGTGCTTCGTCCATGGAAGCCGTCATGAGCGCTGCAAATGCTATTCGGGCCGGTCAACGGTCGGCGGTAATTGCGGGAGGCGTTGAGAGTATGACTCGGGTTCCAATGGGAGGTGGCAGTGACGGATTGCATCCCGAATTAGATGAACGGTATGATGTGGCGAGTTTACAAATGGGAATGACAGCTGAGAAAGTAGCAGAAGAATACGGTGTGTCACGAAAACCGATGGATGAATATTCGCTTGAAAGTCACAAAAGAGCGCATGAGGCGACTGAGTCAGGCCGATTTGATGATGAAATTGTTCCTGTAGACACTGAAGACGGCACGGTAACGACCGATGAGGGGATTCGACCAGACACAACATTGGAAGCTCTCGGAGAGCTACCACCCGTGTTTAAGAACGATGGTGTCGTCACGGCCGGAAATTCGTCGCAAATTAGTGATGGTGCCGCAGCAACATTGATCACGAGTAAAACTTTCGCAGAGGAGTATGGATTACCGGTGCTCGCGACGGTTGAGGACCATCATGTGGTAGGGGTCGATCCGACGGTAATGGGGATTGGGCCGGTACCAGCCACGAAGGAATTACTCGATCGAACGGGCCAATCGATTAGTGAGTTTGATCTAGTCGAATTGAACGAAGCATTTGCCAGTCAAACAGTCTATGCGCGTGATGAACTTGGGGTGCCGCATGATAGATTTAATGTGAACGGGGGTGCGATTGCTCTTGGTCATCCGTTGGGAGCGAGCGGAGCTCGGTTGCCAGTGACGTTGCTGCATGAAATGGACAAACGCGACGCAGATCAAGGACTTGCGACGCTGTGTGTCGGGTTCGGACAAGGTGCCGCCGTCACCTTTGAACGCGATTGAATCGGTATCTAATCACGCCAGTTGAAACCGGTCGAGTCGAAGTAGGTGATGTGCGAATACGATTAGAACTTCGGCGACCGATTCTGGGTTCTAGTTACGAATAAATGTCCGTAAGTTGTTCAGCATACGTTTTAGTTATCTCTCGGCGTTTCTTTTTCAACGTTGGCGTCAACAATCCGTTTTCGGTCGTGAATTCATCAGGGATTAATCGGAATTGTTTGATTGTTTCATGCGGCTCAAATTGTTGGTAAACTCGATTGAGTTCATCTTCGAACCACGATTGAATGCGTGTATCGCCACAAATATTTGTGGGATCAGATCCCACCGAGACACCGACATCCGAGGCTCGTTCCTCTACTGTTTGGAAATCAGGGACGATAAGTGCCGAAACGAACGGTCGTTCATCCCCCAGTACAACGATTTGGTTCACTAATGAACTGCTCGTGAATGCGTCCTCAATGGGAGTTGGAGCCACACTTTTTCCCGTCGATAACACGAGAAGTTCTTTCATTCGTTCTAAGAACGTAAGATAACCGTCAAAATCTGATCCAACGATATCGCCTGTTCTGAACCACCCGTCAGTTGTGAATGCTTCGTTCGACGCGTTTTCATCGTTCCAGTAGCCACTGGTAACATTTGGACCGCGTACGAGAAGTTCGCCGACATCGCCTTCGAATCGTGTTTTATAATCCTCAATCCCGTTTACTGAACCATCAATATCGATCTCAACATCGACAACGGGAAGTCCCATCGTTCCAATACGGTTATCTTCGATGGGATTTGCCGAAACGACGGGTGATGTTTCGGTTAGTCCATAGCCTTCTAGGACCGTGATCCCAGCGCCAGCAAAGAAACGGCATAGTTCGGGGGATAATTTTCCGCCGCCACTAATGAGAAATTCGATGTTGTTCCCCAATGCATCCCGAATCTTTGAATACACAAGTGTATCTGCAAGAGCTCGTTTCAGACGGAGGCTGTGACTCGGTGAGTCAGTTGTTGCGTAAGCTCTTGCTACTTTAGCTGCCCAGTCGAAAATGGTCGATTTCACGGAAGACGCGTTTGCTTGTGATTGTGCTGCCGAGAATATGCGTTCGTACACACGAGGAACACTCGTACTAGTCGTGGGTTGCACGAGATTGAAGTCTTCCCGGAGCGTGTCTGGGCTTTCAGCATACGCGACACACGCACCGCTTGCGAACATGAAGAAGTGACCGCTTAGTCGTTCAAAAACGTGCGCCAAAGGGAGGAACGAAAGCGTAGTGGTTCGATGGTCCGTGACTGGGCGGTTGCCTTTGTCCGGTCTGGGCCCGAATCGCCGTCGGACTTGATCGACGTTCGATTTGAAATTCCAGTGAGTCAATTGCACGCCTTTTGGGTGGCCGGTCGTGCCGCTCGTGTAAATTAGGCTGGCGAGTTCACTGGGTGACTGCGCGTCGATCCATTCGTGGTAGTCGGCCGTTCCGGCTGATCTGCCGTGTTCGTAGACATCTCGGAGGGTGTAGATGTCATCGCGATTGGTGCGATTCGGTGGGAGCGAATCCATACTGACAATAACGGACAATTCAGTCGAATCTTCGATACTAAGCACGGTATCAAGCATGTCCTCATTCTCAACAATGACACCGACAGCGTCTGAGTCAGTAAGGAGAAATTCGACGCGAGACGACGTTGAACTGGTATAGATAGTGGTGACAGTTGCCCCGGTGGCAAGTAACGCAAAATCAGTTTGAGCCCATTCGAGTCGCGTGTTCGCGAATATCCCGACACGATCACCAGGTTCAATTCCGAGTTGCCGAAAACCCGCCGCCAATGTTTGCACGATTTGATGGAGTGACTCGTATGGAATCGTTATATAGGATCCCGATGGGGCTGGATCAATGATATCAGGGGCGAGGCTTCGATCGTACACACCGCCTTTGTATGCTTGTGCAGCCTCGGTCGAATGGCGTTCCGCACTCTTGTGGAGCATCACTGGGAGGGTTTCTCGGCCGAATACTTTGTCAGTGTATTTGCGTTCTGCCTCCCGCCAATGCATGATTTTAAACAGGACGTATTGGAAACGAATAAAATTTAGTCATGAGTCACCGGGAAAAGGGCGATTCTTCATCGGTTAAGGTGATGAATCAGTAGAGTAATACTATTCGTCCTTGACCGATGCATCACGGAGAGAGAAAGGATGATTCGATCGTTCCAAGGTACGAAACCAACAATCGCTGAATCTGCATACATTGACCCGACTGCGGTGATAATTGGAGATGTCAATATAGAAGCTGAGGCGAGTGTCTGGCCGAATGCAGTTCTCCGCGCCGACGGTGGAGGGACAATTACGATCCGGGAAGGCGCGAACGTACAGGATTCAGTCGTGAGTCATGCAGATTCGCCTAATCGGTCCGTTGAAATCAAACAACTTGCCACCATCGGGCATTCAGCTATTGTACACAATGCAATGGTGGGGAAACGATCCCTAGTTGGGATGAATGCGGTTATGTTGAATGATGCGGTGCTCGAAGATTACGCTATTGTGGCAGCGGGGAGTGTAGTGCGGGAGGAGCAGGTCGTCGAATCCCAAACACTCGTAGGGGGAACGCCCGCCTCAGTGATTTCGTCGGACGTCGATAAATCGAATTCGTTGTTTACGAATGGTGAATCATACGTGGAACGTGCGAAACGACATATGGCTGAGTCGGAAGATATCACTGACGAATACCACTGAGTCGGGAGCGAGGAATAGTGAGACGATATGGTTTTGCGCGGCGCAGGAGTAGTGTGAGTAAATGTTGAGTCGGCAATTTCTCCGGGAACATCCTGATGAAGTCCGGAGAGCGATTGAGACGAAGGGGATGTCGATGGAGATCGATCTTGAGGAAGTACTTGAGATTGATGCAGAATGGCGTGACTTGAAGGCGCGGGGGGATTCGTTGCGGCACGAGCGAAATGAAGTGAGTGATCGGATTGGTGAGTTGAAACGGGACGGTGAGGATGCGGCGGCGAAAGAAGAGATCCGTCGATCCCAGGAGATTAAGGCGGAGCTTGAGGATGTCGAGGAGCGTGCAGATTCGGTCGAAGCTGAGCTGGAAAGAGTACTACTGGAACTCCCAAATATTCCTGATTCTAGTGTGCCGGTGGGGGATGATGAATCGGATAATGTAGAACTCCATCGGTGGGGATTCGATGATTTACGGGAACTCCCTGACCCAGTGATTCCGCATTATGAAATTGGGGAGTCACTCGAAATCCTGGATTTCGACCGAGGGGCGAAAACCACAGGTGGGGGGTTTTATTTCTTGAAGGGGGATGGGGCGCGGTTAGAGCATGCGCTTATTCAATTCATGCTTGCTGTCCATCGTGAACAGGGGTACACGGATGTGTTTCCGCCGATTCCGGTGAACAGTCGATCGATGACGGGGACGGGGCAACTCCCGAAATTCACGGAGGATGCCTATCGGATTGGGTCCTCGAATGATGACTCGTATGGTGAGGATGATTTGTGGTTGTGTCCGACTGCTGAAGTCCCGGTGACGAACATGTATCGGGGGGATATTTTGCTTGATGATGATTTACCGATCAAGCATCAGGCGTACACGCCGAATTTCAGGCGGGAGGCTGGTGAGCATGGGACAGAAACGAGAGGTATTGTTCGTGTGCATCAGTTTAACAAAGTTGAATTAGTGAATTTCGTGCGGCCGGAGGAGAGTTATGATCGGTTGGAAGCGTTAGTGGACGAGGCGACTGCAGTTCTTGAGCGGTTGGGGTTACCGTATCGGGTCATTGAGATGTGTACGGGCGATCTCGGGTTTAGTCAGGCGAAAAAATATGATATTGAGCTGTGGGCCCCTGCTGACGATATGGAGAGTGGACCGGATGTTGGTGGTCGGTGGTTGGAGGTGTCGAGCGCGTCGAATTTCGAGGTATTTCAAGCCCGGCGCGCGGGGTTGCGGTATCGGCCGGAGCGGCATGAGTCTACGGAATATATCCACACCTTGAACGCGTCGGGGGTGGCGCTTCCGCGGACAATGGTCGCAATCCTTGAATATTATCAGAATCCGGATGGGACGGTTACCGTCCCTGAGGCGCTACAGCCGTATCTAGACGATCAGTCAGTGATAGAAGGGCATTCACCAGTTGGAGAGCAGGCGGTCGGGGCAGGTCGACGAGACTAATGGAAACAATTGTCACTAGTTATGGTTGTGAATACATGGGTGAAGATAAGTCGTTATTTTCAGCTCGTTAGGGGGCCCGAGGTGTTTTTATTTCTTCCGCTGTATCAATCTAGGTGTGGAGATTCACGTCCGGTATAAAGGGGATGACGACCCAAGTAAATGTACGGCGAGAAAACTCGAAAAGTTCAATAAAGCGACACTTCATCATTCCCCGAAATCACCACCGTTTGGAGTGGTGTTGAACCCACACGCTGAGCAAGCATTGTCGCCAGCGGATGCCTCTCTCACTGATCGGATCGTAGCCGTTGATTGCTCGTGGCAATCAGCTGATCCTTCAGTGTTCGAGTTTCAGGGTGAACACCGGGCGTTACCATTCGTTGTCGCGGCGAATCCGGTAAACTACGGTCGGCCGTTTGAATTGACGACAGTAGAAGCTGTCGCAGCAGCATTAGTGATACTCGGAGCAAAAGAGCAAGCGACGGAGATATTATCAAAGTTTAGGTGGGGAGAAACGTTCTTAACGTTGAACGAGGAACCGCTCAATCGGTATGCGTCGTGTGAAGATTCCGGTGACGTGGTGGGTGTGCAGGCTGACTATTTAGCGACCGAGCACTAGAACAATATCCCCAGACTTGGCGGGAATATTGACTCGTAAGCGTTTACTTGGCAGGATAGCTATCTTCCGTATGGCGAGATTTGATATTGCGGAAGATAGGATCCTAGAGAAAATGATTTGTATGCGGTGTAACGCCCGAAATCCCCAACGGGCTGATCGATGCCGTAAATGTGGGTATAAGAATCTCCGTCCGAAAAACAAAGAACGGCAAGCTGCGTAATCAGGGGTAGTTATTCCTCAGGATATTTCGGTTCTCGTTTTTCTGCTCGGGTGAGGGCAGTTTCGATGACATCACGAACATCGCCATGGAACACATCACCGTGACCTGCGTACATGTGCTCAACGGTGTCTGGGAGTCGTGATAAGATTCGTTCAATACTCTCGATAAGCACATCACGGGAGCGGCCGGGGCTGTCAGTCCGGCCGAAACTCCCGTAATCAAAAGCGCCGTCGTTATGGACGACGACATCACCTGAGAAAATCGATGTTTCGCTAATGAAGGCTAGATGGTCGTCGGCGTGACCCGGTGAGTAGACGGCTTCGTATGTTTTGTCACCAATCAGTATGTGGTCGCCATCAGAGAGTTCGTGAGTTCGATCAGGAAGGTCGGCGTACGCATAGAGCGGGGGAGAGTCAAACGCAGTTAGTACCGAATCGAGTTCGCTTATATGGTCGCCGTGTTGGTGCGTAAGGACGATTTGCGCGAGTTCATCCGTATGTTTCTTGATTGCATCGACTACCCCCGGCATTGCCCCTGCATCGACAAGTGTTGGTTGATCGCCAAGAGTGAGGTACGCGTTACACGTGAACGTCGTCGCATCTTCTGTTACACACTCGACATTCATGGTTGAGTGAATACTTCTGGCCGTATAATGCTTAATGACAACCGATAGCTTTTGACCTTGGGAATCATAGACATAGATGGAATGGGCTTCGGGAGTTATGACGAATCTGAACAAGAGAACCAAACAGTAAGTACCGATCTAGACGATGATGATAGCGTGCAGACAGAGGAGACGAAACACGAAGGTGATATTGAATTCGAATTCACCACTTCCAATGACGAGTTACTTGATCAGTTACAAGATATGAAAGAAGACGCGTGAAAGGTGGTGTTCGGGCAGTCGGCATTGCAGAGTCGTACTCGACGGAAACTAGTACGATCGCGGGTGTGGTTGTGCGGGCAGATCGGGTTTTTGACGGCGCGTTTTTTCGGACGTGTACGGTCGGTGGGATGGATGCGACTGAGCAGATAATTGCTGGTTTAGTGTCCCTTGCGAGAGATGATACAGAATACATTTTTATTGCGGGGATTGCGCCTGCTTGGTTCAATATTATTGATCTCCAGTTAATCCATGAGCGAGTCGGTATCCCGGTTATCTGTGTTTCCTTCCAAGAAAGCCCGGGATTGAAATCAGCCATTGAAACAGAGTTCAGTGGCTCCGAACAAACTGACCGGCTTGATCGATACTCCAGACAACCAGGCCGGGAATCGATTGAGATCAATGAGCAAACCTTGTACTACCAAGACGTCGGGATGAACGGGGAGTCTCCTGACCAAGTCCTCCGGCATTTCACTCCCGTTGGGGGTCGACCGGAACCATTACGCGTGGCGCGATTGGTTGCAAGAGCAGCCGATACATGGCGGACAGATTCAATACCGGAGGAGAGTTCGTATTAGGTAATGAAGTGTACAAAGGACATTCCGGTGACCGATTGTTACCGGTGTTCGTCGCTCGTGGAATCTCGTACACAAATCGTGAATGGGACGGGACCAGTAGGCAGTGATCTTGTGTTGGTGGGTGAAGCGCCGGGTGAGCAGGAAGACCAACAGGGGACGCCGTTCGTTGGACGCAGTGGTGACATTCTCACTGGAATCCTCCGCGATGCCGGGATCGATCGGGCCGCAGTGCGTATCACGAATTGTGTCCGGTGTCGACCGGTGGATAACAGGGATCCTTCACCGACGGAAGTACAGAATTGTTACGATTATTTAGCGCGGGAAATCAATGTTTGCGACCCGAATCTCATTATTACTCTTGGGAAAATTCCGAGTGAAACACTCCTAGACCGCGATGTTGCGGTCACGAAAGAGATTGGGACGGTTGTCTCGTGTGAGATCGGGAAACAAAAATTCGATGTTATGATCGGTGCCCATCCGGCCGCATCGATTTATCGCCCTGATCTTAGAGATGCGCTGAATGTCGCGTTTCGGCAAGCCAGCGGAATGATCGACGCAGGTGATCAACGATCACTCTCCGAGTACTGAACCGTTACGGAACCAACTTGCCTATCGGGGGCGAAAATCGAGTATGATCACGGATCAAGAGATTGACATTGTAGTTGTCGATTATGGGTTGGGGAATCTCAGGAGTGTCGTTCGTGGCCTCGAGCGCGCAGGGGCAACGTTGGATATTTCTGCTGACCCTGCCTGTATCTCCGCTGCAGATGGAGTCGTTCTCCCGGGTGTCGGTGCGTTTAGTGAAGGGATGGAAAACGCCGAACCGCTTCGTGATGAACTCACCACAGTAGCATCGAAGGGAACGCCATTTCTCGGGATTTGTCTCGGAATGCAAATGTTGTTAACTGAAAGCGAGGAGGCTGAACGGGCTGGTGAAGGCGATGCAAGGGGCCTCGAATTGATTCCCGGGAGGAACGTGCGGTTTCACTCGGGAAAAGTTCCGCATATGGGATGGAATCAGATTAAGGTCGTGCGAGACAACCCGTTACTCGAGGGTGTAGATAACGAATACGCGTATTTCGTGCATTCGTATTATGCTGAACCGGATGACGATTCATCAGTAATCGGGGTGACGGAATACGCAGAAGAATTCGCGAGTGTTATCGCAAAGGACAACGTGTATGGGACACAATTCCACCCAGAGAAAAGCGGGAAAACTGGATTACGGATTCTCGAGAATTTCGTGGAACTCTGCGCATAACACAAAATCATTCCTGATAATTTTGTACGTGACTATAAGAGGATAATCGAAAAATTCGTTTGCAGAATGTGTACTGGGATCAATCTTCACTAGAGGCGAATATTTCTGAGTACTGGAGTTGGTTAGCCGTGGCGTTGTTCCTGTTGACAACAGTCGATATGATTACCACAATCTACGCGGCGTATCAGGTTGGTGTACTATTCGAGGCAAATCCAATTATACGCTGGTCGCTTCTTAGAGGCCCCCTTGTGTTCATGGGGATCAATCTCTCAGCAGTCGTTATGGTAACTGTCTTATTCGATCAGTTAATGCATTTACTTCAGCATGTCTCCGATCCATACAACCGGTATTTTGCCGCTGGTATCGAAGCTTGGCTCGGCGGCTTGATCGCCGGGGGTCTCATTATATTCGCTAACAACTTAACCGTCATATTCTTCCATCAAAGTTTGCTCTAAGTGCCAGTCAACTCCAGTCGTAGAACGACGAAGCCGAACGTTGCACTAATACAGGGTCGATCGGTCGCAATTGTAGAGAAAGATCGCCTCGGGGGCCTGCATCCCCCCAAACTTCTTTTGTAGCACGCAAACGTGCTGGAGACAGTCTAAAGAGCACCCGAATTTCTTTTCATCAAGATTGAGATGACTGGGGTCGCGATTAGCGACATTATCCACGAGGTCAACGAGGATGTCCGGAAGGACTCGGAATCGACCCGTTGCATTCTCCGACAATCTCCGGACTACACGCTCATCGAGGGGGAAGTACGATTCGTCGACGGTCGGACTGTCGAGATCGTGGCTAGCGACGATGAAGGGAGAACGATCCGGGGAGAGACAGTTCTCATTGCAGCCGGAACCCGCCCATGGATTGCAGACATCGATGGATTATAGAATATCGACTATCTGACAAGCAGGGAGGCACTTCAGCTGGAAGAAATTCCCAAGCACCTTGTCATCGTGCGCGGTGGATACATCGCCGTGGGACTTGGCCATTTCTTCGGCACTTTTTGGAGCGACGTTACCATCATCCGACGACGACCATATCTGCTTCCCCAAGCCGACGAAGAGACTGCAACGGCCTTTACCGAACGAATCGTGGAGTGAATTACCGTTCACACCGGCTACGAAGCCACCGCTGCATGCAAGGAAGGTGAAGGGGTGACTCTCGAAGCACTGCCATACACGTACAGTGGCGACGCCGACGTGATCAGCGTGGAAGAAGCGATTGTGAGAGTTAGGGCAACGCTTTATTGATCGCAACCGGTCGTACTCCGATCACCGATACGCTACACGTCGAAGAGACAGGGTAGAGACAGTCTCGCAAGGATCATCGAAACCGACGACGCGG
>CAZITY010000015.1:0-2218 GCA_964542445.1 uncultured Halobacteriales archaeon | reverse complement strand
AACCGACGAATTCCGCGGACTCGTGCAGAACACATCGTTATGCTCACGGGGGACAACGAGCGCGTCGCCCAACGGATCGCCGAGGAGGTCGGCATCGACGAAGTGCAAGCGGAACTGCTACCGGAGGAAAAAGTGGCTACCATCGAAGAGTTGGTCGCCCGATACGGGAAGATGGCCATGGTCGGAGACGGCATCAACGACGCCCAAGCGCTCGCTACAGCGACCCTCGGTGTAGCGATGGGAGGCGCGGGAACCGATGTCGCGCTCGGCACTGCTGACGTGGTGTTGATGGGCGACGACCTTAGCAAGATCCCCTACATCCTCGGTCTCGGACGCAAGACCCGCCGGATGCTCACCGACAATCTCGCTATCGCGTTCAGTGCGATTGCACTCATGGTCAGTACGATCCTTCTCCGGGCTATCCTGCTTTCACTCGCAGTAATCGGTCAAGAGGGCTCGACGGTTCTCGTCTCGCTGAACGTAAAATATGAGTGCGTCACCTGCTAATTGACCAACCAAGACCAAATCGGCCAGTCCTGCGAAGACCACGAGCACAGTAGCGGCCGGTGACCGTCCATACCGTCGTGTCGTTCCGTCTCCCGAGCCCGGCGAAATTGTCGTAGGAAATGGAGCGTGGGAACCTCGTAAATACCTGAAATGATAGGGAACATCCCCATCATTCGTGACGGCGGTTCCGGGGTATCGAAGCCGTCGTCGACAAGGATAAGACCCCACAACTGCTCGCCTCGGATCCCGGCGCCGATGTCCTCGTCGTACTGACAGATGTCGAGTTCGTATACTTGAATTACGATCCGCCCGACCAGCGACCACACTTTCGGCCTTCACCCGCGGAGTTGCGTACGCGTCTCAACGCGGGTGGGGTCGGAGCTGGCAGTAGACACCAAAAGATAGAGGCCTGTCACCGTTTTATGACACGGGGTGGAGAGCAGGCTGCAATTATCTTGGCCGTACATCTGATGAATGCACTTGCCGGCGAGACTGGAACACAGATCCTGGCGTGAATATACCGTAGAACAGCGAATATAGGGGAATTACTACGCTGTCACCCAGTTCGTAAATACTGAAAAAGGCATCAACCGTTGGGCGCCGATTTGAGTCCTGCTAGCTGAACTAATTCATATTGATGGTTTTCCAATGAGTGCAAGAAGTAAGTCTCGAATCGTGTACTATATCCCGTTAAACCGTCAGGAACGGGAACAACTTGGTTGACACCCTGTTTTACATCAGACATGATGATTTTGAACCTGCGTGCTTCTCGTACGGGCGGTCTGCGCTCTCCTCGCGGTGAATGTGGTCCGGGATGATGCAGTCCATCGCATAATCCTCCAGGCATCCAGCGAGGAAACCAACATGGCGGACGCCGCGAACTGGCAGGCGGTCCCGGAATATCGTGACGAGACATCTCCGGTATGGCGGTCGTGAAGGCGTTTTCAGCAGCTTTCGCCCCAAGAAGTGGGGTCGAGGGACGCTGGAAAGCAGAACGATTCGGCGAATTATGAAGGAATCAAAAAAACCACCCGGGTCGGGGACATCGGTCATTTTGGCCCAGAACCGGATAGGCGCCGGAAGATAATTCTCCTTATACAAGATATCGGCGAGAACCGTGGGTGAGTCACCGAAACTTCGGTGAACCTGTAGAAGGGAACACACTTGCTTCGCGACATGTCGCCAATGCCAAACACTATATTGGCTGACCGGACTCCCTCATGGAGAATAAAATACGATTTGAGCACCACTTTTAGGAGTTATCAGTTCTCTGGAATCGACAATCTTTCTTTGTCTCTCAGTCAATGGAGATTCAATATGTACGACCAGATATTGGTCCCAACGGATGGAAGTGATGGAACTCGAGGCGCCGTTGAACACGCAATTGATCTCACAATCTCCTACAACGCCGTGCTCCATACTATCTACGTCGTGGAAACGAACGTCGGTATTGAAGCCACGGTCCCCGGAACGCTTGATGCCCTCGAAGAGGCTGGTGAGAACGCGATCGAGGAGGTGATCCAACAAGCAGAGGCACCCGGTGTGGACACGATCGAAGGCGTCGTTGCACAGGGAGCACCGCACCAAGCTATTCTCGATTACGTCGACGACAACGACATCGATCTCGTCGTCATGGGGACGCATGGACGTACGGGGCTGGATCGATATCTCCTCGGCAGCGTCACCGAAAAAGTCGTCCGGCTCTCCGATG
>CAZITY010000014.1:42083-50705 GCA_964542445.1 uncultured Halobacteriales archaeon | reverse complement strand
TGTTCGACAACTTCGATGTTCGTCGACTGCGTGACGATCACGGTCCCGTCTGGCTCACTATCGACAATTCGGACTGGAATTCGGCGGTTGGATCGCCCCATCAACGAGCCAAATCCGAGCGCGAGTGGTACGGTCTGTCCCGTCTGAACCGCACGGTTGGCGATCTTTTTGCGCAAATATGGTGTGAGATCGCCGCGGATCTGCATGCCAGCAGGGAGAGCGATAGAAAGCTTCTCTGCCGGTGTCACATCGGCCGGTTCTACCTGAACGAATTGGTCAATCCGTGCACCAGTGGTCTTGCGCGTTTGGCCGTCAATGCCTACTACGTTCCGTTGACGCTCGCCTGTATGTCCCGGTCGGACCCGGGCAACAGCAGTCCCTGCCTCACCCTCGATCGTTATGAAGTCACCGCTACTCAGATCGAGTTCAGCCATCACTTCGCGATCAATCGCCGCGATACCTTTTCCCGCACTCTGCCTGTCTAGAGGCTTGACAACTAGTTTCATGATTAACATTCTCTATCCAGGCTTCACTCGGACAGGAATTCCAATCACCCCAAAGTAGTTGAGATAAATATAGCCCTGGATGTAGTTATTATATGTAGAGCGAACTGAAATAACTACTGCAAATTCAATCCAAGCACTAACCGGTCGGCCTTTACGCGCGGTGGACACCCTACCTGAACGGACTGTCCATTGTAGTCATATACCACCAGCGACCGATTCAGATATGAGTGCAGACTCGAATGTAGAGCAATCGCTTCTCGAATTCATCGTTTAGTTCTCATTGAGTACATGCTTCTCCAGCAGTGAGTCAGTGATCTTTTCGCTCCTGCATGAATAGATGCAGACCGCTTCCGCAAACAGTACACAGTGTAGCCGGACACTCCAACAAAACTACGCGAATCCCCCATCCACTCCATGCGATGCTACTGGTCGAAAACAACCACGTCAATATCGCCATCACCAGCATCGGTACATTGTTTGTTTCATCAGTTTCACGGGGAGTCCTGGCAAATCACTCGCGAAATCAATCTTTTTGTTCAGGCTTGCTCGGGGATAAGGAGGGTCGCTGTAACGAGATTTCGAACCGCTCGACGGAGACGCTCGGTCATAGCTTGGTCAGTAATGTCGAACTGGTCCGCGAGTGCCTTGGTCGAGATCTGGCGGGGAATTGAGTAATAGCCTTCCTCCACCGCCCGAGTAAGGGCGGTTCGTTGTTCCGGGGTCAAGCCATACCACGGGCCGGATCCGGGCTTCGTCGGATTGTACAACCGACGTACGTCAATGGGAATGGTGTGCGTAACGCAATGGTCCTGAAACGTTGATAGGGAGTCATGACTCTCGAACCTGAGTTCGAATGTCCACGCATCAGCGCCGCCTTGTTGTAGTAGTAGAGCTGGTTCGGGCCTCTCCCACAGCCGCCATACTGCCACCGATAATGAGCCCGACGCCGAGCAAGAGTTGGGTTGTTACGTGTTCGTCGAGGACTGGGGCTCCTGATCGGGAACCGAATAATTCCGCATGTGCACACCGAGTACCGGCGATGGCGGGGTCACGGTGGGGTTGAAGATGGAGTACCAACGATTGACGACCGTGTACGGCGAGCGGTTCTCATCGGCGGTGCAATCACGCTCCACAACGCATCTGAGGGCTTGGCGATGGGAATTGCTTTGCGTCAGGAGGAAGATGTTACATTCGTTCTTGCGGTTGTGATCGGTCTACAAAACGTACCAGACGGCTTCGCGTTTTCGGTTCCTGTAAGTCAGTCTGGTGGCTCGACACTGAGAGTCTTTTTGTACACGACGTTGTCTGGCACCGTACCCAGGTTCTGGCTTCGGTATTTGGGTTTGCAATAGTCGCGGTCGCTCAGGGGGTGTTTCCCGTCGCGGCCGGGTTCGCCGCCGGGGCCATGCTTGCGGTCGTGCTTCGGGAGATGGTACCATCGAGTCACGGCCACAGCGACGCTGATGCTGCAACCGAAGCGTTTCTCGTCGGGTTTGTCCTCCTCGTCGTTGTGGATGCCGTCATCACAGTCTAGTGCGAGAATTACCATGGGGTTGCGTTCAGACCTATCAGTTTGAATTAGAATTAGCGCGGTTCTTTCTCATTAGGGTGAAACAATGACTATTCAGGGATAGTGTGAGGAGTTGGCGTGCGAGATATAGAGGGAGCTTCCAACCCACAGTTATCGACACCTGGGGGGCATATTGGTCATGGTGTGCCATGCGGTACGGGTATTAGTACACTACACTTTTTTTTTTGATATATCGACTGATAACTGAGAGCCCAGATATCGAGCAGCGGAATTTACCAGAGAAGTCGGTGACTGGAACTTCACGACATCTCATCGATGGACTCTCACAACATGCCATCTTTAAGCTCGACGTAGAGGGGAAGATCACGACGTGGCCGGAACCAGCGCGGTCGCTGTACGGATATGAACCGTCAGACGTGCTCGGCCAGCAATTAACCGTACTCCTTGCCGGGGATATGGAGACAGACATCCCCCTCATGGAGTTATGTGGTGGCGATGCGGAGAGTTCCCATGAAATGACCAGCAGACATTGCCGGGCCGATAGTTCTGAGTTTTGGGCAACTATGACACTGACACCCCTGCGCAACGACGATCTCCATGGCTATGCTGTCGTTAGCCGGGATACGACCGCCGAGCGGCAGTAGCGAAAGCGGCTCGAACGAAAAAACGGCCGGCTCAAGGAGTTCACTGATATTCTGGCTCACGATTTGCGCTCTCCGCTTGGTATTATCGAAGGGCACCTAACCTGTACCGAGAGAACGGAGTGCAGTCCCATCTTCAAACAATTGCGGATACCACCGACAGGATGGAAGCGCTCGTTTACAGCCTACTCCAAGTCGCTAGACATGGCAGCGCAGTCACGAACCCGGACCAGGTCGAAATCGGAGAGGTAATCGAGACCGCGTGGGCAGGGACCGGGGCGCAATCCCCGGGCGCGACGTTGCGAACCGAGGCAATTGGACCGATCCATGCGGACGCAGACAGGCTGTGCCAACTGTTCGAGAATCTCTTCCGAAACGCAATCGAACATGGCGGTGGAGGCGTTACAGTCCACGTTGGCCCAGTTGATGGCGGATTTAATGTTGAAGACGATGGCTCTGGGGTCCCCGAGGGATTGTGGGACGAGATGTTCGACCATGGTGTCACAACATCGGATGACGGCACCGGATATGGGCTCTCGATTGTCCGGACAATTGCCAAGGCTCACGGCTGGGACGTAGGCGCCCTTGAGGGTGAGATAGCTGGCGTTCGATTCGAGATTACTGGCGTTGAAAAAATGTGACGGCTGGGTGTATGGAATCCTGAACGATGGTTCATTTCTGGAGAAGAGTATCATCACGGTGGTTAGAGATCAAAAGGATAGATTTCCGATGAGGAGAAGATTTAGAGAGCACCGTGAGGATAATGGATACAGCAGTTCCAGCGAGCAAGAACGTCACTCGGTCGGATACTGAAAAATGACATTGCTTCCGTTAGCAGAAAGTGTCGTATGTGGGTGAATCTTGGCACGTCACGCAACGGCGTTGATGTCAGAACGATCCTCGAATGATTGAGGAGAATCTAATAAAGAATACCTACGGGTATAATAGTCGAGTTGTCGGTACTGAGTTCGGTAGCGACACCAGTCGAGGATCCATGATCGCGAACGCTTTTTCTTTTTTTCCCTTCGTCTTTACCCGGTCACTGCTATTCATGCTTGGTAATAAGGGGTCGAGAGGTAATTTAAATGAGAGTTCGTACAATATGCGAGTCAAATTGGTTCGTGACAGTACTGAAGTTGCTAATTCAGTGTT
Source organism: uncultured Halobacteriales archaeon (assembly GCA_964542445.1). Classification (GTDB taxonomy): domain Archaea; phylum Halobacteriota; class Halobacteria; order Halobacteriales; family Hikarchaeaceae; genus CAZITY01. The sequence goes on along the minus strand of CAZITY010000014.1, from coordinate 46,875 downwards.
CCGGCAGAATTGAAAACGTATCCACTAACCAGGTCGCAGGATCAAACACTATTATTAGAATAGTAATGATTTCTCTCCAGTGACTAGCCGGGGAGAATGAGATTTATAATAGCGACGACGAGGCCAGCCAGACCCATACGAATGGCGGATAGGTACCATCGCTGACCGGAGATCGAACTCATATACGCACCAAATAGTCCAAGAATCAGTATTCCTAGTGCGACACCGATGACACCTGCCTGCGTCATGGTTAATAGGGAGTTCTCGAATAGGAAGGGCGCGATCGGGATTATGATGCCTAATAACGGTCCAATCCCGCTCACTGATGCTCGAATTATCCGTGCGACTTTTTGCGATCGCTCAATTTGGGTGTCATCAAGATCAGTGAGCATCGCCTGTTCGAGTTGTTTGATTTCAGCGAGTGTTTCCGCGCGTTCAATCTCCCAAACACTCCAAACAGCAGAGGTCCCTAACCCGACTGCCGCGCCAAGACCGATTTGAATTACTATCGTCCCATTTGGAATACCGGAGAGGACGGCCCCAACGATGATTCCAATACTCGTGAGAGTTCCATCAAATCCGTTTGAGATAAAGTATCGTCTCGCTATCGACCGAGTATCTTGATTAGCAATCTGTTCCAAAATTTGGGAAGTGGGAATCACTCTGTTATCTATCCTGGGGCGTTTGTTGTTCCGTCACTACGAATTCACCACTAGACACCTGGTCTACGGAGTGGATCGTTCCGCCAGCGTTACTAATAGCCGCATCAATCGTATCGTACTCGATATTCGCACCTTCAATAGTTATCTTAATATTTTGGACTTCAGTGTCTCGTTCCACGAGCGACACAGTTGCTGCCTGAACAGAGGGCACATCGGTAATAAGTTGGGCGAAGGTAAGCAGGGACGGATCGTGCGGGAGTAACACGTCGAGTACAAGTCGCCGAATAGTCATGACAATTTGTTCGAAAGGCCAACGGCGTAATCTCGCTTACGATACTAACCCTAGTGGACAACAAATAAAAACCCCAACTAGATTTGTTTCCCCTCGGGGAGGGAATCAAGTTAATTGATTGAAAAATTCCAGGGGTATTGGATAGTGAGCGGTCTTCTGTCGCTTTAGTAACTCTAGTTTTTTAGCGACTAGAACGAAGTTCTGAGAACATGCATCTCGGTATGATTGTTCAAACAGACAGCGCTGAACGGGTTTGGAACGGCATTCGGTTAGCAAATACCGCACTTGCTAAGGGACATACTGTGGAAGTGTTTCTCCTCGGGAATGGTGTGGACGCACCTGACCGCAGGCACGAAAAAATCAATCCTCGGGGGATATTTCGAAAATACCTCTCAGAAGGTGGCACAATAATTGCGTGCGGAACGTGTCTCGATTCACGGGATATCGAACCAGATGAACTTCGCCCGAGGGGGAAGATGGACGATTGTCTACGAATTGTGGAGGAAGCTGATGAAGTACTTACGATCGGGTGAGCTCGTACGGTCCCCCCAACTACGTATATAGAAGAGTATTTTGTAATGTGACGTCCATACTCCGCGAGGTACTGAAAAGCTCATTAAGAGTAAGTCGCATAATTGATCAGTCCCAGAACCCATTTATTCACTGGGTACAACAACCCCGATATGGGCCCTTAGCTTAGTCTGGCCTACAGCCCCCGGCTCATAACCGGGTGACCGCTGGTTCAAATCCTGCAGGGCCCATTACTGAACTGGATGGATCATCGAAATGCCCGCTTGTTTTCGATACGGTAGTTTTCGGATTGATTTCGATGAACTCAGTCGAAACAATGTTGGTGATGTCGATGATGATTTGTTATGGCACCTGTATTTCGGTGGCGTAGATGATGTTCGTGATCGATGTTATCTGATTTGGGTATAAAATCTCGGTCAATTGGTGAGTTTGCCGGACCAGTGCTAGAAAGTGCTAGATTATTCTTGGTGTAGTTCACTGACTAGTTCTTGAACCTGTTTTTTCATCGCGTCCAACTCTCGCGAGATATCCTCAGTTTCCTCTTCAAGTTCGTGTTGGATCTCCGTCGATAATTCGTCTAGCTGCTCCTGAAGAGATTCGATATTGGATTTGAACTCTTCTCGAGTTTCGTCTCGTCCCTCCTCAAGTCGTGAACGAATTTCATCAGTGAGTTCTTTTAGTTTTGCTCGCTCCGCTTTGAGTTCCGTACTCAGTTCAGTTTCAAGGGCGTCAAAGTGTGTTCTAATGTCATTTAGTAAGTCGTCGCGATTTTCGGGGTTAGATTCTGAAGCCATATACCTAGCTTGTTCGCAATCGCAATGAATCGGTCTGTGATTCTTATGTAATGGGAATACGAAGCAAATTAAACATGGGTAAAATGCATCAATGTACTTAGACCATTGTTACTTATTGTGGTGGGAATCTAATCCAAGGCATGGTATCGGAAACTCAGTTATATGGTGCGGTGATCGCCGTAACTTCGGGGATATATTCGCTTTGGAGTGCCTCAATAGCCCCTGAATTGAGTACGGGAATGTGGGTAATGGCGCTGGTGGGGGTCGTAGTTCTTATTCATGGTGTTGTGTTGGTCACGGGTTTCGCTGATCGGTTAGAGAACACGAGCGGACCGTTGATGATTGGGTATGCGGTTATTATGTTATTGAATCAGGCACTCCTCGGTACAGGGATGCTTGGGATGGGCGGGAGTAGCGGGATGGGAATGCAAAATGGAATGGGATCAAGTCAGATGACAAGTGGGATGGGATGGGATGTCGGAATGGTGTTACTCGCCGTTCTCATGTTAGTGAGTGGTGTGAATATGACGCGGAAGCAATCGATGGATCCGACCCGATCCCGAATGTGATCAGTCGTAACCTTTCCACACTGGGTCGATGAGTGAACCCTTTGCATAGCGCTACGATTCAGCTGGGAGAGGGTGACCGTGATGGATCGTTCTCGAGCGCCATCGGATTCGACTAGTAGAATCGAATGCCTTTGCCCGATTGACAAGGGCCCATTATCGGTCGTTGCGCGGATACGCTTGCCTAGATGAAGTGATCTGAGATGGGACGTTACATATCATCGAGTTGATTATTCAAATATGATACATTGTCGGGAACGACTTCTTCAAGACACATTTGGCTATCTGCGCATCGGTGAAGGGGTATATTGACGATATCCATCTTTAAGGGATCCCCACGATTGTTGAAACGTGATTACCGAAGCCACCGAAGCAGTTTATAATCGGCATCGGGGCTGTACCGGCGGAATATCAAACTATTGAACACCACTGAGACACTGGAAAACGCCATTGCACCCGCTGCGAGCACTGGTTGCAGCAACCCCAAGGAAGCCAAGGGAATCATGGCGGTGTTGTATCCGAGAGCCCACACAAGATTTTGTTTGATTTTTTGCAATGAGGCATCAGAAATCCTGATTGCTTTCACGACATCTACCGGATCGTCGCGGATCAGGGTCACATCAGCCGTTTCAATAGCAATATCAGTTCCACTTCCAATAGCTGTTCCGACAAACGCAACAGCGAGGGCAGGAGCGTCGTTTACGCCATCACCAACCATCATGACGTTCCGTCCAGTTTCCTGTAAGTCTTCAATGACCCGAGATTTTTCGTCAGGAAGCACGTTCGCGTGCACTGCGCTTGGATCAATACCAAGCGAGTCTGCGACCGCCTTGGCAGTCCGTTCATTATCCCCAGTTAACATCATTACTTGGATTCCACGGTCAGTTAGGGTTGATACTGCTTCCCGAGATGAGTCCTTTATCGTATCCGCACACGCCACTAGGCCGATTACGCGATCATCCACTGCAACATACATCACGGTTTTCCCATCATTTTCTAGAGTGGTAACGGCCTGCTGATCTGGAAGTGTAACATCCCGTTCGGTAATGAGTGCGTGATTTCCCACGAATACGTCATGACCGTCGACTCGCGCCATGACTCCCTTACCGGGGTAGTTCGTGAACGAGTCCGCTTCCGGAATATCGATCCCGCGCTCTTCGGCACCGGCCACGATAGCCTCGCCTAATGGGTGCTCACTATTCCGTTCCGCCGCTGCCGCATACTCTAGAACAGTATTCTCTCGTGCTTGGAACTCGCTCGTTAGTTGCCCACCATCTACAGCGAACGATTCACCTGAAGACGGTTCGTTATCGAAGACAGCGACGTTTGTAAGCGCCATTTCACCTTGCGTTAGTGTTCCTGTTTTATCGAACACGACGGTATCGACTGATTTCGCTCGCTCCAGAATGTCACCGCCCTTGAATAAAACTCCATGTTGAGCTGCAATAGTCGTCCCTACCATTGTCGCGACAGGAGTCGCTAGACCCAACGCGCATGGACACGCGATGAGTACTGAAGACGCGAATACGATGACACTGAATTCAAAGACGGAGACAGTTCCGCCCGCGATACTTGGACCACCGGCCACCGATCCCCACAACGGTAACCACTCTACGAAGGCTGCGAGCGTCGCCGGGAAGAAAAACCAAACAAGCGCCCAGAAGACAGCGTTAGAGATTACAGCGGGAACGAAATACGCTGAGATCCGGTCCGCAACGTTCTGAATAGCAGGTTGCCTCGATTGGGCTTGTTTGACTGTTTGCACGATTTGTTGAAGTGCCGTGTCTGCTCCAACTTTCGTGGCTTCAACCACCAACACGCCGTTTTCATTAACCGTCGAGCCGATTACTTCGTCGCCGGGGGATTTCTCAACTGGCATTGATTCACCAGTCAGCATCGATTCATTGACGGCTGATTCACCAGAAACCACGATCCCATCAGTGGGAA
>CAZITY010000014.1:23941-42073 GCA_964542445.1 uncultured Halobacteriales archaeon | reverse complement strand
GACGGACTTTTAGGTGATCACCAACTTGCACTTCTGTGAGCGGGATTGATTGTTCAGTCCCACCGTTAGTGATCTTCGTCGCTGTTTCAGGTTCGATTTCAAGGAGTTTCTTCAGCGCCTCACTCGCCTGTCCTTTCGAACGAGCTTCTAAGAAGTTACCGAGGGTTATAAACACCAGAATCAGTACAGCGGTATCGAAGTATAACCCGCCAGCGATGAGTCCCAACAGGACAACGAGACTGAGACATACGCAGTCGTTGATCCGAGTGCAATGAGGACGTCCATGTTCGCGCGGTTATTCTTGATGAGTGCCGTGTAAGAATTCCGGTAAAACTGCCACCCGAGGACCAATTGGACGGGTGTTGCCAAAAACAACTCAAGCCACCCAAATTCAAATCCTAAGAAAGAGTCTGGGAAGATTGCACCGTTGAAAAAATAGGTATCGATCATGAACGCAATAAACGGAAGGGCAAATACCGTTCCGACAAGCAGTAACCGACGGTGTTTCCTGATTTCGTTTCTTCGCGCTACGTCTTGCTGATTGCCACGTTCGGAGTGGTCACGGACTGGTGTATACCCAGCGTTTTCAATTGTGGTATATAAATTTTTTACAGAGACATCGTTTGAATTGAATTCGATTGTGGCCTCGTCAGTGGCATAATTAACGTCAGCCGTAATGACGCCGGGAACTTGTTCAAGGGCAGTCTCGTTCGTCGTGGCACAGTTCGCACACGACATATCGGTAATACCAATCGTGACCCGGTCACGTTGGGACTGATACCCAGCTGCATCAATAGAAGAATAAATTTCCTCGAGAGAAACCGTATCAGTATCATATTCGACAGTTGCTTCGTCCGTCGCATAATTCACATTTTGATCGAGGACTCCATCCAACTCTTCTAGCGAATCACTAATTGTAGCAGCACAATTTGCACAACTCATTCCCCCGATATCTATGCGGGACGAACGCCGAGTCATTATGTATTCTACGGGTTGGGTATTTACACTTCTTTCTCCTAAAAATCCAAAGAACCACGCCCAGTGATCTGTCGTATCGTAAGTAATTATGCAGCCTGTTCAAATTCTTGATATCGTTCTTTAAATTGTGCTTCACATGAGGGACAGCAAAATCGATATTCGGTATCATCTGTTCGCCACGAGGTCCCTTGTTCATCAACGGAATTCCCGCATTCCGCACAGGAGAGGTCGAACTCCATTGTGCTGATTGATGGTGTCCAAGATATTTCGTCTAATAATACCACCTCAAATTCAATATCGGATGACTCTAATAGATCCTGTAATGATTCTCGGATTTTAGACTCGTCTGCGTATGCCGTGAACCAGATTTTCCCATTTGCCGTGATAAATACGTGTTCGACTTTTTCCGAGTGTTGTAGAGTTTCGGTTAGTTGCGTTGGGTCTGTGGGATGAGTTGTTATTTGTACGAGTACGGAGATGCCATTTCGGAGTTGTGATTGATCGATATCGATTGTGTAGCTGGTGATTATGCCTGTTTGTTCGAGTCGATCAACCCGGTCTGAGACCGCTGGTCCAGATAAGTCGACTTCTTCTGCAATCCGACTGAATGGAATCCGCGCATTCTGTCTCAGTAACCGGAGAATTTGTTGATCTTTTTCATCGAGAGTATGCATTAACTGATAGGTGGCCGTCGATACTAATACACTGTTCGAATTCGCTTAAGAATCAAAGGATCAATCCCATTTATACTTTGAATTCCTAAACACGACTGTGAATAATGACAGGTGACGTGCGGGGGTTTCGCGTTAATTTGCCGCGCAGTTATTGGGCCCGAGTTCTAGTGCTGCTGCCTCCTCACTGAGTGGTTCTTGTCCCCAGTTGATTGCCTTGATGCGGTTATAATTCGCGGGTTTGTCAGAGAGGCTTTCTACAATAGTTTCGACGAATTGGGCTTGATCGTCCATCCCGAAAAGTTCGTTTTCGGTTTTTAACTCGCCAAGGGGCCCGGCAATCGGGCGAATCGATTCATTACTGAAATGACCGGGAAACACAACGTGATTGTCTGGTTTTGCTCCAAGTTGCTGTAAACTCATAAAAAGGTGGCGAGCAGCAGTTCGGATTTCATTTTCCTCAGATCCTTCGAGGTCTGGCCGTCCGACACTATTAATAAATAGTGTATCCCCAGTAAGGAGACTATTTCCAAACCCAATTGTAATACTTCCGGGGGTGTGGCCAGGGGTGTGGGTTATGGTGAGTTGGCGGTTTCCAATGGACACTGTCTCGTTGTCGCTAAGGGCAGTAAATGTCTCCAATTCGCCGGAATCTGCTGGGTGAAGATAATATGGAATAGTTAATTCGTCACTGAGAGCGGGGCCACCACTAATGTGGTCAGCGTGGGCGTGGGTATCAATCACCCCAATGAGGTCGACTCCCCGATCATCAGCAATATGTAAGTATTCATCAATGTACAGACTCGGATCAATCACGATCCCTTCAGTGTCGTCATGGGCAAGGTAGGAGATACAGCCAGTCCCCGGCCGGACGATTTGGACTATGCCTTCACGTTCTGGATGAGAATACGGAATATGGACACGACCCCACCCATTCATTCCGTGACGAATTGATTTCGCGTCATAACCATGATCTCGGAGGTACTCGGCTGCGCTAGCCGATGTGACGCCTGCAACGCACATCACCGCGACTTCTTTATCTTCTGGTAATTTGTCTAGGTTCGCTTCTAGTCCTAGGTAATTTCCGTCGAGTAGCTGATCATAGATGGGGAGATTGACACTTCCGTTGACGTGCCATTCTTCAAAGTCATCAGTATTTCTTACGTCCAAAATAAACAACGAATCATCAAATTGTCGTTCTGCGATTTCCCGAGGAGTGAACTCACCCGCACTAGAACCAGTATTGTTCATCTTACACAATATTACTGCTCGATCCCTATATGCATACCGAGACAACACCAGAAAGAAGGTGCAATGGGTAACACAATACCGAATTTCGACCGGAATAGGGGTAACAAAGCAATTCCATCCGACGAGTACTCTAGATAAATTACACTACCCGACTTTCTTGAAACACTAGATTCTCCTCGTACAAGCAATCAAACACAATCAATGCAAACGCGCATAATGGAGCCCCAAACTCCATCCCAGTACCATAGTATCAGCCAATGAGAACAGGAATAAAGGCTACGTCAATTCAACACAAACTCCTAACCCACCCAGTACCACGCAACGTAATCAACAGGAAATCCCGTGCTCGATACGCTATGAAGAACAAAGAAATCGCTGAGATACTGAACGAAATCGCTGATTTCCTCGAGATTCAAGACGTCGAGTTTAAACCTCGCGCCTATCGAACCGCCGCACGAAACATTGAATCGTTATCTGAAGATATCGAGGGCGTAGCGGAACGCGGGAATCTTGAGGATATTGAAGGTGTCGGGGAATCAATCGCGGAAAAAATCACTGAGTATCTCGAGACAGGAGAACTCGAATACTATGAGGAACTAAAGGCTGATCTTCCGATTAATATTGATGCAATCACGAGAGTTGAGGGCGTTGGCCCAAAAACCGCGAAAAAACTCTATCAGGCACTCGGCGTTTCCACGTTAGATGAATTAGAAGAAGCGGCAAAAGCGGGGAAAATCGCTGAAATCGACGGATTTGGCGAAAAATCTCAACAAAACATTTTATCGCATATTGAACTTGCCAAGAAAAGCCAAGACCGGATGCTCCTCGGGCGGGCGTTCCCGATAGCCAACGAGATTGAAGAGAATTTAATGAAAGCGGACGAATTCAGTCGTGTTGATATTGTTGGATCGTTTCGGCGGCGAAGACCGACTGTCGGTGACATTGATATTCTCGGATCGGCGCCAGATCCGAACGCTGCAATGGACGTATTTTGCTCTCAAGAAGACGTAAAAGAGGTGTTATCTCAGGGACCCACTAAATCGTCAGTAATCGTATCGGGAGATCTTCAGTTAGATCTCAGGCTCGTCGAAGAAAACGAGTATGGGGCGGCATTATTGTACTTTACCGGGTCAAAAGACCATAATATCACGTTACGGAATCGAGCAATTGCGGACGGCCTAAAGTTGAATGAATATGGGTTATTTGATGTCAGCGACGTGGCCGATTCAGACGCTGGTCAGCGCGTCGGGGAACTGATCGCAGGCGGGACAGAAGAAGAAGTCTATGCATCGCTTGACTTGGACTGGATTCCTCCTGAATTACGAGAAGATACAGGGGAAATCGAGGCCGCTACTTCCGGCGAGTTGCCGGCGTTAATTGGTTATGATGAAATCCGAGGCGACCTCCAAATTCACACGGAATATTCAGATGGAGCGCATTCTGTGACGGAAATGGCTGAGGAAGCGAGTCGTCTAGGATTAGAGTATATCCTGGTTACTGATCATGGCCCGGGTGCACCCATCCCGAGTAAACTTGATCGTGATTCGTTTCTCGAACAGGGAAAAATGATTGATTCAATTAACGACGATGCTTCCATTGATGTGCGGGTTTTGCAGGGCATCGAAGTCGAAATAACACAAGAGGGAATTGGTGTTTCTGAGGAGTGGTTGGACCAGTGTGATATTGTTGTAGCTGCGATACATAATCGTATACAGGATCCAACTGCTGCGGTGATAAAAGCGTTCGAAGAATCGCCGGTTGATATTTTTGCGCATCCGACAAACCGGTTGATAAACGAGCGCGAACCGATTGAATTGGAACTAGATACGATTATTGAGAAAGCAGCAGCAAATGGTATTGCAATAGAGATCAATGCGCAGCCGTCGCGGTTGGATCTTGACTGGTCGCTGGTGAAGAAATATCAGGAGAAGGTTGAGTATGTGGTTTCAACGGACGCCCACACAAGCGGTGAACTCGGATTTATGCACTTGGGAATCGCCCAGGCCCGGCGAGGCTGGTGTGAAGCAGGTGACGTGTTGAACACACGCCCAGCTATCGATATCCTAGATTGGTTTGGCTCGTAAAAGCCTAGTATCCAACAGCGGATTTCGCTTTGTTTTCCAGACGCAGAGAACATCTCGTGTCGACTGACTTGTGGGCGCGATAGTAGTGTTGGTAAGATCGTGATCCCTTGTCCGATAGTGGGATTCGGGTGAATAATAGTACCACGCAATGTTAGATGGAACGAATCATACAACTAAGTTTGCCAGACGATCGTGATTCTTGGAATAAGAAAGGTCGGGATGTAGAGAAGCGACAACAAGAACGTGCTGCAAACGAGGAAGCTGAGCAAGAAGAGAAGAAGCGGAATGGAAAACAAGAGCGAGACGAAGAACTTGCTGAAGAAGAGCTAGCTGACGACTCCTGATCCGGTGAAGGGCGGGAATGACGGATATCGTTTTGTTTCTTCGACCCTCGATGTATCCATGGAGTCCAGTAAGTTCTTATTCATTTCACTTGATGCTGCGTTAATTGGGGATATCGCGTGGCAGGTGCATATAGAAGGTCACGACGTGAAATATTATATCGAGGTTGATTCTGATAAAGAAATTGCCGATGGGTTTGTGCCGAAGACGGACGATTGGGAGGCGGACGTTGATTGGACGGATGTCATCGTGTTTGATGATATTTGGGTTGGGAATTCCGTTGGTACAGGCGCAATAGTCCAAGAGCTTCGTGAAAACGGTCATGCAGTAGTGGGAGGGACCCCGAATACAGATCGGTTAGAAGAAGACCGTGGGTTTGCGATGGAAATCCTTGAGGAACACGGCGTGAATACGCTCGATCACCGTGAGTTTTCTAGTTTTGATGACGGGATCCAATTCGTTGAAGAGCAGTCGGCGCCCTATGTCATCAAACCGTTGGGGGAAGTACAAAAGGTTAAGCGGTTTTTGTATGTTGGGCGGGAAAGCGACGGTGGTGACGTTATCAACTTCTTAGAGGCATACAAAAAAGCCTGGGGACATCGAATGAAGGGGTTCCAATTACAACGGCGAGTTGGAGGCGTAGAAATCTACAACGGCGAGTTGGAGGCGTAGAAATCGCTGTTTGTGGTTTTTAATGGGAATGAATTTATTGAACCAGTGAATTTTAATTTTGAACATAAGAAACTGTTTCCCGGTAATATTGGTCCATCGACAGGGGAGATGGGTACCTCGATGTTTTGGTCGTCTAGGAATCGGTTGTTTAATGAAACGTTCGGGAAGCTTGAAGATTGGCTCGCTGAGGAAGGGTATGTGGGGAGTATTGATTTAAATTGTATCGTGAACGAGAACGGTATTTATCCGCTTGAGTTTACGCCCCGATTTGGGTATCCAACTATCGTGTTACAAGAAGAAGGCATGATCACGCCAACTGGAGGGTTTTTTTTTTCACGAACTCGCCCACGGTCGTGATCCAGGGCTTTCCGTACACGATGGATATCAAATTACCGTTAGGATTTGTGTTCCGCCTTTCTCGTTTGATGATGATAAAACATTTGATGAAAATTCGAAAAATGCCGCGATTGTGTTCGGAACTGGGGATCGTGAGGGGATCCATTTTGAGGATACGAAAAACATTGACGGACAGTGGCGAGTTGCGGGGACATCAGGTATCGTTGTCGTTGCAACTGGGACTGGGCCAACGTTGCGTGATGCGCAGTCGGAAGTCTATGAACGAGTGAAAGATATTGTGATCCCGAATTTGTATTATCGAGATGATATCGGGGATCGATGGATCGAGGAAGATGGTGATCGGTTGTTAGCGTGGGGTTATCTTGGTCCGTAGGCCCAGTTATCGAATGGTAGTTTATCGAGTTGTTGGAACATGGTATTCTTACGCATGGTCCAACTGGTAATTCAGCAATGGGAAAGGATTCTGACAATCGGTTTGAAAGCACGTCAAAAAACCCAATTTGGGCGTTGTATGCACAATATGGGTGGGATAACACGGAGTATGCTTTTCTCGGTATTGTGTCCACGCTGGCAGGAAGAGTTTTTGGACTTATTCCGGCGTTTATCATCGGGCTCGCTGTTGACGGAATATTCCTCGGTCAACGTCCGTTCAAAATCCCGATCATCCCGATTAGCTGGATACCGAATGACGCAGCAGGCCAAGTGTGGTTCGCCGTGGGGATACTCCTCGCAGCAACGGTCCTTGGGGCGGTTAGTTCGTGGTTCGAAGATTGGGGATATGGGGTGTTTGCTCAATGAATTCAACACGACCTTCGAGTTGATACGTATTCGCGGTTCCAACAACTCGATATGCGGTATTTTACGGGGCAACGGACGGGCGAATTAATCAGTATTCTCAATAACGATGTGAACGCGCTTGAGACGTTTCTTGAAGATGGGTTGAGTTCGATTTTTTGGGTGTCAGCAACGTTCGTTGGGATCGGGGTTATTCTCATTATGCTCAATCCGATGTTGGCGCTCGTTACTTTGTTGCCGGTGCCGTTTCTTGCTGGATTTACTCTCGTTTTTTCGCGAATAATTGAACCTCGGTATCTCAAGATACGAGGAGAGATTGGTGATCTCAACGCTCAACTCGAAAATAATGTGAGCGGGATTGAAGTAATTAAAACCGAACACGCCGAGGAGTTCGAGGAAAAGCGTGTTGAGCAGGCGTCGAGGAATTATTTGACGGCGGACTTGAACGCGTTACGAATTCAAATTACGTATTTTCCTGGGTTATCACTGATTGCTGGTATTGGGTTCGCACTCACGTTTCTCGTTGGGGGAATTTGGGTGGTTCGTGGCCCGCTGTTCGGATTAACGGGAACGGTAACACCAGGGGCGTTTGTGACCTTTGTGATCTATGCTCAACAATATATTTGGCCGATTATTCAATTCGGGAGTGTCATTGATGATTATGAACGGGCGAAAGCAGCAGGAACTCGTGTGTATGGCTTGCTAGAGCGATCACAGGAAGACGATGCGAACTGGCAGTCTACAGAGAGTTTCAGTGACATCGTTGGCGAGGTGAAGTATGAGAATGTCCGGTTCAGTTACGATGATGTAGCGATACTAGATGGAGTGTCATTTAGTGTTTCGGCAGGGGAAACTGTCGGGGTTGTTGGGCCTACTGGCGCAGGGAAATCGACGTTACTCAAATTATTACCGCAGCTCTACGGTCCGAATACCGGCGTGATTCGAATAGATGGACAGGACATTCGGGATCGCTCGCTCGAAAGTCTCCGTCGGAATATTGGGTACGTTAGTCAGGAACCGTTCTTGTTTTATGGAACAGTGGAGGAAAACATACAATACGGGACGTTTGATGCGTCACGGAACGATATTGTAACAGCAGCGAAACAGGCGCAAGCACATGAGTTTATTTCGAATCTACCAAAGGAGTATGATACGATCGTTGGTGAACGAGGCGTTAAATTATCGGGTGGTCAACGGCAACGGTTAGTAATCGCGCGGATGTTTTTGAAGGATCCGCGGATTCTCATTCTAGACGAAGCGACAAGTCATGTTGATACGGAAACAGAAGCACTGATTCAGCAGAGCCTAGATGCGTTTGCTCGGGAGGGGACAACGTTCGTTATTGCCCATCGCTTATCCACAATTAGAAAAGCAGATCGGATTTTAGTGCTTGATGATGGTGAGATTGTAGAAAGGGGATCGCATGATGAGTTGTTGCAGCAAAATGGGTTGTACGCGAATTTATGGCGGGTACAAGCCGGTGATTTCGATGACTTACCGAGAGAGTTCTTAGAACGTGCAGTCCAGCGGCAGTCGGAAGTCACTCAAGATGAGGATGTTTAGGTGATAGGTGGTCCTAGTTATTCGTCTGTTTTGGCTGGTGGTGAATCTGTAGATGCAACGGTTCGGTCCAGTCCTGTGTCTTGCTCGATGACGGTAGTGACCCAAGTTCCGCGGAGAAACCAGAGACCAGCAAGCACGAAAATCACGATATTTGAAAGCGCGATTCCGTACCAGACGCCGGTTACTCCCCAATTGTACCATTCGACGAGAATGTACGCAGGGGGGACGCGGAAAACGACTAGTGCAAGGAGTGAGAATATCATTGCAGTCCGGGTTGAGCCACTCCCTCGAAATCCGCCTTGGACGATACGGAATGCTCCAAGAAACACGAATGTGATGCCGACAATCCGGAGATACTCCGCACCGATGTCGATTACAACGCCGGCATTTTCTCCTGTGATGAAAATTGCTGTGATCGGAGTTGCGAACATGACCGCGAGGAAACTAATGAAAAACAAGACGATTGCAATCAATATGGTCGCGGCGTAGACAGCGTATTTTGCGCGGTCGGTTTGCCCAGCACCGAGGTTTTGGCCAACAACCGTTTCAGTTCCTCGAGCGAGACCAAGGGCAGGCAAGAAAACCAATGAGGTAAGTCGAGTCCCGATTCCATAGGCAGCGACGGCTTCCTGGCTAGTGAGGGCAACGAGAGCGGTGAGAATTGTAACCCCAATAGATCGGGTTGATTGTTCGATGGACGCAGGGGCACCGATACGGATTATTTTCGTTACCGTTGTGGGTTGAGGGACGAAATCTGCGAGGCGTGGGGCGATTCCGACCCGACCAGTCACCAAGAGCCCCATGGCGAGGAACGCCCCGAGACCTCGTGAAAATATAGTGGCGAATGCGGCGCCTTGTACGCCGAATCCGCTGAAGCCAATCATGAGAAATAAGGATTCTTCGAGCTCTTGGAGGCCTAGTACCGAGAATAAAACGTTGTTCTGGAATCCGAGGATCAAAAACGGATCAATAATGACATTGAGGAATACGCCGAGAGCCATGAGGTACATTGGCGTCCGGGTATCGCCCCATCCTTGGAGCAATCCCTGAAAAATAAAGAAGGCGAAGACGAACGGTATTCCGAGGAACATCGTCCGGGTGTATTCCACTGCAAGTTGGTATTCCATTGTCGTGGGAACGGCACCAATTATCGACATGAATTCGGGTGTTAGGAAATACCCAACTGCTGAGAAGACAGTAGACAACAGGACGACGAACGCGATCGTTTGTCCTGCGACGTGATGGACGCGTTCTGCATGGCCAGCGCCTTTGTTTTGGGCGACAAGGACTGTACCTGCAACTGTGAATCCAGCCGAGAGTGTAATAATGAGGAAAATGATCGCCCATGAAAAAGTGAGGGCGCTTACGGCTTCTTGTCCGAGTCGTCCAACCCAGAACGTGTCAGCGATGTTATACCCGACTTGCATCAAATTAGTGGCGATAATGGGGAGTGAAAGGAGGAGGAGCGGTTTCACGAGCGCCCCATTAATTACGTCAACGGATCGATCACGGGGAGAACTCATGGAAAATCTACTTGGGTGATGTGTTTACCGGCGGATTGCCAGGTGGGTACACTGTAATCTGGAGTGGTTTGTTCACGGTGAATTGTGTGTTTGAGCGTTCAATGAGTTAGGAATGCGACCAATTGTTCGTGTTTGGCTCTTCGTTTTGTTCCCGGGTGAATAGGCGTTTTCAAACCGTAGTGTCTAGATAAATTATCAGTTAAATGATCAGGTTAGTTTCAGCCACGAGTATTTACCGCCGCTACCTATAAGCAGGAATACATGCCACCTGATGCAGTTGAACAACACAATGTAACCCTTGTGGGGTATCACGATCTTGAGGACCGGCCTGCTTTTAAGATTGCCCTGCAACAAATCGACGGAAAATGGCTAGTGTACTTGGGTCACTTCTGGCACCGAGGATGGTCAGTTGTAGATGTCACTAATCCCGAACATCCCGAAGTACTGAATTTCATCGAAGGCCCCCCGAACACGGTTACAAAGCAAATTCAGGTCGCCGACGGCCGAATGATCACAGCGCTCGAAAAACCGAGTAAAAGTGAACCTGTCGCGGGTGACCCCACCACTCCTGAGAAGCCCTTTGAGGCGGGGGCCTATATCTGGGATATAGAAACAGACCCAGTCGATCCGGAGTTCTGTAATTATTATGAAACTGGTGGACGGGGAACCCACCGGAATTACTACGCAGGGGGAAAGTACGCGTATATGTGTGCTAGCCCAGAGGGGTACGAACCAGATACCGTCAGTGAAACTACCTCGTTGAAAAATTTTCATTTACGGATTCTCGACGTCTCAGATCCAACACACCCGGTTGAGGCAGGAACATGGCTTGCTCCGGGGCAAGACCCGGATCATGGTATTGAGCCACAGAATTACTTCCATGGCCCGGCCTACACACTGGGTGATCGTGCCTACCTCAGTTACGGTCGAGTGGGTGCTGTGACACTGGATATCTCAGATATTTCTTCTCCTGAAGAAATATGGACACTTGGATTTGGGGAGGGAATCGGTTCAGGCCTAGGGGTTCATTCGTTTATCCCCGTTCCAGACACCGATCTTGCCGTGGTGAATTCCGAAGCCATCCTTGAAGGACCACCAACGGATCACATTTATGGGGAACCAGTTGGGTACACCTTTATCGTCGACATCGCTGATGAAGCACAACCCACCTTTGATGGGAAGACCCATCACGGGCCCCGAGTTATTAGTTGGCTTCCACTTCCCACGCCAGAATCGTCTAGTCCATATGAATCATATTACGAAAAACCGGGACGGTTTGGTCCGCACAATCAACACCATCCCCGTGGTGAATCGACTCGGATGCACAGTTCGGAGTATGTCGTAATGTCGTTTTTTAATGCGGGTCTAAGGATTTTCGATATCTCGAATCCAACAGTTCCGAGTGAAGTTGGGTATTACGTGCCGGAAGCACCAGACAAGCGACTTGGGGGTGATCGGCCACGGGGAGAACTGGGGATGCAACTCGAAGACGTAGTGGTAGATTCACGAGGATATATCTACTGTACCGATCCAAATTATGGATTGTTTATCCTTGAATCCTCAATAGTATGATCACGCATGACACGACATTGATCGTATTCAAAGACCATGGAGTAACCGATGACTCGGAAAGTACTCTACCCCGTTTTAATTTGGATTGGAATGGCTGGACTTGCCGTCATCAATGGTATCTTTAGGGAGACCATCATTATTCCCCGAACTGGTGACCAAATCGGGCATATTGTCAGCACAGTCCTTCTGATCGCAGGGATCGTGTTGGTTACCTACTTGTTTTTCTCTCGGGTTGGGTTGGATTATTCAAAGAATCAACTAGTGGGGATTGGTGTTGGTTGGTGTCTCCTTACCATCGGATTCGAATTTGTTATTGGCTTCCTCGAAGGTGCGCCGCCAAGAGTGGTTCTAGAGCAGTATAACGTATTATCGGGATCAATCTGGGTGTTCGTACCCATTACATTACTTTTAGTTCCAATTGTGTTTGGCTCAATTACCAAGTAACGAAATGCTGAAAGACTATATGGTCGACGCATCGGGTATTGTTATAGGTTTTACCGGTTGGCTCGATGAGTAAGCATATGCCGACCCCTCAAAAGTTGTTGTACCTACACACAATTCACGCCAGCCGAGGACATGACGCGCCAAGGGAACGAGAATTAATAGAAAATAACGCGGGCGTAACCATTGAATTCGCTGAAACATTTGCTAATTCCAAAGCGGCAATTAGTGATGCAGAAATCGTTTTCACAACTGGTAGCGGCATTCCTGACTCATTCTTATCCGCTGCCGATGAGTTAGCGTGGATTCAAACGGTTAGTTCCGGAATCGATGGGTTCGATATTCCAACTTTGGAAGACAAAGGAATTATCCTGACGAACGCGGCTGGGATTAATGGCGAGCCGGTGGCAGAACAAACCCTTGGATACATGTTGATGTTTGAACGGAAAATCCATCAGGGGTACCGACAACAACTCGCGAATACCTGGGAACGGTATGAAGGCGGTGAATTACTCGGTAAGACTGTGGGAATAATTGGGGTTGGCGAGATCGGGTCTAGAGTTGCTGAATTATGTAGCGCGCTGGGAATGGAAGTACTGGGGGTGAAACGAGATGTATCAGAGCATCCGGGTGTTCTCGATGAAGTACATCCACCGGAAGAACTGCTACGAATATTACCTCGATCAGATTACGTAGTTGTCGCTTGTCCTTTAACCGAGGAGACTCGCGGGTTAATTGGCGAGAAAGAATTCGGAGCGATGAAGGATGACGCTGTGATAATTAACGTTGCAAGAGGTGAAATCACTGATTTTGATTCGCTCACCTACGCTGTGCAACAACACGTCATCGGGGGTGCAGCCATTGATGTGTATCCTACCGAGCCGTTTCCGAAAGATTCGCCGTTATGGAATTTGTCGAATGTGATCATGACCCCCCACATGGCCGGTTCTAATCCGAAAAAACCCGAACGAATAGCAGACATATTCAAACGTAACTACGAAGCATATCAAGCGGGAAAGTATGACGAAATGCCAACCAGAATTAACCAGTGAATCAATCCGCTCTTACTCAGCTCTTGTACGGTTAGCCTAGTGAGATATCGAGATATATCATGACAATAATACCAATAATCGTTCCGGCCGTCGCCAATCGTTCACTCCCTTCGCGGTGAGTTTCTGGCATTATTTCATCGAATATCACAAAAATCATCGCTCCAGCAGCGAATCCCATAGCGTACGGCAATAATGTAGTCATTGTTTGTACCGCAAGAGCCCCGAAAATTGCGAGCGGGATTTCCACAACACCGGCTCGAACTCCTGCAATTGTAGCGTATAGGTGCCGATGTAGACCAGCATTTAATGCAGCAACTGAGACCGCGAACCCTTCTGGAATATTCTGGATCCCGATAGCAAGCATGAGTGGAATAGCATTCGCCAAATCACCACTCCCAAAACTGACACCTACGGCAAGGCCTTCGGGCATGTTGTGAATGGTTATCGCTAAGATGAACAACACGACTCCTGCAACCCGTTCGTCGTTGACTGGTAATTCTGATGATGGATTTGCAGCGTCACGGCGACGCATACCCGTTAATAAAATATGGGCATGTGGAACTAATGCATCCGATCGGTCAAGAAATATCGCTCCAATAGCTACCCCGAACAGAACAGGAATTGGGTTCCCGTTTGAATACGTTTCAATCCCGGGTATGATAAGGCTAGTAAAACTTGCTGCGAGCATAATCCCAGCAGCGAAACTTAATGCCACGTTCATCGATTGCTTGGACGGATCTCGCCAAACGAAAATCAATAACGCCCCGATGAGATTCATCGCTGCAATAACGACACCACCGAGGGCTGCATTTATCACTGGATCTGCACCAAAAACAGTAGCAATCGGTGGGTGGATCAACACATAGTCTCTCATTTCGCTACTCTATCGTGAAAAACCATCTTCCTCGGGTATAATGAACTTTAATATAATCTAGCTGAAGAACCCCTGATTTGCCATTCTAGTGGGAAGTCAATGAAACTTGACAGGTGGCAGCGGTAACAAACACATGTATGGCAGCACCGATGTAACATCTATATACGCGCATGCGGGACACCCCCATTATAGCTGTTTCATTTCCAGCGGTTGGTTTCATCTTAATCGCGCTTACCGCAATCGGGATCCCGTTCATTCTCCCGCATGTTTCATCAACAGAAGGACTACTTCGGTGGGCATTATGGGGATTAGCCACTCTAACGTTACTGTTCATCATTAGGTCATTCATCATTCAGCTCAAACTCAATGGATTAAAACCGGCCATCAAATGGTTGTTCACTGGGAGTATCCAAACGAAAAAGGATTAAGACGAATGACGCTGCATCAAATTTATTTTCGGATATGTTCCTCAATGTCTCCCCTTTATTCTAACCGTAGAACATTAGTTAGTAGGTAATCTGGACTGCCAGTTGCCGTCTTTACTAAATTTGTCTGCTGTCTCTATTTAATTTGTAATTACCGATGTCTTGAAGTATCATTACCTTGGATTCAAAAATATGGCGCAACAAGCCGAACATCCCCTAGTACTCGAAGAAACTACCATTGTGGACGTTGATGTGCATTTGTCAATTACAGACAAATCACTCATCCCGTATCTCGACGAACCCCACCGGAGTCGAATGAAACATTCAAAACATAAATCGCCAGATGATGGATGGGATAGGAGTGTGAATGGGAAAATCCCGATGGACACCGAAGACGGCGAATACGCCGGGGTGCAATCAGCGGATAAATTATGGGAGAATGTGTGTCGTGATCTCTACGTTGATTACCCAATAATCAATACGTTCGCGGCGATGAGTCGAAATCCCGAACCGGATTGGTCAATGGCATTAATGCGTGCTCACAACGACCTATTACTGGATCACTTCCTCGATGAGTACGACGAATTTAATGGTTTAATAACCCTGTCAACCCAGAAACCAGAAGAAGCGGTAGAGGAACTAGACCGCGTGGGTGGCGAGGACAATATGATCGGAGTGTATATCCATAACACTGGACCCCACCCGCCACTTGGCGATCCAACGTACGATGAATTATGGCGAACAATCGAAGATTACGGCTATCCAGTCGTATTCCATGGCAGTGCAAATGGGTTTATGTACGAATTCCCCCGGCAAAATCAAGCACTGAATACGTTCCTCCCTGTACACACCCTAGCCCATGCCTGGACCCAAATGCTAACGGTTGCAAGCTTGATATCAGAAGGGACGCCCGAAAAATTCCCCGGGCTAGATTTCGTGTTTCTCGAAGCTGGTATTACGTGGTTCCCATATATGATGTGGCGGTTGAACAAAGAATACGCAATGCGTCGGTCTGAAGTTCCATTACTCACCAAGTCACCTGAGGAATATATGACTGAACAATTCTATGTTGGAAGCCAACCGATCGAAGAACCAAATGACCCGACTGCCATTGGGAAAGTGATCGAAACAATCGGGACTGATCGATTAGTGTTTGCGACGGATTATCCGCATTGGGACTTTGATCATCCGGAAGCGCTCGATCAGCATCTTCGGTCGATGTATTCAGAGGAAGAACGGAACCAAGTATTGCATGAGAACGCTGCTGAGATATTTGATTTAACAATCTGATTACGTGAGAAATGACTGAGCATATCGTTGCAAAAGAAGCCGAGATACCGGAAGATGAACGAGTGATCGTGGAAGTTGAAGGAAAAGAAATTGGTGTGTTTAACGTAAAAGGCGAGTACTTTGCCGTTTTAAACTGGTGCGTTCATCAGGGTGGGCCCTGTTGTGAGGGAACCGTTGATGGGACGTATTCGGCGACGTTTGATCGTGATACTCTCGAAGTCGATTTGCAGTGGGTGAAAGATGATGAAATACTATCCTGTCCGTGGCACGGGTGGGAATATGATTTAACGACAGGGGATTGCTTGTCTAATAATCGGTATACGATTCCGCAGTATCCTGTCCGAATTAACGAGGGGAACATCATTGTTGACGTAACATGAGTACACTCGCTGGCGCGATGCATGGTTCGATAATAACACAATAAACCTCAAGTTATCCATTAGAACTTGAGTATCTGTAGGTACGGTCGTTTTTCAACCACCGGTTATTCTTCTTTGGACGGTCGTCGTGAATGAATTTGATAATACACCGATTCGAGCGCCTGTTTTGCGATTTTTTCTTTTAACGCCCGTCGAGGTCCTTCGAATTGATGGTGTTCTACGAGCGAGAAAGATGTTTTAGATTCAAATTCCCCAGCAAATGCAATCCCAATGTACACAGAGCCTGGTGGCTCCCCCGATGCTTCTGCGGACTGGCCGGCATACCCGGTCGTTGATACACCCCACGTAGAATTGGCTTCATCACGGATGTGTTGGGCCATTTCTCGCGCTACCGGTTTGCTGACTGCACCATGTTGCTCCAGAGCCTCTCGGGAAACAGCGAGACTCTGGAGTTTCGATTGATTCATGTACGAAATGATACCGCCGATAAAATATTCGCTCGACCCAACTACGTCCGTAATGAGTGATCCGAGAAGTCCACCCGTACATGACTCGGCGACAGCAATTGTTTGGTCTTCCTCGCGAAGTACCTCGCCAACTCGCTCCTCAATCTCACCGTCCATATCCATAAGACAGTAGATATTAACTAATACGTGGTGTCATTCCGATAGCCACGATTCTGGCATTCCCCCAGCTAATACCGTTGGTTCCCCCGTTAGATTGAACTCACAGTGGTTACGACCCCCCAGGGCGTTTCAGAAAAATTAATTAATTCTTTATTTTGCCGTGTTGATCCCCAACACACTATTTATTACGCATTTACGAGTAACGCCAGTGAACACAAGAATGAGGGCAATGACTACGACGATACCTCCGACTATAGTACCAAATTCCAAGTACCCAAGCAAGATTGCCCCACCAACAAGCAGACCAAGCAATCCAATGATTAACCGAGCGGTGCGATCCATTCCACCGACATTCGTTTCCATTACACATTCTACATCGTGGCCGAGTATATTATAGTTATTTGTAAAAATTGGAATTAGAAACTCCACAACTCATTAAATAAGTTCTATTCACCCGATTAACAATAACAGCATGACCACTTCTCTCTGGACTAAAATTGTTCTAATAGCGTAAGAATAACAAAAGTGACTATATGGGAAAAGAGAGACGTAGAAAGTAATGACCTCGTGCGGTGAACCGGAGGAATTGATTTTTCAGTGTCCTGATTGCAATGAATCGTTCATTGTTGACGAGGACATGAAACAAACTATGATTGATAAAGGATGCGTATATTGCGGCACTTCAGTCACAGCCGATGCATTTTCCGTCAACATAGTAACGTAGTACCGCTAGAGGAGCCAGGCGGTACTCGTCCTTGCTAGCGGGTTTTTAGTCTTGAATGAAAGGTAAAGTTATACTTACCACCTATAAATTTCGGTGTATTGATAATGGTGTTAGCAGACCAAACTGAATTGACCCCACAAGAAATCGATTCGTTCCTCAGTGAATGCGAATCAGGAGTGTTAACACTAGCCAAAAATAATGAGCCATATGCCATCCCTATCTCGTTTGGCTACGACTCGAAAGAGAGGCGATTCTTCATACGATTAGTGAAGACCACTGATAGTGAAAAACACGAATTCCTCCAATCATCTCCCGCATGTCGCCTAGTAATCTATGAGAACGACGATCCATATTACACCAGCGTAATTGCGAGCGGTGAACTAACAGAAATAGCACCAACCGAATTAACAGTTGAATATATAGAACAATATGGTGAGGCCAAACGCCCATTATTCGAAATCTGGAACGATGGCAAAGATGAATTAGATATTGAATTGTATACGCTAGAACCG
>CAZITY010000014.1:0-23931 GCA_964542445.1 uncultured Halobacteriales archaeon | reverse complement strand
GCAGATCAAAGTAGATCGATAAATCACGACCGTAAACCCCATTAAATGCTTCTAGGTGCAGGTTCAGG
The DNA here is from genome assembly GCA_964542445.1 of uncultured Halobacteriales archaeon. Taxonomy (GTDB): domain Archaea; phylum Halobacteriota; class Halobacteria; order Halobacteriales; family Hikarchaeaceae; genus CAZITY01. Next base: position 23,863 of record CAZITY010000014.1, on the reverse strand, counting down.
ATCTAAATTCAGATTGTTATATTGAACGCGGGGAACTACATTCAGAACAGCGGCCGGTTTGTCGGTCGTAGTGGGTTTCACACACCAACGATCCACACAAGCTACACTGATGGTTGGCTGGAGCGGTTTCGCACACTTGACAGAGTTCAGTGAGACTCATAATTGCGGGATTATTGAATCTTATCTAGAACCGGGGGATCGGTGTAGAGTACGTAGGGAGATTGATGTCGGCCCACGCTTTTCGCGCTCTTGATTCAGGGTCATACGCAAGCGAAGATTCCGAGTCAAAGATAAATACAGGATATTGATCGGTATTGAAGTGCGGCCAATCAGGGAGTCCCTGATGGTTCGGGTCGCCCTGTTTCGCAAACGCAATCCAAGTATCTTGCGCTTGATTAGCGAGTGCCACTGGAGGATTATCACCGAGTAATTTGTGAACCAAATCGGTTCCTAAGAGATTATGAAAGACAAACGGTATTTCAATCGTGTGAGACGCTTTGAGTTCTTGATCCGGTGATTCCCACGAGAATAAATACTGCCACGAATCCCCTGCATCTTCTCGGGCTTTCGCTAATAATCGATGGTCCTGACGATACCGGTTTTGTGTAATGATATCGAAACAAAGTTGCGGTTCGCTGCTATCAGGGTTTTCGGCCGCCACCGCCTCGATCATTCTGTCGATATCCTCGTCCGAAAGTGGATAATGTGCCTGTAACCGGGTCCGAATCTCGTCAAACGACATCCGTTCCATTGCATCCGGATGTCGACGAGTCCACCAGTTGAATTCATGTTTGTTCGAGCCGTGCATAAGCGGGATGTCAGCTGTGTTACCGTCCCGGATGTACTGGAGTGGATCACGAGGAATGAGTTCTCCGTCGCGAACTGGACGGAAGAGATTCATTTTAATATCGCTGTTCTTGTTGAGGAACACTGATGTTTGTTGTCTGAGTTCCTCAGTCGATAATTCAAGGAGATCATCCAAATCCGATATTCCTATAGTCTCGAAAAAATCATCTGTTATTTCTCTGGCTTTCGAGGGATCCCGCAGCCGGCGGAGTCCACCGCTTTGTGCAATCATCTTATCCGCCAGATCAGAGATGTTCCGTGACACAAGAAGTGAGGTAACACTTGTGCTTCCAGCGGATTCCCCGAAGACCGTAATATTATTTGGGTCACCACCAAACGCATCAATATTTTCTCGTAGCCAGCGGAGCGCTTGGCGTTGATCGAGGATATGGTTGTTATGGGATTGGTTATAGTCAGCTCCGTGATGTGCAAGATGTAATCCACCGAGCGGACCAAGTCTGTATTGGATCGTTACTAATACCACATCTCCACGTTCGGCGAATTGGGTACCATCAACCCGAGGGTCATTTCCAGCTCCATAAATGAATCCACCGCCATGGATCCACATCATCACCGGTCGATCCGCACCGGTTGTGTCCGGCGTCCAGATGTTGAGGGTCAGGCAATCTTCGCTCATCCGGTCGACAGTAATATAATCACGGGGTGGTGAATCGACCTCTTGTGGGCAAATCGATCGGAAATCCCGTGCGTCTCGTGTTGACTCCCAACCGGTTGGTGGCTCGGGTGGTTTAAATCGGCGGTCGTCAACCGGTGGTGCGGCATATGGGATTCCCGCAAATCGGTCTACAGACTCAGTAACAGATTTCCCGCGAACCGTGCCATGCTGGGTTTCGACAATTGGGGGTGACTGCTCGGTCATCCGATGGAGTCGCGTATCGAATACAATAAATATACCGGATTACCGATAGTTCCACCGTTGTCTTGATTGTGTTTATGGGGGTTTCGTTAGCGCTATTTGCGTGTGATACGTGTCGTGCGGTCGCTGGTACGCATCGATAGACCATTCGGTGTCCGTAAGGGTGGTTTGCAACTGTTCGAGACTGAATAATCGAAATAACAAGGTGCTCCCTATCATTCCCTCATATTCGTAGTGATAAACTCGGAATCCCAATCCAGGAGTGGGATCGCTTCGGAATCCGAGCATTTGCTCAGCGCTTTCTATCATTGGATCGTAACAGTCAAACACGATTGTTGCTGGAGATTGTGTGATTTGGCCCAGATCATCCAGAAATTTTCTAAGTCCATGTCGTGATTTTACGAGACCGATTTGTGTCCCGTTGATCAATATGGAGTGAAATTGATTCGGAGAGAATAAGTCAGTGAGTGAGAACATATCGCCGTGACAGACATTCCGCACGTCTCGATCTTTGAGAAGGTGGATTAGCGGCGGACTGATTTCAAGCGCAGTGGTTTCAGAGGTTTCTTGAAAATGAAGCGTGTCACGTCCAGCACCTGCTCCAACGTCAAGGAGTGGGCCTTCTACGTGCGAGGCAATCCAATCCGCTCCAGGTTGTGTTCGAAATTCTCTAAAATAATATTCCTCAATTCGATGCTGGTATTTCTTTGAACCATCTCGCTGATATAATGGATTGGATCGGGATCCGTGGTAGTGATCCAAGAGCGCGTGACCGAAAGCGTCCATCATGGTACTAAGTCTAGTTGACTTTACCGCTCTTCACATAATTAGTCAATCTGATTCAGTGTTAGTGGGGTATTCTCACTTCGTAGGAACTAACAATGTCATAAAGCCCTCTTCTGTTGATCTATTCGTATGCCAGCGAACGTGTTAGTGGCATTTGATGAATCACCCCAGGCGACCGAAGCACTGAGACATGCGCTTTCCTATTATCCGGATGCAAGTATTTCGGTTCTGTATGTCCAAGATCCAACGGAATGGATTTATGGAGATACTGTCGGTGGGGCGTATTATTCAGAAGAAGGGTTCGAAGAATCCCAAGACCGAGCAGACGAATTACTAGCACAAGCGGAATCGATTGCGGATGAATACGATAGAAAATTCGATGGCCATACGGAGGTAGGGCAGCCAACCCGAGAAATCGTATCGTTTGTAGAAGCGCACGATATCGATCATATTGTTATAGGGAGTCACGGACGAAGAGGATTAGAACGATTCCTCCTCGGGAGTGTCGCTGAAAGCGTGATCAAGCGCTCACCAGTATCTACTACAATCATACGGGAGGCAAACGACGACTAATTTCTACTAAGAGTGAACGAGTGCAATGGCTTGTCTAGTCTGAACTCGAATTATCCATTGGGTTAATTGAGGGCGTTTCCCTCAGGATATCTCGGAATAATTTTGTTTGGATTGCCGCCAAATGTTCGTTAAAGGTTGAGGGATGAATATCGAGTGCCGCTGCTACTTCTTCAGCATTTGCGTCTCGTGGACGATTGAAGTAACCCATATCGAACGCTGTTTGTAGAACCTCAAATTGCCGCGTGGTCATTTTACCAATGTTGAGGAGGATTTCCGTTGATTCGGTGGGGTCAGGTGAAGATTGAATTAACTGTTTAATATCGAGTGAATCGAAATTATCCCGGAGCGTACTGATAATGAGTTGCAGATGGTCGTAGTCCGCGGCATAAAACACGATAGTGAGTTGGCCATCGTTAGCAATGTAACTTGCCGGAGCGCATGCTTTCGAACCTAATAATTCACACGGGCAGCCCGCTTCGTCCGCGTGCGTAAATCGATACCGTTGTCCTCCAGAATATGAATAAATAGGAGCAATGTGGTCGGGTGAGTCAGTAGATTCGTCGAGGGTAAATTCGGTTACGGTGGGGTCGCTCGACATTGTGCTAATACTATTCGTAATGCCGGAAATTCGAGTATTGGCTTCCTTTGAGAGGGAGACAACAGGACATATGTCGGGAGAGTCGAATCCAATTGTCGCCCGAACACCATCTGGCATAGTCGAAGACTTACACATCCATCCTATTTTAACTTCAATTTGTCGAAAAATTGCACACCCGGAGTGTCGAATCAAACCAATAATCGCAACTTAGTACTCGGAAGGATCTTATTTGATACTCCAAGGGCCCCGATATTAACGCGAGTAAAAAACTCTGTGTCGGCGTAAGTGCTGGATAATTCTCATTTATTTAGAATTACCGGTTTACTTGAAGCCGATAACTTGAGAATAGTTTACTATGAACTTTGATGAATTCACGGGGGAAATACAGCATCGACTAGAATTACCGGGAACTGCAGAAACCCTGAGGGTGATCAGGGCAACCTTGATGACGCTCGGCGAACGGATCCCGGAAGAAAACGCTAGTGATTTGGCCGCGTCACTACCGATGGAGATTAAATGGTACTTGGCTGGTGCAATAAAAAATCACGGGCAACGATTCGATTGGAGTGAATACATCGATCGCGTAAGTGAAATCACTGGTGAGGAACCGCCGGTTGCAGCTTTCCAAGCCCGAGTGATTATTGATTTTATCCAAACCCAAGTACCGGCGTCTGATTTCCGGGAACTTCGTCAGCAGCTGCCCGAGGATGAGGACGATGAAAATTGGCAGAAGCTCTTCGAAGTTGTCGATGCAGGTGGGTGGGGAGAAGCAGAAGAGGCACAAACCGGCGGGGGTCCACAACCATAATTATCCATTGCAATCTGGTCGGTATATAACACACCCCCGATATCGGGGGTATTGCTCAATGGGTCTTGACGGTGTAGTTACTGTTGATGACACCTGATTATTATCGGGCAGAAAAAGGACATGAATTAACAAACGTATTTGCTGCCCTGAATGATTCCCAGAGCCTTGAAATACTTACTGTGTTACAAGATCGATCGTTAACAGCCAAAGAGTTAAACGACGAAGTGTCAGTGCCAATGTCTTCGTTGTATCGAAAGCTCGATATGCTAGATGAGGCCGGGTTAGTAGAAACGAACATTGAGATTCGACCATCGGGGAAAAATGCGAATCGGTACTCCGCCGCAATGGAGTCAATTACGATTGATTTAACTGGAAACCTGCCCGACGTAGGCGTCTCTGAACCTATTCCAGCGAAGTAATTCCAAGTGGAGTTCAGGAGGCATTGCTGTTCAGTATTTCTTTGAAATAAGTGTGTAATAAAGTGAGATATCGTGTGGTTGTAGAATGAGAGTTCGAATGAGGTATCAATGTTATTCCAGTACGTTCTCCTTAGTTTTTTATTCAATAATGGCCATTATTTGGTATGGCGCGAGTAATTATTGTAGGAGGCGGTCCAGCTGGATTAAGCGCTGGGTTATTCACTCAGAAAAACGGGTTAGACACCACGATATTTGACACCGGTGAATCATGGGTTCACAGTGCGCATCTCTTTAATTATCCTGGGATTGGCTCTGTCGATGGAGACGCGTATTTGGCGGGAACTCGTCGACAAGTGGAGAGTTATGGGGTTGAAATTAGAGAAGAAGAGGTCACGGATGTAACCGAGGAATCCGATGGATTCGCTCTTTCCAATGCTGATGATGAGGTTACCGCAGATTATGTTGTGCTGGCGACTGGCGCTAAGCGAGACTTAGCAGAGGTTCTTGGCTGTGAATTCACTGATGATATTGTTGATGTTGATGTGACGATGGAAACGAGTGTAAGCGATGCCTATGCAACAGGAGCGATGGTACGTCGCGAAGAGTGGCAAGCAATTATTTCAGCGGGTGATGGTGCTGCCGCGGCATTGAATATTTTATCGAAAGAGAAAGGCGAACATTTCCACGACTTTAACACACCAGCTGATGCAGAGGAGACATTCGGCTCGATGGGAGACACAGAATAACGAAGCCACATAATCTGGGTTCACTGCTGGTTATCTCGTAAGTGCACCGATTTGGACTGACAAGTGGTTCGTAAGTCGAGCGAAACGCCTTACCGAATGCTTATCGTTTAATGAGCATGGAATCACCAGCGGTGGTGACCAGTGAGGACACATTTCATCAATTGGTGAGCGAGGCAGCGTCCCCTGCACCTCGCGTCCCAATTGAAGTTGCCGGCCGAGTAGGAGATCCGTTCGACGCGTATTGCCGGGCGCGGAATCAATCAGGAGGGTTTTTCTTCGAGACGAGTGGGGGTCGAGAGGGATGGGGATATTTTGGGATTGAACCGGCGGAACGAGTAACCGTATGGCCGAATAAAGAACCACGACAAGGTGATGGTTCAAGTTTAGCTGTTATTTCGGATTATCTAGCGAATGAGGAGTTAATGCGAGGTGATTGTGACATTCCGTATCCGTGCGGGTTGTTCGGGTGGCTTTCATACGACATTGTCCGAGAACTCGAACCACACCTAGCGATTGATTCGTCGACGGAGCAAACACCGCGATTACAATTTGGGGTGTTCGACACGGTTGCTTCGTGGGAAACCAAGGATGAAGCGGATTATCTGCTCCGGATTACATCGTGCCCCAAATGTACGCGGGATATTTCAGAAGTGTACCATTCGGGACTCAATAAAGCAAAAAAGATGTGGAAAGCGGTTAGACCGAAAGAAAACGATAGACCGCCATTAGAAGAAAATGCAATTTCGCTGTCGTTTTCCCCAACGTGCTCACAAGCAGAATATGAGCATCGGGTCAGACAAGTGAAAGAATACATCCATGCCGGAGATACATTCCAGGCGAATATTTCACAACAACTAACGGGAACATCAACGTGTCCCCCGCCCCGTATTTTTCGTGCGCTCCGCGACGGTAATCCTGCACCTTATTCTGCCTTGATAGAATTCCCTGAAATCGATTTGATGTGTGCCAGTCCCGAACTATTACTGGAATGTAAGAATGGTACGGTTACAACCGAACCGATTGCCGGAACGCGGCCGCGTGGCAGTACAATAGCGAGTGATGAGGCTAACGAAGGAGAGTTGCGGCAAGATGAAAAAGAGCGGGCCGAACACGCGATGCTCGTGGATCTTGAACGAAATGACATCGGGAAAGTAACAGAGGTCGGTACGGTCACTGTCGATGAATACCGCCGGATCGATCGATATTCGAGTGTCATGCACCTAGTTAGTCGGATTTCAGGAGAGCTTCGGGATGATAAAACGGTTATCGACGCAGTTGCAAGTTTGTTTCCAGGTGGGACGATTACTGGCGCTCCGAAACCACGGACAATGGAGATAATAGACGAAGTCGAACAAACCCCCCGAAGCCCATACACCGGGAGTATCGGGGTGTTCGGGTTCGATGATCGCGCAACGCTTAATATCATTATTCGAACGATAGTTCGAGAGACCGACGAATTTTCACTCCGGGTTGGCGGTGGGATAGTCCATGATTCGGTGCCAGAAAAAGAGTATCAAGAAACGCTTGATAAAGCACAAGGATTGCTAGATGCAATCGAATCCGCACAGTCACCCACATCAAACGTGCGACAATGATTCTAGTTATCGATAACTATGATTCATTTGTGTATAATTTAGCCCAATATGTCGCCGAATCGTTAGGGTCGAATTCAACTATTCAGACTGGACGTCCTTCAACGGAATCACAGCGAGATCAGGTAGTCGTTGTGAGGAACGACGAAATATCAACGGATGAGATCACGACCTTGAATCCAAGGGGGATTGTTGTATCCCCGGGTCCCGGGACTCCACAGCAATCTGGCGTGTCCATTGGAGTATTTACTGACCTGAATGTCCCAGCGCTCGGGGTATGCCTCGGTCATCAAGTGTTGTGCGCAGCAAATGACATTGCGGTGACGAACGCCCCTGAAGTTGTGCACGGAAAACCATCAGTCATTTCACACAATGAACAGGGATTATTTACTACTATCCCGAACCCAATCCGAGTTGGTCGATACCATTCCCTCGGTGTAGAACGAACCGCGTTACAGGATCCTATTGTTGAAACTGCACGTACTACGAGAGATTCTGATGTTGTAATGGCTGTAGAGCACCGGCACCGCCCTCAATTCGGTGTGCAATTTCATCCGGAGAGCATTTTGACGGGACGCCATACGGATTCTCCTGATGACGCTAGGGATTTATCGATCGGGAAGAAAATCATTCGTAATTTCATTGATTTATGCAGTACCATGTGAACGGCTCACTCGTCCACGAAGATGAAGCCAACATTAACGTCCGGGACAGGGGATTCCTCTATGGTGATGCAGCATTCGAAACGCTCCGGGCGTATAACGGCGAGATCTTTGAATGGGAAGCCCATGCATCCCGGTTGCGAGCCACTTGTAACACGCTCGGGATCGACCATTCGCTAACTTCATCGGAGCTTTATGAACGGATAATAGAAACGCTACACGCAAATAATCTCCGAGAAGCGTATGTTCGGTTATCTATTACTCGCGGCATTCAACCAGGGAAACTCACACCAGCTGAAGACGTTTCACCGTCAGTCGTTATCCTTGTAAAGCGGTTGTCTGAAAGTGGGACAACTGGAACTCGACCGTGGGATGAACCAGCAACAGCAATGATTGCTGAGACTCGGAAAATCCCTGACGAGGCTGTTCCTGCCCGGCTCAAAACCCATAATTATCTGAATGGGATATTGGCTCGACTCGAACTCCGGGGAACAAATGCGAATGAATCGATTCTCCTCACAACCGATGGAGTAATCGCGGAAGGCGCGACGAGTAACGTCTTTTTTGTCGATAATGAGGTCCTCTATACGCCCTCTGCGGCAAGTACCATTCTTCCAGGGATAACACGAAACGTGGTGATGAAATTCGCACGATCAGTCGGAATTCCAGTTGAAACAGGTGAATACAAACCGAGTAAACTCACCGGGTCCGATGAGTGTTTCCTAACGAACACGACATGGGAAATTCGGCCTGTTGGGAGTGTCGGGGCAACGAACTTCGAGACAGGGCCGGTTACGAAAACGTTAATCACTGAGTTCAATGAATACGTAGACCGCCATTATTACGCGGATTAGGAGACCTCCTCAAAGAGGTCTGTATACTACTAACAGGGGGTCTTGTGTTTTGATGACAAGGAAACGAATATTTGACTCCTCCCCAATGGAGGTGGTATGTATCCGCCGTCAGTTGAGTACATGCAAGCTACCTCACTTGAGCATGCATGTACGTTATTAGAGGAATACGGAGATCGGGCGCATTTACTTGCAGGGGGACAAAGTCTGGTTCCGCTCCTCAAATTCAGAGTCGCGGTACCTGACATCGTTATTGACATCAGTCAAATCCCAGTTGATGAGCCAATCACACACGACGATGAGGAAATTTCGTGTCATGCTCTCGCGACGCATGACACCATCCATTCGGCAGACAAGCTCAGCTCCTTTGACGTGCTTCAAGATGGCCTGCCTCAATTAGCTGATCCGCAAGTCCGGAATTTGGGAACAATCGGTGGGAGCCTCGCAGAGGCAGACCCAAGTGGCGACTGGGGACCATTACTGTTCTTGTTAGATGGCACTATCGAATTGTTGTCCCCCACAGGAGCAAGAACAGTATCGCCAACCGAATTTTTCCGTGGACCGTTTCAAACAATGCTCGATAAACAAGAAATAATCACAACCGTGACTATCCCCGTTCCTTCTGGTGGGCACGGTGGAGCATATTTGAAATTGAAACAGCGCCAAGGGACATATGCCACAGCGAGCGTGGGGGCGCAGGTAGAATTGCACGAAGACGAGACCTGCCATGAACTCAGAGTAACGGCGAGTGCTATCCAACCATCCTATGTGTTAACCGATTATAGTGAGCGAGTCAGTGGAGAAAAATTAACGAATGATCTTGTGCGTGAAATTGCTGAATTGTTCGCTACAACGCTAGAGCCGGTTGCGAATACACACGGTTCTATTTCATTTAAGCGAAATCTCTGTCAGAAATTATGTGAACGAGCAATGCGAGTTGCAGACGAGCGGGCCCGGGGTAATACCGTTTCCCCCGATTTAATGGAGGTAGCGTAAATGCAAGGTTCTCGCCCGACAGAATCGATTGAAATCACGGTTACCGTCAATGGAACCGAGTACACCCGGACGATTCCGAGTCGCTTGTTGCTTGTCCATTTTCTTCGAGACGAACTCGGATTGACCGGTACGAAAATCGGGTGTGAAACGAGTACTTGTGGTTGTTGTACAATTCACCTCGACGGGGATCGAGTGAAATCGTGCGCTATGCTCGCCGCCCAGGTCGATGGGCGATCGATAACAACGATCGAAGGGCTGGGTGATGGCACGTTGACGGCATTACAATCGGCATTCTCCGAAAATCACGCGCTGCAATGCGGGTACTGTACGGCCGGGATGATTATGTCCTCTGCCGGGCTGTTAGATGAAAATCCAGATCCGTCTCGTGAAGAAATCAAACAGGGACTTTCAGGGAATCTCTGTCGATGCACCGGGTACCGGTTTATCATTGATGCCGTTGAAGATGCAAGTGAGCGGGACACGACGTGATGAGGTGACTATGACGCGGATTACTCGCTCCGGAACATACGTTCTCGACAACTCCGTCGAGACTGTATTCCGGATATTGACTGATCCTGAGCAGATGGTTCGGTGTCTCCCGGATACAAGTGAAATCATGGAGCAATCAGGGTCAACGGTTAGGGCAGTCGTCAAGACCGGAACGAACACAGTTTCAATCCAATTGGAATTATCAGTGACACTTGAGGCAGCTAACCAGGAGACTTGGGACATTCGCTACGTCGGTCATGGATCCGGCCCTAGAAGCCACGTGTCATTTTCTGGAACGTTTCATCTCCGTAATCTAGACAATGGCACGGAAGTTGAGTGGAACGGCGAGCTAGTGGTACGCGGGTTACTTGTGGCCCTCGGGGCACAGGCCGGTCAAATCGAACCAATTATAGATGAAAAAATTATGACGACCATCGAGAACGTCCAAACCCAAGTGATGACGGATGTCTAGGGATAGAGGGGAACTCCGAGGTGTGTGGTATCGATGAGTCTCGAGATACCCGTTGAAGATGCTCGCGAAAAGGACGCAAAACCAGTTGATGGTGCTCGGCGTGAAGACCACGAAATCATCACTGGCTCCCGTAACTACACGGGGGATTTACGCCCACAAGACGCGTTACATGCGGCGATTTACCGCAGTCCTTACGCACATGCCCACATCGTGAATATTGATCTATCACGAGCGTTGGAAATGGATGGCATAATCGACGCATGGACATATGAGTCGCTTCCAGGGTTCGTCAAGGCAATGAATGCCTCACCGCTTTCTACATTAGCGCTTCACCCATTACAGGATTCTACAGAGTCTGAAAATCCTCGGATAAAATCTTTCGATCACTACCCTCTCTCAGATGAGAAAACCCGGTTCGTTGGCGAACCCCTCGCGGTTGTCGCCGCTGAAGATCCATACACTGCAGCAGATGCGGTCGAGAAAATTAACGCAGAGTTCGATCCCCTAGACCCAGTGCTTGATGAGGTTGACGCGATGGAAGATGAGAGTCCATTATTGTACGAGGAATGGGGTGATAATGAACTGGTTTCTTTTGAAATCGAGCATGGGGACATTTCCGGTGCGTTTGGGGAGGCGGATCATGTGATTACTGAAGAAATTTCGCATCATCGGTTCACAGGTACACCGCTCGAAACGAGAAGCGTCGTCGCGACGTTTGATCCAGAGAGTGTCCGCGTAACCGTTAATGCAAGTGTTCAGAAACCGCACTCAATCGCCACGAAAATCCAACATTGCCTTGATATCCCAGGAATCGATGTTGAGGTTAATGCAGAAAACATCGGTGGTGGTTTCGGACAAAAAACCGGATATTATCCAGAAGATCTCCTAGTGCCAGCACTATCGATTGAGACACAGCGACCAGTTAAATGGGTAGAACGGCGGCAAGAACACCTCACAGCCTCAATTCATGCTCGAGAACAAACCCATCGGATTACCGCAGGCGTGACGAGTGATGGTGATATTATCGGGATTACTGATGAAATAATCGCGAATTCAGGGGTGGCGTATCCCCACGCTGCAGTGGCTGCTCACCTCACGACGGCTCAGTTTATGACTGGGGCGTACGATATCCAGAATTACGAGTGCACCGTCCGGGGTATGGTCACCAACAAAGCCCCGTTCGGTGCCCACCGGGGATTCGGGAAGGCTGAATCGGCATTCGTGATTGAACGATTCGTGGATATCATTGCTAGAAAACTTGGTTTGGATCCGGCGGATATTCGGTATAAGAACTTCATTCAACCGGATCAGTTTCCGTATCGATCAGCCAGCGGGAGTAACTATGACAGCGGTGATTATCCCCGGGCACTCGAACGAGCGTTAGAATTACTTGATTATGAGGAGTGGCGGGTTGAGCAGGCGGAACGGCGAGAGCACTCAGCTGCTGTACAAGTTGGAATCGGGATGGGGGTGTGTGTCGAACCGTCGGCTGCGACGCGCCGAGACGCGTTACCGACACCCGGGTATTACGCGGTGAAGATGCGGCTCGATTTGAATGGAACGGTGTATGTGTACCCGGAAGATCCGGATATTGGCACGAGTCACGAGAAGAGTATCGTTGGTATCGTACATGATGTTCTTGGGATCGACGAGGAGCAGATCAAGGTGAAGCAGGGGAATACTGAAATGAACCCATATGGTTCGGGGACGTACAGTAGTCGGTTTTCCGTGATGGGAACCTCGGCTGTCCACGGTGCAGCAGAACAATTAGCCGATCGGTTGTGTGCGATTGCCGCGAAGTATTTCGGCGAATCTCGTGGTTCTGTCGAATGCGTAACGGGTGGTGTACGGGGGACTGAAGCAAACGGTGAATTGTCGTTTACGGAACTTGCACATCTCTCGGTGTTACCGACTCACATACCGGAAGACATGGAGCCCGGCTTGGAACTGACATATCATTATCCGGCGCCGAATATTGATCTCAATTTACCTGGAAAAGGCCGGTACGGTTCATTTTCAGCGCATCCGTATACCGCGGACGCGGCTGTCGTCCTGATTGATTCAACAACCGGCGTGTTTCGTATTGAAAAGTACGTCTCGGTCCATGATTGTGGGAACATTCTCGAGCCAAAAGTCGTTGAAGGACAGCATCTTGGTGCGTTAGCCCATGGGTTTGGTGGAGCTTTGACTGAATCCTTACCGTACGATTCGGCGGGGAATCCCCTCCATCAAACATTCACGGGGTACACCGTGCCGACAGCGGGGGAAATACCGGACGTAACCGTCGAGCACATAGAAACCCCCTCGCCGTTCACGCCGGGGGGACACAAGGGAGCAGGGGAAACTGGAACGGTCAGTGTTCCTCCAGTCCTTACGAACGCTGTCGAAGACGCACTCGAACCGTTCGATGGTGACTGTACCCGAGGAGCAACACTCACCCCTAGTTATATCTGGGATCGTATTACCGCTGACTCGGAATCCCATTAGGGGAGCGTTGTTGCCAGGGGGATTGATGTTGCAGTATACATTAATGCCCGTGCGGTGATGAGGTAGGTGAGATGTTATCGGACACGACCGCGCTGGTTACCGGTTCGAGTAGTGGGATCGGGAAACGAACAGCGATAGAACTAGCCGAGGCAGGCGCTGATGTTGCGGTACATTATCATTCTAATAAATCGGGTGCTGAGACGACTGCAGAAGCCATCCAAGAACGAGATAGTGAAACAACTGTCGTGAGCGGCGATATCGCCGACGCTAGTTCGGTGAAAGATTTTGTCGATGAGGTGGTATCCGACCTCGGTCCGATCAGTGTCCTCGTGAATAATGCTGGGTTGTCATTCCGGGCGCCCACAGAAGAAATGACGTATGATAAATGGAATCGAGTAATTCAAGTGAATTTGAGCGGCGCGTTCAATGTATCACAAGCGGTGATACCTCGGATGGCGTCGTCTGGCGGTGGTGCAGCGATCAACATTTCCTCCACCTGGTCACTACAAGGAGGAACCGATCTAGCTGCGTATTCGGCAGCGAAAGGCGGGATTAATGCATTAACTCGGCAGTTGTGCAAGCAATGGACGCCGCAAGGAGTACGGGTGAATACGATCACTCCCGGGCCGATTGTGGTTGAGAAGCACCGTGAACGCAGAGAAGCCACGGAATCATCAGAGGTAATTGAACGAATTATTCCGGTCGGTCGGTATGGAGGGACTGAGGAAATCGCGCACGCCGTGGTGTTTTTAGCGAGTTCGAAGGCGAGTTTTATTTCCGGTGAAAATCTCGTTGTTGACGGTGGATTAACGAGTACATCGTGTCGGTGACCAATGGGTGAACTTGCGAATCAAATGGTGTTGCTTTGCAGTTTCGATGACCCGGCACACGGTGGGGCAATTCGGACCTATCAGTGCTCAAGCGATGGTTTACTCAAAGAAATCAACGTGACTCCATCTCCATCGGTATCATTCATCACGCATCATTCAACTAAGCCAATCGTCTATAGCGTTAATCGCGTGAAGAACGGGCAAATCAGCGCTTATTCCTATCACGATTCTCCAGGGAATCTAGAGTTCGTAAATACCCAGCCAACTATGGGAACCGATCCTTGTTACGTCAGTGTCGATGCTTCTGGATCAGTCGCGTTCGTCGCAAATTATACGGGCCCCTCTATCTCAATGTATCCCCTAGCGACTAACGGTTCGATATGTGACGTCACTGCGACAATCGAGCACCAAGGATCAAGTGTTCACGAAGGGAGACAACAGGAACCACATCCTCATTCGATCCGACCGGACCCGGAAAACCGAGTCGTGTACGTGCCGGATCTTGGTACCGATAAAGTATACAGGTATACCTTCGATCCTGATCAAACGACAATTGAACCATCCGATCCACCGTTCGTTGAACAGCCACCTGGCTCTGGACCGCGACACCTCGATTTTCATCCTGAGTTACCCTACTGTTACGTTATTAACGAATTAGCCTCCACGATAACCACATTCGCATACGACCCAGCAACTAGTCAAATAACACCGTTTGAGACGACAAGCACACTACCGGATGACTTCGCTGGTCACCATCAAGCTGCAGACATCCATGTGCATCCTAATGGCGAATATCTGTATGTATCAAACCGCGGGCATGACAGTATCGCGATCTTCAAAATTAACCAGGACACCGGACGATTGACTCAGCTAGGATTCGAAACTACCCGCGGTGAATGGCCACGGAATTTCGTGATTGATCCGTCCGGATCGGCATTATTCGTAGAAAACCGACACAGCGACTCAGTAATCGGGTACTGGATCGATCCCGACACTGGTTTCCTCACCCCAACGAGTCAATCGATTGAGGTACCTGAACCAGTTTGCATGGCATTCATTCCCGAATATGAATGACACAGTAAGAACGCATAATAACGCTAATAATTAGCGACGGATACCTACTGGTACTACGATTCCGGTCCGAATTCCATTGGAGGGCGTTCAGGAAGATATTCTCTCGCTGGCAATCGATCCGATGGTTGATACCGAGCGCACCAGTCCTGAGATCTGATTCGTCCCCCCACCAGGGCGCACGCACCGATCATATCATTACCCTTGCTCGGGATGAAAAAGTGACAATTAGCGCATAATTGCGCGCCCATGGCACCACACTTGTATCCGGCATCCTCTTTCGAGATTAACTCATCCGGATTCCGCACGACACCATCGATACTTTCGGCCGTTCGCTCAGACTCCCGAACGGATTCATCGAGCTCCTCTAAGCACCATCCTTCCTCGCGCTCTTCTCGCGCGGCGTGTTCAGCTTGCCCGAGACATCCTGCAATCCCAACAAGGGAGGCACTTCCTGTTAATTGTAAAAACCGTCGGCGAGTTCGATGCGACTCGTCCTCATCCATACAGGATGCTCGAATTGATGCTATATAAAAGAACCGTCCTTAGGGCAGTAATGAGGGAACGCACTCCCAGGATTCCGTACTCGATTCGGCGATCCAGAATAGTATTCCGGCAACTGTACTAGGAGTGCGTTGAATGAATACGAAGTTGTTTAAGGTCCTGGGGGGCAGGTTTAGGCGTACTGTACCCAGCGTAAAGCCACGTGGGAGCGATTCCAACTTCATCACGATCCAATTATGAGTTATGTTGATTGGAAGCAGAGCGTTTCTCTTGTTGGGACGGTCCTCAAGTATCTCGGTGTCGTATTACTCATTCCACTCGTAACCGCATTGATATATCGCGAAGACATTCTAGTTTTTGCAGTTGCTATCGTCGTCACGACTGCTATCGGTTATGGGCTTGAGCGGTTAGACCCCGAAACGGATCTCGGACCGAGAGAAGCGTTACTCTTTGTTACGTTATCATGGATAGCTGTCTCGGTCATCGGGTCGTTACCCTACCTGATTGCGGGTATCGGAACAGAGTCTACGTTAGCCCATCCTGTTAATGCATTGTTCGAATCGACCTCTGGCTTCACGACAACTGGGGCAACCGTCATTGAGGAGTTATCGTATGACCGTCACTCGCGTGCAATATTGCTGTGGCGCCAACTGACCCAATGGCTCGGCGGGATGGGGATTATCGTGTTGATGGTTGCGATATTTTCGGAACTTGCGGTGAACGGGGCGCAACTCATCGCCTCTGAATCACCCGGGCCGGATTTGCAAAAATTAACCCCGAAAATTGCTCGAACGGCGCGTATTTTGTGGTTAGTGTATATTGGATTTACCGTATTATTGATCGGGCTGTTGTACGGGTTACATTTAATGGGAATAGCTCCTCAGATGTCGCTTTTTAACGCGGTTTCTCACGGGTTATCTACGCTTCCAACGGGCGGGTTTTCGCCGGAAGCCGATAGTATTGCGGCGTTCGAACCGGTTGTTCAATGGGTAATTATCCCATTCATGGTAATTGCAGGAACGAATTTTGCGTTGTTTTACTATCTCCTTAATGGTGATATATCGTCATTTATCAAGGACCCAGAATTCAAGGTGTACATCGGCGCGATAACTGGATTAGTCGTGATTCTAACTGGGGTATTGTTCTGGGGGGGCGCTCCGGAGTTGGCCAGAGGAGGCGTGACGAATGGGGTTCCTGAAAATGCCCTTCGACAGGCCGCGTTCCAAATCGGGTCGTTACTGAATTCGACAGGGTTTGCAACGAGTAATTTTGCCTCGTGGGAGACACCAGCCCAACTGGTGTTACTCACAGCGATGTTTATTGGCGGCAGTGCAGGTTCAACGGGTGGTGGGATTAAGGTAGTCCGCTGGCTCATTGTGCTCAAAGTCTCGAGACGAGAATTGTTTACGACTGCTCATCCAGAAGCAGTTAAACCAATTCGGTTAGGTCGGATGGTCGTTGATGAAACCGCGGTTCGGAGTATGCTTGCGTTTACACTCGTGTACTTGATATTATTCATTGTTGGTGCTGGAGTGATCGCGATCGATACGTTTCGGGTCGGACTGTCACTATCGGTCTTAGAGATATTGAGTGCGAGTCTTGCGACCCTCGGAAATATCGGGCCTGGATTTGGGAGTATTGGCCCATTTGGGAGTTATTTGCAGTTCCCGGATACCTCGAAACTCGTGATGATATTCTTGATGTGGGTCGGTCGACTCGAAATCATACCGGTATTAGTACTGTTAACGCCTGGCTATTGGAATCAATAACCCGCTTTATAGCCGGTTTTGAGCGGGAATTGGGGCCTAGATTACTTCGGTGACAGCGTCGATAATATGGATATCAGCGAACAAGACAACATGATCTCCGGGGGTAATGATCGTATCGCCACGGGGGACCACTAATTCGTCAGCTCGTGAGATGGCGCCGATCACGACCCCAGTTGGAAGGTCCATTATGCTTTCACGTATCGGGCGGTCAGCTAGGACGCTCTCATCCGTGATTTCTACTTCGATGACTTCGGCTTTGTCCGTTTCAATGAACGCGATGTTTTCTGTTTTCCCGGCTTTGGTAAATTGTGAGATTTCTTCGGCGACAACGCTCCGTGGACTCATGCCGATATCGATACCAACAGTCTCGAACAGTTCAACGTATTCTGTGGTTTCAATAATGACAACGGTACGTTCAGCTCCTAGTCGTTTTGCTAATAATCCTTCTAGGAGATTCTTTTCGTCATTCCCGAGACAGCAGACCACGATGTCGGCGTCACCGATATGTTCTGATTTGAGGAATTGGATGTCAGCTGGGTCTGATTCCATTACGAGAGTACCGGGGAGTTTTTCGGCGAGTTCTCGTGCTCGTTCGCTGTTATCTTCAATAAGGCGCGGTGTGAGGCCTTGGGATTCAAGAAGTCGGGCCACATGGTAGCCGATTTCGGAGCCACCGAGAATCACGACTTCCTCATTTTCAGATGGTGATTGCTCTGGCGCGAGTGATCGTGAGAACCCTTGGATGCTTTGGGGACTCCCAATGACGACAACCCGGTCGTTGGGTTTGATACGAGTGTCCCCCTTAGGGATTACGACATCCCCGTTTCGGAGGATTGCCGCGAAGGTGAGTGATTCGAATCGATCAGCCGTTTCAATGGTTTCGTGAACGATTGGGCTGTCGTCGACGATTTCGAATTCGGCCATTTGGATTTTTCCGTCGGAGAATATCTCGACATCTCGTGCGTTTGGTAGCCCGACGACGCGAACGATGGATTGGGCAACTAAGAGGTTCGTGCAGACGAGGAAATCGATACCGAACGCTCGTTCAGCCTGTTCCCAGGTTCGCAGATATTTGGTGTTTTTAACCCGAGCGATTGTGAAAACGGACGAGAGGGCTTTTGCCGTCCCGCAGGTTGCAATATTGATTTCATCATCGTCCGTGGTTGCCAATAACATGTCAGCATCAGTGATACCAGCGTCGTTTAGGACTTCGTAATCAGTTCCATCGCCATTGATCGTGAGGACGTCAAGTGAATACGTGAGTTCTTGGGCTCGATCGTTGTCGAGTTCAATGATGGTAACGTGATGGTCAGTCATTAAGTCCCGGGCAATTGACTCGCCTACTTCACCGGCACCGACAATAATGACGTTCATCGCTGGTCACCCCTAGCATATTGGTCGGTACTGGTTGGGTGGCAAAAACAATTGTTACCCGCGGTTATGGCTAGGAACAAGGGGCGAATAGTCGGACTAACCTGGTGGGATTGTACGATGCGGTTAGGAATGGGAAGTTCAGTGTTGCCAGATTGAGGGGCGGTAAATGTACTCGTTTAAGCATCTGGTATTGTTATACGGTGATATGACTCGGAGGATTCTCGTCCCTATGGATGGGTCGGAGAAAGCAGAAGACGGATTGTCGTACGCGCTCAGTTCATTTCCAGATGCCGCAATCGTTGTTTTACACGTGATGACGCCGTTTGATGAGTGGGAAATACCGGAGGGAGATGATTCACAGCAGAATAAGATTGATGAGTGGTTTGGTGAATCGAGAGCAGCTGCTGAGGATATTTTTGATGGTGCTGAATCGATATCTGGGGCGTATGATTCTGATGTCACTACGGAACTCGTGATCGGGGAGCCGTGGCGAGAGATCGTGTCGTATGCGGAGGACAATGACATCGATCACATCGTGATGGGAAGCCAAGGAGTGACCGATGAGGACAACACCAAACTGGGGAGTGTCGCTGAGACCGTGATGCGGCGAGCGCCAGTTCTCGTGTCCATTGTTCGGTAGGGATGATTTACTGTCCGGTCTGGGCTATCGGGAGACTGTTGTTCGGCCAGTAATCGCTGTCGGGTAGAGTTCGTATATTTTCATGTCTACTTCCTGGATGTCTTCGTCGAATAACCGGAATGGAGGGAAATATTCATTCAGTTTGGTGGGTGTAAATTCGGCTTGTGTTTCCGGGGCAAGTGGGGTGAGGTCCCCGCGGATAAGGACACTCCAGGAGTCATCGGGGGCGTCATAATCATAAATAACGAAGGTGGCAGTATTGGTGGTAGCGGCATACTCGATTTTCATCGAATCTGGTTCGTCACTCATCCGCAGGTATAAGTGGGAACCAGTGTGGTAGTAGTTGAGTGGAATAGCATAGGCATCGTTTTCATTGGCAAGTGAGAGGACGCCGTGACCCCTCGTTCCAATTCGGTCGGTAAGTTCATCGTCGGTGAGTCCGCGAGTGTAGGTGTATTCTTCGTGATCCATGATTACAGAGTGCAGTGACGTCGGTGGAGTAGTATTTGGGCTTGTAAGGAAAGAGGGTTTCTTGTGTTACCAAGAGATTGACCGTCATTCTTTTCGCGACTATTTAGGTTCAGATGGGCGATAAGGACGGCAATCGGGGGGAACGTGGTAGAACTAGTAGGGTGGTGTTTACATGACGCCTGGGCCTGATTCCTGACGGATGTCTACGTTTACAATCGCAACTAAATTCTGGTAGGGAATAAAGGCGAATAACTCTCCGTCTTCGGTGTAGGTATTGATGCCTTTTTGGATTTTTTCGTAATCACTGCACTCGATGTCACCGTTGGGGAGGATAGCGCGGTACATCACGTACTTGCTAGGGAGGCTGCGTATTTGAAACCAAGTTTTAGGGTTGTTACTTGCCTGTCCAAGCGAGGAGTTATTGGTGTCCGGAGATGGGAACAGGTTCGTAGGGTTCTTCGAGGTATTCAATATCGCTTGTTGAAAGCGAGATATCGATGGCCTCTACGGCCTCTTCGAGGTGGGCTATTGAGGTGGTACCAATAATGGGAGCGTCGACCCAGTCTTTGTGTAACTGCCACGCGAGGGCGATTTGTGCC
The DNA here is from genome assembly GCA_964542445.1 of uncultured Halobacteriales archaeon. Lineage (GTDB taxonomy): Archaea > Halobacteriota > Halobacteria > Halobacteriales > Hikarchaeaceae > CAZITY01. The sequence goes on along the minus strand of CAZITY010000014.1, from coordinate 3,403 downwards.
ATCGTGGCATCCTTATCGTTCGCGAGTTGCTCGACACGGTTGTTGATTGTTTTCCCGCCGCCGCGACGGTAGACACTGTGGCGGTCAGCACGTTCCTCGTCTTCCATTTTCCCGCGACTAGTGGTCGCGAATTCGTCGTGGGGTCGGGTGAGGTATCCGCGTGCGAGTGGGCTCCATGGAATCACGCCGATGTTTTGTTGATCGCAATATGGGAGCATTTCTCGTTCTTCTTCACGGTACACGAGGTTGTAGTGATTCTGCATCGTGGCAAACGATTCGAGGTCATGGGTATCCGCGGTATGAAGGGCGTCAGCAAATTGATACGTCCACATTGAGGAAGCACCAATGTATCGAGTTCGACCGTCCTGCACCGTCGCGGTTAGCGCCCGAAGGGTTTCTTCAATAGGAGTGTCATAATCCCATCGGTGGGTTTGATAGAGGTCAAGTGTGTCGATGTTTAGGCGGTCGAGGGTGTGCTCAAGTTCCTGATCGATGGTTTTCCTAGACAGTCCAGTGGCGTTTGGATGTGGGGTTTCCATCGGTGCGTTAAATACTTTTGACGCGATGACGAACGAGTCGGTATCGTATCCATCAATAGTTTTGCCAAGAACTCGTTCTGAGTCACCCCACGAATACGTGTTCGCGGTGTCAAAAAATGTTATCCCCAGATCGATAGCTCGTTCGATGATTTCAGTGCTTTCGTCTTCGCCGAGCGACCAATTGTATTTCTGACTGGAGTCGAGTCCGAATGACATGCAACCGAGACACAGGCGACTGACCGTCATGCCAGTGTCACCGAGGGTGGTGTACTTCATACCGTTCCCAAAGAGACAACTGTAAAAAAACTAGTTATTTTGTGGGTATTGAGAAGATGATGCCAGGGACGTGTAGATACGGTTTTACTTTGAATGTTCGACATGGTAGCTCGGTTGGCTAACCGGTAACGATGATATTCATGAGCCCAATGATGAATGGGAGTAGGTTTGCGAAAATGATACTTTGGAGCGCACGGTCACTGATAGGCCAAACTGGGGCATCTGCCAGTGAGTCTGGGTGTGTGTCCTGGGCTTGGGCGGTATTTGTTAGTGGTTTTGTACCGGGTGGTGGTCCCTGGTGTTCTCGCCATCTGGTTCGTTCTCGGAGCATGGTTCGGTGCAACCGCCAGAATGACGCGTAAAACCACGTACCGGCGATGATTGCGTAGACAATAAAGGGAATCAGAGATTCTGGCGTCATGCCTCTGAGATAGGTTTGGTAGGCAAGGTAGAGGCCGGTGATGATGAGGATGAGGTTGACGCGGATCGCGAATGTTCCGAGGTCTGCGTACCCGCGGACGCCGTCAGAGTGGAACGGATGGTAACCGAGGAGCGGCCACGACGTGGAATTGTTTTGGAGCGTTACAGTGGTGGTTCGGTAGAAGAAGGTGGTGAGGATGATAAATTGGTAAGCAACGATAACGAGAAAGAAGCTAAATCCGGCTCGTAGGATGTTCAGCGGGAAGTCGAGTGGTCGTAACGAGTAGAGGGTAGTTCGACCATTGATGAGATTGAAAATATCAATGAGGATGAACAATGCAACAAAGACACCGGCGACGATACTGTAGTACGGAACTGATTTGATGTTGGTGGAGAGGGATGCTGCGAGTGTTTTTCGAAGTTGTTTGTAGTGAAGGGGACCGTTGTGTTGGTTTCGAATGATTGTTGCGGAATCGAGGTGCCAGAGGAGGTTTTCGGTTCGCAGCATGCCGTCGTAGACGAGTAAACCACCGAGGAGGATGGCGAGCCAGTATCCTGCGTCAAGGTAGATGATGCGGGGCTCGGTCGTTGGGCGGTGGATGACTGCGACGACGGTTCCGATGAGAAGCGCACCGAGTAGTGAGTAAACGATAAATGCCGCTGCGGTGGTTCGATACGGGGGGTTCGTTTGAGAAACGGGGGAGTGTTGTGGTGACTGCGATAAGGAGGATGCCGGCCCAGATGCCGAGTAGTACGATCCACCCGATGAATTTCCATGTTGGTTGGAGGCCGAGGATATCGGGGAATACATTGAGCACTGCTACGAATTCTGGGGTGGTATTGAGTGTGAGGAGGATTGGGATGGTTTTGGTGAAGAACACGACGGTGAGGACGAGGGCGGGTGTGTATCGGATGAATTGTCGGGTGTATTTCCCGATGAACCGGAGTTCGTGTTCGCGAGGCGTTGTTTCGGGCCATGGGGGGTCCTCCTCGGTATGTGCGGTAAGAAACGGGAGGGCGCAGTAATTGTGGAGGTGGATTATCGTTTGTTTCGGGCGGTTCCACGGGTGCCACCAAGAGGTTGTTTTCTGGGGGGTCTGATTTCGTTTCGGCTGGTGCCATGGTACTAGGCTCGGTCTGCCCGTGGTGTGCGGGGTGTGGTGGGTTAAATCCTCGTAGATTACTCCTCAGTGAGGTTGGGGGCTGATTGTTGTTCGGTTGGAGTGATATAGACGAGTTCGTTGGAGCGTTCGAGCCAGTCGATGCCGAGTTTCATGGTTGCGGGGACGAGGGCGGTGGTGAAGATGGCCATGAAGACGAGGATGGAGAAGAGTTCCTGGTTGATGATTCCCATGGTGAGGCCGATGGAGACGATGATGATTTCGACGGTGCCGCGGCCGTTCATGCCGAATCCGATGACGAGGCCTTCTTTACTGGTGAGTTTCGTTGGGAGTGCGAAGAGCCAGCTGCCGACGATTTTACCGACGAATGCGAGGACGAGGAGGAGCAGGAGGAGGCCGGGGGATTCAGTGAAGACGCCGAGGGTGAGCTCGAAGCCGACGACGACGAAGAAAATTGGGGCGAAAAATCCCATGGCGAGGTCGTAGACGACGGTGTGCATGTGGGTGTAGATTTCTTCGTCGAGTTGGGCTTGGCGGAGGAACATGCCGGCGACGAACCCACCGATGATGATGTGGAGGTCGGCGAGGGTCGCGAGATACGCGAACAGGAGGGCGACGATGAGGGCGATGGTGAAGGAGGAGGTTTTGTCGATGAAGCCGTGGCGGTTCATGAGGGTTTCGAGCCATTCCCAGACGTAGGGGAGGAGTCGGTCGCCGAAGAAGAGGGCGATGGCGAAGAATGCGATTGCTTTGAAGACGACGAAGCCGATGCCGGCAAGAGTGACGTCGCCGGTTTCGATGAAGCCAGTGATGCCGGCGAAGACAACGAGGATTGCGACGTCTGAGAGGAGGGCGCCGCCGAGGAGGACGCCGGCGATGCGGGTGTCGAGGATGTCGAGGTCGACGAGGATCCGGGATTTGGTGGCGAGGCTAGTGGCGGCGAGGGCGATGCCGATGAAGAGGGCCGATTCGAAACTTACACCGATGTATGAACCGGCGAGGTAGCCGAGTCCGAAGGGGAGGATGAAGCCGCCGAGGGCGACCATG
>CAZITY010000013.1:0-50732 GCA_964542445.1 uncultured Halobacteriales archaeon | reverse complement strand
TCTGCTTGGCGGCGGTATCTTCATTATGGGGCATTTCCTACATTTGAGATTTTGTTTTTCGGGATTATGTTGCTTGGATTTGGGGATGGGTTGTTGTCACCTACGCAGAAATCACTCGTCAACGAACTAACGCCACCGGAGTTCAGGAATAGCGTAATGTCTGCTGGGTTTACGTTTGTGAATATTGGGAAAACCGGCGGCCCCATATTAGTGGGGATTGGACTAGGGATTATTGGACCTGCCATGTCGTTCATCCTGCTGGGGGCGCTCGGCGGGGGGATTGGGAGCGCGTTGCTCGGGGGGATCTGGTATCTGGAGCGCGAATAACGATTCTGGGTCGAGTAGCGGGGCTCGGGAATGCGTAAATGGAGTCGGTGCCTAGATTAATATATGCGTGAGTTTGGGTTGGCTTCGAAGGTGGTTTCTCAACTCAAGGCTGCTTATTCGGGGACGAAAATACCCGTGACTGATGTCGTTGTCGGTGAGAATTTGGTGCTAGTGGAAGTGGTACGTGAGAGTGATGGAGCCTCATTCGTTGGTGTGGCGCATCGGCCCCCCCGTTGTGTTTCCCGCGACACGGTCGCTCCTAAATAACGATGGATTTACTCTCGCACATTGGGCTGTGGAAGCTCCTGATGATATGTTGTTTGACGCGCAAGCCTCGCGCTCCTTAGGGGTTGCGACGATGAATGCGTTATCGGTCCCGTTGATCGATTGGGTTGATGGTGATCCAATGGATTCGATAGGAAGTGGTGTTTCGGTGGTTGCAATTGTCGGGTTGTTTGAGCCAGCACTTCGAAAATTTGGTGCGAAGGATGTCCGGGTAATTGAGCGGGAGCCACTGGATCCGGATGCAATCAACGCGCCGGATTCAATCGATGTGTCAACGCATCTACCGGAGGCTGTAGACTCTGCATTTGCTGGAGTTGATGTGCTATTTATTTCAGGATCGACGATGGGGTATGGTGGGTTGGATTCATATTTGACAGCAGCGACCAATATCCCGACAGTAATTGTGATTGGCGCATCAGCGTCGTTTATACCAGGGCCGTTATTCGATACTGGGGTGTCTATGGTCGCTGGCGCGCGGGTTAGTGCACCTGATACGGTGAGAAGCGGGATTTTAGCAGGTGGGTGTGCCGCTGATTTGCATCAGTTCGGGCTCGAGAAAGTGTTTGTGACGGCCACAGAGGATCTCCAAGGCATAGGCGTCGAGACTACATAGGATTAGGTCGATACGGTCTCTGCTATACTGGGATGGAATGGTTCGACTAGAGGAATATTGATCACCTGATTAGGACGTTTGACTATGGGTTTAAGGGGTTTGTTCTCGGAAATATAGATGTATAGATGTGTGGTCGGATGTCGCTCTATCTGCCGGAAGAAGACATCGAGTCACGATTTAATGCGGAATTCGCTGCGGATGTAACGTATCAACCGCGGTACAACATCGCGCCGGATTCTCGTGTTGAAATCATCACGAACGAGAACACTGGGGTGATTGATCAATATCTGTGGGGGCTCGTGCCTTCGTGGGCCGAAAATCCTGAGCAGGGATTCATTAACGCTCGGGCTGAGACGGCGAATGAGAAGCCGGCGTTTCGATCTGCGTGGGCCAACCGACCGTGTCTCGTATTGACGAGTGGGTTTTATGAGTGGAAGCAGACGAATGGAGGGCCAAAAGAACCCTACCGGGTGTACCGGACGGATCACGCCGGGTTTGCTTTGGCTGGGTTGTGGGAGGAGTGGTCTAGGGAGTCAGGTGAGTCTATTCGGACGGTCACGATTTTGACGACCGAACCAAATGACGTTGTACGTTCAATTCATGATCGGATGCCGGTCGTGTTGCAGCGATCTGAGGAACAGTCGTGGCTGGAGCGATCACCGGAAGCGCGGCGAGAAATGTGTCGTCCGTTCCCTGGGGAGTCACTCGATGCGTATCCGATATCGAAGTATGTTAATGATCCATCCCATGACGATCCGCGGGTCATTGAGCCTTTAGGGAACGAACAAACGGGGCTTGATCGGTTCGAATAAGGTGCGTAGCAGTGAGGAGTAGTAGCGGATTTAGTTGTAGCGTGCTGCGAGGGGTTTACGAGACCTGCTGTCTAAGTGTTCTTCGTGTATGCAACCGTTCAGTGATCTCGATGTGCTTGATTTAACCCAGTCGGTTGCTGGGCCGACCGCAACCCAGTATTTGGCATCACTCGGGGCGAATGTAGTGAAAATCGAACCACCCGGTGGAGATGCGTTCCGCGAAGTGCTCGAGGGAGCGTTTTTTGCAGCGGTGAATAATGGTGGAAAGCGGAGTCTTGCGCTCGATTTGAAATCGGATCGTGGTCAACGTATTGCGTGTGATTTAGCGGGCCGAGCAGATGTAGTCGTAGAGAGTTTTCGGCCGGGTGTGCTGGAACAGTATGAGTTAGATTATGATTCAGTTGCGGCGGTGAATGATGATGTCGTGTATTGTTCGATTACTGGGTTTGGGCAGTCAGGGCCGCGAGCAGATTGGCCGGCGTACGATCCTATTATTCAAGCGACGAGCGGGTTGATGTCGACGATTGGATATCCAGATCGACCGCCGGTTCGTATTGGAGCGAGCGTTATCGATAGTGCGACTGGGGCGATTGCGGCGTTCGCGATTACTGCGGCAATACTTGATCGTGAACAAACGGGGACCGGAGAATATATTGATGCGAATTTGTTTGAGACAGCGGTTTCATGGATGGGGTACTGGATCGCGCATTACACGGGGACGGGTGATGTTCCCATGCGATCTGGGCAGGGGTTTGCGGGGTTAGCGCCGAACGAAGTGTTTGAAACGGGAGACGAGAATCCATTTTACTTGGCGTGCGCAAACGATATGTTGTATGAGCGGTTGTGTCGCGCGATTAATCGGGAGGAACTCATTGATGATGAGCGATATTCGGATCCCGGAAGTCGGTGGGAGAATCGGGATTCGTTACGCGAAGAGCTCCAGGAGACGTTCGAGACGTATGAGCGGGATGAACTCGTAGATATTCTTGTTGACGCGGGGGTGCCGTCCGGGCCGTTACAAATGCTTGATGAGGTCGTGGAGGATGATCCGCAAGTAAAAGACCGTGAGTTCTTGATTGATTCGTATAACGACTGGCAGGATGTTTCGGTGAAAACAGCGAAGATCCCGTTTTCGACTTCATCGGGCCGACCGGATATTGAAGAGAATCCGCCTGATTTGGGGGAACATTCACGGTCGGTGTTACAGGAGTACGGGTTGAGTGATTCGGAGATCGAGGAACTCGTTGCAGAAGGAATTGTGGTATCAGCTGACTAAACGCGAATCGTGGTCGGTTGGGACGGGTTCTTTTTTGGCGAATTTGGATGGTCAGGGTATATCAGTAGAGATAGGTAGTCGCCACGGTATTTGATTTTGTGTTATGCCAACAACACAGGTTGGGGTTATTGGATTGGGGAATATGGGGAGTAATTACGCTCGGCATCTCGTTGACGCTGGGTTTGGCGTCCGTGGGTTTGATATCGATGCGAACGCACGGCGAGAGGCCGAAACTAACGGAGTGACGCCTGTCGAATCTATTGAAGCGGTTGTACCCGAATCTGGAGTAGTGTTGTCATCATTACCCGATCCGGATGCAGTGAAGGCAGTGTATCTTGATGATGCTGGTGTCTTGGCTCACGGGACGCCCGGATTACGGGTGATAGAGACCAGCACCATTAATCCAGAAACAAGCCGAGAAGTTGCCGACGCCGCAGCGGATCAGGATGTCGAGTACCTTGATTCGCCGGTCAGCGGCGGTCTAGGCCGGGCGGAAAGCGCGACGTTAACAGTGATGGTTGGCGGGAATCGCATGGTGTTTGAAGAAGCGATTGTACAACGTGTGTTGAACGCAATAGGGACTGATATTTATTATGCCGGGGGTGTCGGCTCTGGGCATACGTTGAAGTTGTTGAATAATATGATTTCTGCCGCGACAGGAGCTGTGGTGATGGAAGCTGCGGCACTTGCGGCTGAATTAGAGGTTGATTGGGATGTGTTTATGGATGTTGTGAGCACGTCAAGCGGGTCGTCGTATGTGTTCCAGAAGGCTCTCCCCCGTATTTTGAACCGGGATTTTTCGGCGACGTTCACGTTGAATCTCGGGCGAAAGGAGACGCAGCTGGCGTTAGCGATGGCTGACGAGGTTGACTTCTCGTTACCGATGGCGAGTGTCGCGTATCAGTTACGGACGGAGGCGATTGCAAAGGGTATGGGGGAGGAAGGGTCACAGGCGCTTGTGAAGTTATTTGAGGAGAACTCGTCTCGGTCCGTTGAAGCGGAGGAACGTGTTCCGGAGGATCGGTTAGCGTGGCACGAGAAACCCTGAGGTCACTGTTACTGGGTCGTAGCAGTTTGTTATTCCCGTGGTACTAGTGTGTTGGACCCGTTGATGATTGGGTAGCTAGTCGGTTGGTGTGTTTTTGACTGCGGGACCTAAGAGTAGGACAGCCGAGCAGACGAGGCCGATGAGGGCCGTTCCGATACCGACGCCAGCGACAGTGATGGTGATTGCTTGTTGTAAGCCGACAATCCCGGATAGTATCCCGATCGATGCACCCATAATTACCGGGATTAGTGTCGAGGCGATCCGGCTGCTTGCCTCACCTGCACTCACGAGTCCGCCGCGGAGATCTTCGGGGGCAAACCCGGTGAGAATACTCCGGTACAAGGCGATGCTGAATCCAAATCCAGACCCGATCCCGGCGGCGCCTACTGCAGCGATTAGCAATGACGGTGCGGTCGCAATGATTACCATTCCCGTGCCCATCACAAGGTGCGCGGCGATCAAGGGATAGACCCGTCGTGAAAAAATAGCGGTGATGCGACCGGATTGGGTCCCTGATATGGCGTAAATGAAACTCACGACAGCGACGAGGATCCCGGCTTCACTTGGGGTGCCATCGAGCAGTTGGACGACGACGGCAGAATTGTATGTGAGAAAACCAGTGAAAATTAATGTTGGTAATGACCGAGCAATCAGCACTGAGAACACGCGGGGTTTGCTGGCGAGTCGACCGAGTTCTCGTAAGTACGTTGTCCGCTGACTGCCACCTCGATTGCTTTCGTTGTAGTCGTTTGGGTTGGCATCGTTTGTCGTTGGTTCGTCAAACCAAATATAGACGAGCACAGCAATTGGTATCGCGATGCCGTAGAGGAGGAAGGGGAACTGCCATCCTAGTGTGACGATTGTTCCGGCAATGATAGGAAATGTGAGATTCGACGAACCGCCGAAGCCGAGCCGTAACCCTTGGGCGGTAGCTTCTTTCGTGTCCTCATATAAGTCGCCGAAGGAGGTCACGATAACGGGCCCCATTCCTGCACCGCCGAGTCCCTGAATGAATCGAAGGACGAGTACGAGGCGGAAATCGGTCGTGAATACGATACCAATTCCACCGAGACCAAAAACGACGAGGCTCGTGATGAGCACTGGTTTCCGCCCGATTCGATCAGTGAGCATCCCGATAATTGGGATAAGGACAATCGCGGGGGCGGAGAATACGGTGACCATGAGACCGATTTCCGCGAGCGATACACCAAATGGATCAGTGAGTGAGTCGAGAATCGGGGAGATGAGAGTCGTCCCAAGGACCGATGGGACTGTGGCGATCATTAACAATTGGAGATTCCGATCTCGGAGGACTACCCCGGATTCTCCAAATAACGTTGTGGCCACGCGCATCTATCTAAATCCTGCCGGACTGGCGTTCGACGAGGGTACTAATGAAAGAACCTATTTTGATCAGTTACGCTTTTAGAAGTCTATCTTGTGGGAACCGGCGTATATGTCGAGATTTTCTGGATGTCGGCCTACTCGATTGGTAGATATCCGTGTCACACTCGTGGTGTAGTATGGCCAGTGTTTAGATATCAGTACTCGTCGTTGAGTGCGGTTTCGAGGTCGTTTTTCGTGTGGGTGTATCGAAGATGGCTGTGGCATGAGCAGTCCGACGAACCAAACTCTGCGATAGGCTCACCGGGTAGTCGCTGAGCGATTGTGCACTCTGCCTCGGTTTCTGGTAATTGAAACACGTCGAGAATCTCTGTGTGCGGGAGGAGGTAATCGATGTGCCAGTGCCGGGTTGGATTTTGACCTGTGTGGACTCTTCGGTGTCGATCGATTCGTGCGAAGCCGCCTGGGCCGAGTGCTGAGCCAGTATAGGCGTAGTACCCGGCAGGGAATTCAATTGGCCCAAGTGCTCCAACCTCAAGTTCGGTCTCGTCGCTTGTTTGCAACAGCAACGAGTACGTTCCCTTTGCCCGGGTCATCCCCGATTCTGTTGTTAGAACAATTCCGCGCGGATCCCATCTGCCTCGAGATCTGCGATGAAGGCGTTCTCATCGGTTTCGATCGCTTCAAAGGTATCATAATGAACGGGGAGTACGAGGGACGCTCCGACGCTCCGCGCAAATTCTGCGGCTTCCTCACGGTCCATAGTGTAGTGTCCACCGATCGGTGGGATGAACACATCTGCTTTGATGGTTTCGTGAATCGGGAGGAAATCTGTATCTGAGGAGAAATAGACCGTTGTATCGCCGATTGAGAGAATTACACCAATAACTTCTCCGTCGGCGTGGAACGGATTTCCGTTATCCCGTACTTGTGGTCCATCTGGGTCGTTGTATGCCGGAATGGATTCGACGTCGATTCCTGCAACCGTTGTGGTCCCTTCGTATGGTAATTCGATGACATCTGTATCAAGGTCGGTGGTGTCAATCGCTTCATACGCTGCAATCGTTGCATCAGTGTCTTGCACTGCAGCAATCCCTTCAGGGTCGTAGTGGTCAAAGTCATCGTGCGTCACGATAACGATATCCCCATCGTTTGGTTCGTCATCGATCAAATCGCTCCATGGATCGATATATATCACTGTTCCGTCGTTCGTTTCAATGCGGACGCTTGCATGACCGAGTCGGTCGAACTCCATCCCATCATACTGTACAGGCATGTCTACTATTATCTTCGATACCCTTACCCTTAATTTAACTCAATTTTGGATCGACCATTCACTCGTCAATTAGCGGCTGTTAGTACCTACGCAGCTGCAGCTGATTCTAGTGGGCCTAGTCGGGTTTGTAATTCTCGCTCTAACTTATCTAGCATCGATTCTAGCTGCCCGGTGATATATCGACGGACCAATCCGCCAGCGATTCGCTGGATGAGCGGGATTGTAACCGTGTAATCTGTATCGAATTCGATTTTTGTCCCGGTCCCTTGTGGTTCGGTAATAAACGTATAGGTAGCCTCAAAGCCACCAGTAGTCTCAAATTCAATTTGTTCATCACCCGTTTTCTTCTTGAGTGACAATTCTTGTTTCCCAAACCGATGAGAATATTCCACGGGAAAATCCCCCGTTCCAGATTCACCTGTGGATTCGGCGAGTACTGCATGCCATATCTGAGGGCTAGCTAGTTCCTCAAACACATCACTGGGGTTTCCGTTGATCCAGAATTGGTCTTTGAATGACGGCATGGTTTTTATTCACCCTCCTTTAATATATAATGAATGTTCGTTATAATAATTAACGGTGGGATAGCGGATAACATCCGAAGTAAACCCGTAGGGTTTTACCGCACTCCCAAAGTTAGTATTAGTTAGCGAGGTAGGATAGCCAGGAGATTCCGCCGGGTTCATATCCCGGAGATCAGTGGTTCAAATCCACTCCTCGCTACTTCTATCCTTCCACTTTTACGATTCGCTTCTGGTGTTATCGGGATAATTTAATACGGCGATTATCCTACCAATCGCTGGACAGTGGGACCCTTTTCAACGCTTATTCCCCGTGAAATCCAGCGAGTGCGCATGTATTAATATCGATCGTTGCGTTGTAGGAATGCATACCAATGAGTGAGATTCGCGTCGATTTGTATGGCGATGTCCAAATTAATCGTGACGATCCTAGTTCCGCGTTTGGGCAAATCATTGATCTAAGCAGCGCAGCCGACTATCGGATTTGTCAACTTGAGTCAACGATATCCGACAAAGGGACCGTCCGATCAGACGTTCAAAATCCTTACCATCGGGTTTCCCCTCGGATGGTGAATGGTTTCGTCGATGGGAATATTGACGCAGTCACATTCGCTGGGAATAATAACGTGGATTACGGCCCGGAAGCGATGCTTGATACGGTTGATCGATTATCGACGAATGGTGTTCAAAGTGTGGGAGTCGGCGCTGATCTTTCCGCGGCCCGCGAACCACTCTATCTCAAAGGGGATTCTGCGACCCTAGGAGTCGTAAATGCGTGCTCAGTGTTACGATCAGGGTACGCGGCAACTGACACAACTCCGGGATTATCGCCGGTTCACGTCTCGACGTTCTATGAAACACTCGAAAATGTGTACGAACAACCAGGGACGCCACCCAGAACAGTTACTATGCCCAACGAGCGTGATCTTACTGCAGTCCAGAACAAGATCGAAGAAGCCGCAGACACCGCTGATTTTGTGTTATTCGCTATGCATGGCGGCGTTCATTTTACGTATGATTTGGCGATGTATCAACCCGACATTGCCTATCGTGCCATTGATGCGGGGGCGGACGCCGTCATCGGGACCCACCCACACAACTTACAGGCGATTGATATTTACCGTGGGAAACCGATTTTCTACAGCCTCGGTAATTTCGTGTTCGATCAACCGGAATCAGCGGCGTCGGAGAGCGTATCAACCGGGTATCTTCAATATTATGGGATGTCGACGGAGTCCGGTGCTCGGAATTACCCTCATCCTCGGCACACCCGAGATACGATGATCGTTCACTTAGAGCTCACAGACACTGATATCGATTTTTCGATAACGCCAGTCCGAATTGGGGATGACGCAACACCAGTACCAGTGTCGCCAACCGATGAGGAAGGACGGCAGATACATACGTTACTCTCGGCGCTCAGTGAGGAGATCGGGGTTACAGTGTCGGTCGAGAATGATCGATTAGTCGCCACAAAATCGGACGATATTAATACGCGACTGTGGGTCCGGGATCGGATGCAATCGTATCCATGGCTATCAAAACTCCAGCTCAGTACCTATTCAAACACATCGGTGAAATTACAGGATTTCCTCTAGGAATAGCTGAATCTAGTAATCTATCTCAGTTACATCAAGTAGGTTGCCTTACGGTTGGTTGGATTCGGCGATGCAATAACACGACAAATCCCAGTCCTACGACGCCCGCGATTGCGAGCGACCAGAACGCAATCGTGTAATTACCATAGTCAAGCGCGACCCCGAACACAACTGGAGAAACAGCAGCGCCGCAATATCCAATCAGGGATTGCAGGGAAAGCGCGACGCCAGTATCTTGTTCGTCAACGAGTTCAGTGACTGAAGTTGAGATCGGTGAGCTGTCAGCAGTGAGGAAAATCCCGTAGATCATGACGACAGCAATGATTGTCCAGAACGAGACCCCGGTAAGTAACGGCAGAGCGGCACTAATGAGTGTGCTAATGCCGAGCCCGATCCCGATGGTCCACGTCCGCCCAATCGAGTCACTCAGCCACCCACCAAGGAGATTCCCCGGCCCACCGAGAATGAACATCACGCCGACAACAGTCGCTGCGGTAACTGGTGCGGCACCCGACGCAAACACCGGAATCGAGACGAGAAAAACGAGTATCCAGTTACGCACACCGAATAACTCCCACGCGTGCAGCGTATAGATTCCGACCGTGTACACGTACCCAGGATTTCTGAGTACGCTGAGATCGAGCCATTTTGTTTGTCGTGGGTCCGGACCCGTTGCATCTCGAGCGAACACAATGATCCCCGGTGCACTAAGCACGGCTCCGACACTCGTGACGAGGATGGCGGTTTCCCAATCTACGAGCGATGCCACTTGCGAACCAACGACAAATGACAATCCACTACTAAAAGAATACGCCCCCACGTAGATCCCGAGAGCTTTCCCCCGAACAGCGGAGGGATACCAGTCGCTAATGAACCGCATCCCAGGAACATACACGCCGGCCATAAACCCGCCAGCAATGAACCGCAATCCTGTCCCAATAATGAATCCTTCCGCGATGAGCCCAAAGAGTAAACTCGCGACCCCTGTCCCCGCTGCTCCAGCTGCAATTACCCATCGCGGTGAGTACCGGTCCGACAACGCACCCATCGGGACGATCGTCACAAGGTACCCAACTTGGAACGCGGCAAAAATAATCCCCGCTCTCGTCCCCGTTAATCCCCAGTCTGCGATAATGGCTGGTAGGACAGCTGAGTAATTGAACCAGACGAGTACTGAGAAAAACAATACCGTACTTGTAACGCCCAAAATCTGCGTCCGGTCGCGCATCTCACGCCTCTGCACGAAGGGTCTAACTCGTGTGCTAATTAACTACCGATCCAATTAATCCTGTCCGATAGGTGTATCAGTTAGCAGTTTGATTGGTTGCCGGTTGATCACAAGAGGTATACTTATTACCTCGGGTTTAGCACGGACAACCTACGACGAGATGGATTCTGACGAACAGCGGCCTGAAAGCTTGGTTCGGGGGTATACCGGCCGGATGTTCCTGTTACTCACGATCACATTCATCACGATAAAGATTACACAGCGGATGCTCCCGCCGTTACTCCCAGAAATCATCAGTGACCTCGGCATCACAACCTTCCTTGCCGGCATCGCGCTGTCCCTGTTAACATTAACTCGCGCCAGCATGCAGTTCCCGGCCGGAAGGATTTCTGATCAATTGTCTCGAACGTCGGTATTACTCCCGAGCCTCGGATTTATCATCGTAGGTCTCGGGATTTTATCATTTTCAATTGAATATGGAATGTTCCTCGCCGGTATCTTTTTCTTCGGCATTGGCCTCGGAATGTTCGATCCGGCTGCACGGTCTATGGTCACTGATTTGTTCGTCGAAAAACGGGGCCGTGCGTTCGGACTCCACCTCACGGGCGGCGATGTCGCGGGAGTCCTCGCTGCCGGGCTTGCAATCTGGATCGTCGCGATATCGACCTGGCGTGGTGCATTCTTCCCGTTACTCATCTTGTTGCTCCCCGCTCCCGTGTTCCTGTATGCATGGTCAAATGAATCACTCGCCATCAGTGCGGTCAAAGTAGATATCGTCTCGACCGTCGTCCGATTACTTCAAACGGGCAAAATGCGTCGATTGATGATTGCGTATTCAATGTTCGTATTCGGGATCACGGGAATCGTCGGGTTTCTTCCGACGTTCCTCACCGAAGTCCATGGCTTTTCGTTTGCGTTAGCCAGTTCTTCGTTCGCCGTTATTTTTGCCGTCGGAATGATCGCAAAACCAGTTTCTGGGACGATGAGCGATTCGTATCCTCGTCTTACGGTGGTGATTGTCGGTTTATTATTCGGGATTGTTGGGGTGAGTGGGCTCGTCACAGCACCAACGCAATTCGTGGCTCTCGGTGCCGTGGTAGTATATGCGGTTGGGCAGGCGGCTGTTCCGCCGGCACTGCAAGCCTATCTCATGGATCAATTCCAGGACGAAACCGTCGGCGGTGATTTCGGGGTTGTGCGAATGACGTACATGGTCGCGGGCAGTATCGGCCCAGCTTATATTGGGTACATCGCGAGTGTGGCTGGATTTATTCCCGCATTCACCTCAATGATTTTCGTGTTTCTTGGGTCGAGCGGGTTGTTATTATGGCTCCGATTACAATAATTGCCGACTGGTCACGTTTCCTATTCTTGAACAAACCACACTCGTCAGCTAGTGTAATTAATCGCGATAAATGGATACAATAGGCTGATCAACATTCTGCATAATCTGTCGACTGGTACTCCCGAATAACGCTTCGTTTAAGGATGATCGCTTCCGGCCGCCGATAACGAGATACGCTGGTTC
Organism: uncultured Halobacteriales archaeon; assembly: GCA_964542445.1. Taxonomy (GTDB): domain Archaea; phylum Halobacteriota; class Halobacteria; order Halobacteriales; family Hikarchaeaceae; genus CAZITY01. Next base: position 38,876 of record CAZITY010000013.1, on the reverse strand, counting down.
CCGATCTTCGGTTTCTCTAATGATCTCCTCCGCTGGATTCCCAATCACACCAACAAACGAAATATCTTCCCAGTCCTCGAGCGTTTCATTGGTCACTCGACGAGCGAGTTGTTTCGCGGCTTGTTTGGCATCTTCTACGCTAAACCGGCGTCGGTCACTGTGTTCGTCTTTCCGTTGTGGTAAGTTTCGATATCGCCAGCTTTCGTCAACACCGAGTTCTCTCCCCGGGTCAGCCGAGTGGTATTCATCGAACAATTTCTGGGGTATTGCGTGGAGCACAACTAGAGTGTCATCATAATGTTGGGCAAGGTCATGGCCTGTTTCGATCACTTGACTCGGGATTTGATCGCCATCAACCGCGGCTAAAATTACCATCGTGTGGACCAAAACGTTATGTGCATATTTATTTTCTCTGTGAAATCCCAAAAATTGGTAACACTACTCAATTTCCAACAAGTATCACGCTACAACACGGTCTAGGCCGTTGTTCGGAGCGATAGCAACGGTCATTCTAATTCTTTGATTACATCATGGTGGTATGTTTCGATTTGTGCAATTCGTTCGTCTATGGGACCAACAGGTAACAGGACGAACTTCGTGCATCCCGCGTCGATATAGTTTTCAATAGTTTCTAGGCATTCTTCTGGCGTGCCAAACGCAGAACATGCAGCGAATTTCTCTTCATCAATTGATCGAGACCGGTTTGCAAGATACCGGTCGCGAATCCGAAGCGCTCGATCTCGGTCGGTATCGACGTGTGCACGTAACATCACGCCAGCTTCATCTCGTTCAACTTCGCGGCCCTCCTCGTCACAATACCCCATGAGGGCAGACAGTTTTTCTTCAAACGCATCAGGCGTAATTACTGATGGTAACCAACCATCCCCGAACTCTGCGACGCGTCGGAGCGCATATTCGCTATTTCCCCCGATCCAAATATCTAGTGGACCATTGCTTGGTTTCGGATTGACGCTCACCGCTTCCAACTCATAATACTCCCCTGTATATGTCACTTCGTCCGTCGTCCAGAGCGCCCGCAGAATCTCGACGGCTTCTCGTACCAACCCGGCCCGTTCCCGCGGCTCAAATCCCATGGTTCCTGCCAATCGAGGATCTGATCCCAACCCCACGGCCATAATGACTCGACCGCGACCACCGGTCAAATAATCGAGATTTGCATACGTATTCGCTACTTCCACCGGGTTCCGCCCGGGTAAGGATAATACACTCGGTCCCATTTTAATATCATTCGTCCGGGCAGCGATACACGCCATCAACAAAGCGGGATCGATTTCTGGATTCGTCGAAATGACGTGATCCGGCATCCAGATCGAGTCGATCCCGAGCTCATCTGCTCGGTCCATAAACCGAAACATCTCGGGTGGCTCCGGGAGCCCTTCGTAAAAATTGCCATACCCGACCCCAATCGCAATATTACTCATTATCGGTATCTGCTGGTTTCTGATCGACCTGAATAAGCGTTCTTGCTACCAGGTGAACCTACCGGTCGAATGAGCGGGACTGTCTCTCCAGGGTGGCCTATGCGAATTCCTGCTTAGGCAATGGTCCGTCGTAGTTTTCTGGGACGTACGAACACAGTGGATCACTAGCTAGTACGTTCCCCGTGTAGGCGAAGGCCCTTGATCGACTACCGCCACACACATAGCGAAACGCGCACGAACCACATTTCCCTTCGAGAGAATCCGGGTCGCGTAACAGCGTGAACGGTGGTTTTTCACGGTATAACGTCGTTATTGGTGTTTCTCGGACATTCCCTGCTGATTGAGGGAGAAACCCTGACGGAAAGACATCGCCGCGGTGACTGACGAACACAAATCCGTTCCCAGCTGTAACTCCCTGCGGAGTCCCGCCTGCTTCATTCAGCTGTTCGTTTTTCTTGGTGTCTTGTTGTATTGTTACACGACGGTAATGTGGCGCTTCAGTCGTTTTGAGTCCAAACGAATCCGTTTGCTGTACTTCCACTAACCATTCCATGACATCTTCAGCGCGACTTGGTGAGATTGGTGAAATTTCGCGTCCTCGACCCATCGGGACCTAGAAAAACACCGACCAGAACACCGCACCGATATCAGTAAGGAGATCCCGAATTGCTGGTAATTGGTCAACTGTTTCGGCACAAACGGTCGTGTTAACTTGTACCGGGATCCCGGCATCAATTGCTGAGTTAGCAGCCGCTATTGTCTGAGCAAAACTCCCTGGTTCTTGCCGGAACTCATCATGAGCTTTTGAACTTCCTCCATCGATACTGAGTGCTAACCGACGCAATCCACTGTCCGCTAGTTGTCGGATCAGATTATGAATGAGTCTACTGGTCCCACTTGGGGTCATGGTTAGGGCAAGCCCCTTTTTGACACCGTACTCCACGAGATCAATCACATCATCACGTACGAGGGGATCCCCACCCGAGAAAACGACCAATTGATTCTCCCCAAACGAACGAATATCTTCGAGTAATGCTTTGCCCTCCTCCGTCGTGAGTTCAGCGGGATGCCGATCGGGTGTTGCCTCAGCTCTACAGTGTTTACATGCGAGTTCACATGCCTGTGTCAGTTCACATACCACTACTACCGGACTTTCACCCAAATTTCCAGCAATGCGTACAAATTTTCCTCTCGCATACTCCAGTTACACCATGACATCAGGAATACTGCTTTCCGAATATATTCGATTATGTGGCGCTTCTGAGGTTCATTCCCCACAATAATTTATTGAATTGATTGTTCAACAGGACCTAATTTCAGAATTACTCACCCTGCTACGACACAGCGTTGTATTACCCTTTTAATAATTTGTCTCCCTTTGATTACTAAGATCAATCCAACACGGGAGAGCTATCTGTGAATTATCTGGCGTATTGTAATGGTCTACTCATTAGTCGGCCGATACCCAATAACGAATCCGCAATCGCTACACGTGTACACATCAGCGGGCCCGCCAAGAATTTCGTAAGTCTCGGGATTAATCTGAGGCACTTGCTGAACCGTCTCTAATTCACTATGTGTGAGATTCTTTCCACAATTATCACAAAACAACGTCTCAGTACTCATACTCCTCAATCGAGACGCATGACTTAAGAACCCGATGAATGTTCTCAACCATCAAGCCATGTAGCATTCTGACCCGTTAGCGCCGGTAAGCGATTACTTGCTCCATCGGAATACTATCCTACACATGGATTCTGCCGCTCCTAGACGTTTGTGTATCTCTCGTGCATAAGCAATGAATGCTTAAACCAATTTAGCAACCTATTTACAACTAATGTCTCGGCACCTCTCTCTATCCTCACCAGGAGTACTATCTGGTCTACAAGATCTACCGCCGAGTGCGAAATTAGTCGCGAAAACCTTGGAATACGAAGGGAGCCTCACACAATCTCAACTCGCTAATTCCACGTATCTCTCTCCGCGTACCGTCAGATACGGTTTGCGAGAACTCGAAGAAATTGATCTGATTTCTTCACAGATTTCATTCGCCGATGCTCGACAACGAATCTATTCTTTAGATCTCGACGCGTGACCTATCCGGAAACAGTCAATATCGACACATAGGAATCCTCGCCAGCAACTCTCTAAGGGATTATTCTGAGTTAGAACGTGATTATCTCGTATCCGTTATCGACCAACGACCGAATACTCGGATGCCCATCATGATCATCGAGAGTTACGACACCAGCGTCATCGACAGCATGGGCGACGCCGAACGCCCCGGAGCAAAATTCACACGCAGATGCTTCCTCGCGAACGGCCTGATACAATTCATGATAATCACTGTCCTCGTCTTCCAATTCAGGAATCCACTGTGTGCCTGCTCCATCAAAAATTAATTCGACTTCGTCACTGCTCGATTCTGCAAATTCTTTCGCTGTTTGTAATCCATTGACAAGACGACCGACATCGGCGTGTGAATCAGTACCTGCGAGAATTACAACTGCTGTTTTAGCCATGCAACGATACATAGGAAAGAACCAACAAAAGCTCACGCGAACTGACACGTAACGAGGTAACAATAACGTAAGCCGTCCGCTCCCCCTAGTGGTGTGAATGGTCGTCATTTCCGCCTCGTCTGAATTGTCCAGAAAACGCTCGTTGTACCACCTCCGGCAACGCTGGATGAATATGAATCGAAGTTCGAATATCTTTGACAGTCCCGGACCCAGCATTCATCGCCACGACAACTTCTTGGATAAGTGATGACGCATCTGGCCCAATAATATGGCACCCAAGAATTTCACCCTCAAGATCAATTAGTACCTTTACAAACCCACTTGCTTTCATGGCGTCACCCCTCGCTGTTTCCTCATACCGATACGTATTCACCGCATACCCACGGTCATCGTTCTTTAACTCCTCCTCGCGTACCCCTACTCCCGCAACTTCAGGTGAGGCAAATACGGCAAACGGCATCGCGGAATAATCGACCGGTTCTAGATTCTCACCGAACATATTGCGAGCAACTGATCTCGCTTCGTGATTTGCGCTGTGTTTCAGTAAATACTCACCAACAATATCACCCAACGCCCAAACCCCATCAGCCGTCGTTCGGAGATATTCATCAGTCTCAATAAAACCATCACTGTCCGTCTCAACCCCGGCTGCCCCTAGATTCAACGTGTCGGTATTCGGGACTCTCCCAGCAGCAACCAACAATTCATCGCCGGCAACTGACACTGGACTCGCTTCTTCATTTATCCCCGGATTTGAGCCATATTCAAATGACTTGGCCTCGACCCCAACGTTTCCATTTTCCGACCAAATACGGGTTGCTGCATACCCGGCGTGAACAGTGAATCGTTCCTTATATTCCTCCGTGAAAGCAGCGGCAACTTCTTCGTCGGCATCGGGTAACAGATTTGGTCTTCGACCAATAATTGTGACTTCACTCCCGAACGTTCCAAAGAAATACCCCAATTCAGCCGCAATATATCCTCCACCAATAATCACGAGATGATCCGGGCGAGTCTCTAACGAAAGTGCTTCTCGACTCGTGAGATACTGCGTTTCAGCAATCCCTTCGATGTCTGGAATGCTAGGCCGAGCCCCCGCCGCAATTAACACCCGATCGGCACGAATCTGCTCACCATCATCCTCGCCACCCGTAATTTCAACCGTCCGATCATCAACAAACCGCCCGCTCCCTTCAAAGAGCGCATGCTTATCCGACGACCGTAATCCCCGGCGAATAGACGCCGAATCTTCTGCAACTTCAGCATTTACTTCCCGAACAATTTCCCCAAACTCAACATCATTTACATCCACATCAATATGGAACTCACTCGCCCGCTCTATCGTCTCTAGAACATCCGCGTGATACAACAGTAACTTCGAAGGAATACACCCACGATTCAAACACGTCCCCCCAATCGGGCCTTCTTCAACTATCGCCACCGATTGCCCCTGATTCACCGCGACATTTGCTACCTCCAGACCAGATCCGGATCCGATCACGAGAAAATCGAACTCTTCCATGTGTAATACCCAACCCGGTCAAGGGTAATGAACTACCAAGCTACTTCCAAGTAATCCCCTAAGGCCTACTTCATCGTCACATTCCCGGGATTATACTTCAACTTAATCGTAAGTGTGGAATTCGATTGCTTGCTCAAGCAGCGCATCCGGAATCCCGGGGACTTCATCTGCCCGGACTGGGCCAGCTTCTTCAATTATCTCGGGATCCCGCGGGAAGTCCCGGAGCGAATAATGAATTGATATACCTGCTTTTGCTCCCTCTGCGAGACCGATCACCACCTGGCTGTGCCCGGGGGGCAACGTCACCTACCGCATAGACCCTCTCGGTTGTCGTTCGTCCGTGATCATCGACTACAACCGTCCCATCATCATTAATATCACACCCAAGTTCTCGCGCAAGCCCGTTGTTATACTCCGCGCCATACATAGCAAACCCTCCTCGATATTCCCGTACTGATCCATCAGCGAACTCCATTGCTTTCAACCAGCCATCTTCACCGTTCTGTATACCCGTAACGTCCTCGTGAATCACATCAATCGGGTGTCCGTCAAGCATACGCGCCGTCTCCTCGCTCCACTCAGGTTCATCACCACGTGTGAGTAAGTCAACTTCATCAGTGAAATTGAGCATAATCGCGGCGACGTGCGCGGCACTTTCTGAATATCCCATCACGTACACCGACTCCCCAGCGAACATGTGTGCATCGCAGTGCAAACAATAATGTAATCCTCGGCCGGTTCGGGGAAGCGGTGGTTCAGGCCGAAAATCATTAAATCCTGTCGCGAGCACAACGTACTCCGCCCGATAATTCGCGGTATTCCCGCACAACTTGAACGTCCCGTCATCATCTCTTTCACAAGAAGAAACCAAATCACGGAACAAGTCACATCCGTACTCCTCCAATTGGTCTTTTCCCACCGCGAGAAACTCATTCCCGCTTTGTTCCTCACGAACCCCAAGGACATTATGGACTTCCTGCATCATCGCAGCCCGACCCCCGCCACGATCCACTAACGCTGTTTCATGCCCTAACCGCGTACAATACAGCGCCGCAGCTTGTCCAGCAGGCCCTCCACCCACTATTACCACTTGATGCTCTTCAGTCGGAAGCTCCTCAGTCATACACAAATGCTTGTATTCAGTTTCGAAAAACGTACCTACTCAACTCTCATCCAAGTAGACAACCCTACACACGTGTGAAGAGACGATACCGGACACTCGATGAAGTTACTTATAAAACGAGTCTTCGCCGTGTGCATCCTGCCACGCGAACGCGAACATTCGGCGACTAGGAACTGGCGTCAATACTCGGCCATCGTCTCCTTCACCAGTAACGGGATCCCACTGGGTTCCATCTCCATAGATCGTTTCATTCTTATTACTGAATTCATACCCCGGATTTTCGTACGCCACGATCTGGTCAGCCGTCAAAATCACGACGATACTGAGATCACCGATCGAGTCTGTAATAACACCGCCCTGGGCGCCAACCACCGGTATCGGGTATGCTTTTGCTGTCCCCGCATACTCGATTCCAAGTACCACGGTTTTCGCGTCCAGATCCGTACGATTCCACGTCCGTCGTTCCCCCTGGCTCCGCATGCCAAATAACCCGAACTCTTCGCTCGATTTGTATCGTTCATATGGCTTCATATCATAACGAGCTGCCGGTGATTCCATAGATGTATTATTCCCGTGAACGGCTTGTAACACAAGCCCGTCAGGATATGTCTCGCGGAACTGATTCCACGTCATTAATTGAGAGACGAGTATCGGTAGTTTGCTCCCCTCGAATTCCCCTGAAATCGAAACCCCCGTCGGTTGTTTCCATTCTGAACCGGTTTCCCGATCAAACATCACAAGAGCATCGTCCGCCAATTTCCCTGACATACCGAACGTCAATATCTTATTGTTGATTCGTCGCTCGTACACAATTGCACTCCAACAAATCGGACACCAGGTAACGGCAATTGAAGGATCATTAATTTCGTCATTTACAATCTCATGATAACTTAAAATACGAATTGGGTATGCCCGGGCAGGCGAACTCTCAAAAACAATGACCTCATCTGTTGAGACTCCAAAATATGACTGCCCAAATTCCGGGTTGTCAATACTAGGGATCGAATCTTTCGGGAGGACGCTCGTGACCTTCACACAATCAACTCAGCCATAGTCTCTATTGCTAATTAACAATCGATCGTAACCATGTTCCCCGGGCCACTGACCTAGGCAGGAACTCGTACTATTTGCAATGTTTTCTTCGAGCATACAGGATTGGGACTTTACCTTTATTCCCTGATCAGACTTCCGAGGGATCCCTATCATGTATAGATTTCGGCAATTACTGAAATATACTTGAGTTCACCGGACTCAATCGCTCCTTCTAGTTCCGCAATTCCTGCGAGTACTGACTCGGTATTCAACCCCAACAAATCACATATTCGTTCGGTATCAAACCTATTTCTAAACGTATCCCGTAACGCAATGAGTTCATCTTGATGAGAGTGAACGGTCCGAATGTCGAACCCAGCATTCGTTACCTCTCCACACAGACGGTCTTCATCACGGGGTCGTTGTAAACAAAGGAAATTCTCAATGACATGTGGAAGTTGCGGAAGTGGCCTTTCAGTCACCAAACCGGCTATGGCAAGGCGACCCGATGACCGTAATACTCGGTTGAATTCACTAATCGTTTTTTCTAAGTCGGGAGAAAGGCAGAGAACACACTCACTTACTACGATATCGAAACTCGCATCTGCAAACGGGAATGCGGTAAAATCTCCCTGAATCATTCGACTTCCTGTCGCGCGTTTATCAAGACCAATTGCCAGTGCTGCTCGATTCGCCGCGAGTTCTACTGTACTCCCCGAACCACACCCGACATCTAATACATGGGATCGAGCGCCCACACTGGCTTTTTCCAGTAACTCTTCGGAGGCGTCGATCCCACCTGGGTGTAACTGTTCGTCCAGGACGGATTCTAGGAAGCTCCACGGAGAAGAATTCATTGCTGATTGAGGATGGGAACCAAGGAGTTCATTTGATTTTTCACGTCGTCTGATTGTGGAGTCTGGTTTCCGTTGCTTTCAGGTACTTGACCGGGAACAACGCTCTTTTTACCACCCCAACCGTGTCGGTTACGAAGATCATATCGACCGTTTTCTGTCGTCATATTATACCCACAAAACGGGACTAACTCTCCCTCAGGGGTCGGGACTGCAATACAACAATTATCCAATCGATTCATGTCAGCTGAATCAGCATCCATGAATCCAGTGAACGAAACCGGTAGCACCCCGCATCCTTCAGGTGCGTCAATTCCACAACAACTCCGGGCCAGTTCCATAGTTTCATTCCCATCCATGGTTCCCGCGAGAATTTCCATCCAATCACCTTCGTTAATTAATTCCGTTACCGATCCCCAATAGTCAAGATCCAAGAGTCCGGTAAGTGGGATGATCCTCTCATCCGGAGCCCGCATTACGGCGGTCGCCGTCTGGCAATACGCTGAACAGCACGGTACCGGTAAGAAGTCCCGAGTGTGTACGGCATCGAGTTGCTTTCCAAGAGTTCTTGCAGCCTCCTCGAGTGAATACCGCCCGTCGTTTTTCGCGAATCGCCCAAAATGGGATACTGGCTGGAAATTCACCGATTGCACAACATCGAGATTATCTAAGGCGAATTCAAGGATATCACTCATCTCGTGGTCATTAACTCCAGGTACAATCGTTGGAACCAATATTATGGGTAATTCGGCGCGACGACATGCCTCTATTGCTCGATGTTTCGTGTCGAGAAGATCAGCCTCTCGGATTTCTTTATACGTCTCCTTCGTCAATCCGTCAAATTGTAAATATATCGCTGTAACCCCAGAGTCGCGTAGCTTTTTGGCATACCCGTCCTGATTAGCGAGGATAATCCCATTGGTATTTACTTCAATATGATCGAACTCCATTTCGCGGGCATTCGTGATTATCTCCGGTAGTTCATCATGGACGGTCGGTTCTCCCCCGGAAAACTGTATTGGCCGTGTACCCCCTTCGGTCTTGACCGTTTCGAGCAAATCAATTATTTCTGTTGCTGAACGCTGTTTTCCTCCCGGACCAGATCCCGCAAAACAGTATGAACACTCCAAATTGCAATCATCAGTGATCTCAATAACCGCAAGACACGCATGATCTCCCTCAACTGTGAGATCTAACTCTCCACTGTTATCATTGACCGGTCCGAATTGTGCTGCCCACTCCCAATGATCCCTCGATTCCCAGACTTTTCGTTCAGCCTCTCCATGTTTACTGCACTTTCTTGTCAAATAAACAGACCCGTCACGACTTACGTAGGTTCCCGGAATAGACTCTAAACACTCCGGGCAAATACTCGTCGTTTCACGAAGAATATCTCCTTGTTGGCCCATAATATTCTTACCATAGCATGCTCCCTAAGTGTACAAGTTACCACAACGAAACCCAATGACTGAACCCCCGTCATTTCTCACAACTGATTTTCCTCGGACACGGAATCTCGTCTGATTTCTTCAAGACAATGTAACCGAATGGTCATTCTTCAGGAATACTTGTAGCGAATTAGTCACTTCTCGAAACCACTCTTCTCAGATTTTTATTACCGATCCTCGATAGGTTTCGCCCATACCTATGACTACAGCACTTTGAGGTACGAACATAGGCAATTCAACCAATAGACCCCAAAACAGAACAATGATGTGTTTGCCACTGGGTACAGTCGCCCTGGGTAGGAACACCCGATGCTAAACGCCTGAGGCTCCGGGGTTGATTTGTCTTGCCAAATAAATCAAGCTGGCTACAAGGAGCACAATCCCGATTGGTAACAGCCAGGTAATTAAACTCAACACCGTGCCACTAGCCGTTATACCTAATACTATCAAGAGTACCGGTGCACAACACGCACTCCCAGCTAACACCGCTGGAACAGACGCTAGAATACCTGATCCCGCTCCAATTCCACACGCTTTCGGTTGAATAATCGCTAAATAAGAAAGCCCGAGATTGATACCCACAAGTACACCTAAAAACGCGCCGATCAGTGTGTTAATTGGTGATAGTAAATACCTCACCGACCATGCATCGATGACGGCTATTGGTTCATACGAAAAACTCCCCGGTCCTGGATCAAACATTCGCGTCAACGGATCATCAACTAGGATAATATTTTGCCCAATTCCTGGTTGGTATGCCAGGTTCCCAATCGCATATAGATATATTGCTAAGTAAGCTATTCCAGTAACAACAAACACGATCGTTGCGTCTCGTCGACGAGAGGCAAATCGAACCACTCGACCGGTCTGCTCAATAGAATTGCGGACGCTTGTAACAGATGTCATTTATCTTATTTCACCAAGATTGACTCAGGATAATACCCGGCCCATGCAAACCAGAACGAATCAAACCGGATCATTTGGCCGAGCGGTAGTTCGGACGGGGAATAATTCTCACCGTTCACCGATGCCGTCCCATCGGTCATAGACACATCCAATTCTTCTGGGTTTTGATAAATATACCCCGTGTCTAAGACTGGATCATAGATAGTGACGTATGACACGTCATTCGCTTTAGCTTCGAGGACACCGGCATTCGCCAAGGACTCTTTATGCACCGCGATCGCACCTGCATTTGAACGGGCTCCGAGCACAATATCCTTTATATGGAGTTCTGATCTATCGACATCGGTGTATGGATCGTAATATAACGAGTCATCCGCGTAAAACCCACCGGGGGGATTATAGGAACCGTATGGGTCCCTTTCATAATTCCGTGCGAACCCGGTATCCTCTGATAGAACATGCGTCTCTGGATGTGCATCACGCCAACGTCCCCACGAAGTCCACGTTACAGGAAATTCTTGGAGAACACTTCCTTCAAGTGGTCCATGTACGGCTGTTGCCAGCATTTGGGGCCAAAGACTATCCGTCCCCCGGTCATACATGACAAGGTTACTATTTATTAACTGCCCGGAGACACCGAACTCGGTTTCTCCCCGTTTAAACCCTAGTACGGTTCCAGTCAGTGGACAATACGTAACCGAGATATTCTCGTCCCCAATCCTATCATTCACTACTTCGTGCCACACAAGCACGCGTTGTGGATACGCCTTCACTTCACCATCCATGTCGACTCCAAACACAGGTTCGTTTTCTACAAGCCAACGATCAGCCGCGGCTACATTGATGAACTCTGGATCGTCGATGGAGGGAATCCCGTCTTTTCGAACGCCCCCACTTATCCGACTACTAGATAACGCATTCGTGGAATCCGGGAGTGGTAGCGAGATATCACTCGTTGGCGGGCCACCCGAAGTCCCCGAACTATCGCTTGCTGCCGGTGATTCATCATCGGAATTCATACCGTCACTAATCTCACCAATTGAATTGAGGCAACCGGCAAGCGCGGCTGTACCCATAGAAGCGAGAAAAGCACGTCTAGTTCCTCTTATCATACTCTTATTTACGGGTTAGATAGGCCTAATTCTGTGCCGGTCGTGTATGGGAATTGCACACCCAACATTCTAGACTAATTAATCGAGGACGATCTTTTCACTTCTAATCACTGAATCCCTCGTTCTTCAAACCCAAAATTATCTATTTTCTCATGGATTTGTGCACTCCATTCATCAATACCGTGATGTAACCGTTCCTTGATTTCAGGCAACGAAATCGCATAATACTGGTAGACATAGCCTCCATCTTCAAGCAACCGTCGTTGGCGTTCAATTAATCCTTTTTCCGACACCGTAGAGAGCGTCCGATTAACACTACTTCTGTCTCGGTCTAATTCACTCGCTAATTCAGACACTTTGCTCCCCGGCGCTTCCAGTAACGTAAAGTACGCCCGAATTTCGTGCTCGTGAATCCCAAAAACACACTTCATTACCCGACCGAACTCTGGATCATCATTAAGGATTAGGTCTTCCAACGTAGGTTTCTCTTCATCCATTTTGTTATTTATTGTACTCGTACCCAATATTGATTAGCGATACGTCGTGAAATTAACCGAAATATTAGTCATTTATCAAATAAACCTCCTCTATCGATACACACTAACCCAGGGGCGTTTAGGTGTACGTCTCTTCTAAATAATTCACAATATCTGTGCTCTCCGCCATTCCATCAACGCCGTGTTCAGGATCAACGAGCACTGGCACTCCCGTTTGTCCACTTACTTCTTTTACCTCAGATCGCAAACGCCGGATCGGGTTAACGTCGTGGGTTTCATACCTTAAGTCCAGTTCGTTGAGCTTTTTTTCGACTTTCGCACAGTATGGACAACCGCGTAATCGATATAATTCGAGCATTGTAGTAGTTTCTTGTAATAAATAGGAGTGGATGGTCTTAAGCCCTAAATGTGGGATACGTAACTGGATTACTGTAACTTGCGTACCTATCAAAGTGGTTGGACGTGGTCGGGATAGATTAATCCGCGATGCATCTGGTTACAGTAACCGCGTTGGTTACGGTCGGTAACTTTGTTACCTCGGACGCAGGTTAGCCTTAATGAGTTTGCTTCATTCTTAGGTAACTAGAGGTAACTCAATGCTACTGGGTCGATCAATCCCGTAGTCACGAACAGCTCCTCATCCTAATCTATCCACACGGGTGAATACAATCATGGTAACACTACTCAGCGGACTCGTCGGTGGTTTCGTAGCAACGATAGTAATGACAATCTTGATGATGGCACTCGGTGGCGATTCACCGCCACCAACTGCTGCTTTCTGGTCGAAATATGTTGGTGATGGCGAACCGACTGACTTCATGATGCAAGGCATGATATTACATCTCTTTTACGGTTCTATAGCCGGCGCAATATTCGCTAAAGTCATCCCCCTGATTGGCTTCATCACCGTATCTACGGTCGTATCTGCGGCCCTATGGGGTCTTCTTTATGGATTCATACTTTTCCTTTTTGCGGCAATGTTTTGGATGAAAATTGTACTCAAGATGGACGCAGATAGGGAAGCAGTGGGTATGTTCCTGCTCTTTCACTTAGTGTATGGCGCAGTACCTGGCACGTGGATCGGACTTGGTATTCTAGCTTGAAAACCAATTCCAAACAGATAATGAAATACTGAATTAGATAGAGTGTTATCTCTACTATTCCTATCAGAATATTGGTTCTGCGTTCTTGACACAAATCGTTAAAAATCCCCAAGCGTCCAAACACACCCTACCACGAATCCTATAGATGCTCACTTTTGTTTTCATTCCATACTTTTCTACTCCGTTATTCTTCCAATAATTAGGGGTGCTCGTTTGTAGTTCAGGCAACTTATCGGATGCACAATGTCATGAATTAATTTGGTTGGATATCTCTAAATGTAGCTATCAAATCATCGTTATCCAGTTTTTCTGCTGTATCATCTAGGGTATGAGTAAGCTCTTGAAATTCTGATTTGAGTTCTCGGTATTCTTTGTTTTCTTCGAGTTCGCGGGCTGATTTCTCGGCTTCTAGTGTTGCTATTTTCACGGCCAACTGATATGTTTCTTGGAGTCGATCAGTGAAAGAAGATCGTCGGATCAATTCTTCAACAAGATTCTGGAGTTCATCTTTTTTGACTGGCTTTACAACGTATTCATCGATTTTCATCTCCAGGATATCGAAATCTGGATGGATACCGGTCACCATCGCAACCCGACAATTAAGTGCTTCTTCACGGATGAATTCCAGTACTTCATCCCCCGATACTTCCGGCATGCGTCGGTCCAATAGGACCACATCGTATTTGCTAGAGAGGATATCAATTGCAGTTTCTCCATCAGCGACAACTTTCACCTCATAGTCAGTTGCAAGCCACTCCGCGTACACTTCAGCTAACCTACGTTCATCCTCGACCACGAGGACACTATGCGGATTATGATGCATTATTTCCTCCTTGCTTCTTCGGGAATGACAGAAGCTTTTATAAACTGGATCTCTTGTCGGTTCATACTAATTGTACTCCTTTGAATTGTCTACTCTTATTTGAGAAACCAGCAATCCGTACAACCCCCCTAGTGCAATTCCCCACACGCTGTGACCGAGTAAACTAGGGATCGTGAGAAAGGGTATCTCGGTAGGTATCCCTACGAGATTGAGCCAAACCGGCATAATAATCCCCGCCGCACCTAGCCATAACAGCAGGCCATAAGCGAATCCAAAGAATCCATATCGTTTGATGTATTGCTGATCTGGATCCATTGGTATCTGGTCTACGATGGCGATGAAAATCAATCCGAATATGATACTATGGAACAAATGAAGAACCCATCCCACACCCATCGATTGTATCCCGTACAGACCACCGATTGCTGGTAATGTATTTGTAAGGAGAAACAAAACTCCACCCATACCGATCCCTGATATCAGCGCTGCAAACCCGGCAAGAACTAGACTGGTTGGCGTAACCCCGTACCGGTTCGGGGTAAAGGACTCCGACAACTTTCTCTTTCCACTTTCCGAACGTGGTAATACAACAGCTATCGTTGTTCCTGATTCACTGGTACATGATACGTCAATCCTTCCATTGTATTGCGAAACCAGCATTTTAACTAGCGGTAATCCAAACCCAGTCGAAGGATCATCATACGCCGGAAGCGCCCCGTGTTGAAGGATATTTATTTGATCCTCCGGTAACCCTGGCCCATTATCATTAATCTGGACTTCTACATTTCGATAATTCGATTGAATAATCACATCTAGCTTCGGATCATTCGATGTATTATGCTGAATAGCGTTTTTGAATAATTGTCTAAACACTCGTTTTACGTGTTCATCAGCCTGAACATGCACGTGGTCTGGTGACTGATAGCTGATACTCACATCAGCGTCAGGGAACACGGCTCTAATGTCGTCGACCTCACTCGTGATAACCGACTTCAGTTCCACCGCACTTATACTGGGATCTGTGCCTGGATGAATTCTCGTAAGAAAACTAATCTCATTAATTACTTCTTCGACATCCTCGGAGCTTTGGTAAATTTGTTGTAGTGTTTGATTATCATTACTTGATTTTCCATCGGCGAGCTGTGTCGTATATCCTTGGATAACCGCTAATTTGTTTAATACCTCGTGTCGTAACAATCGATTGAGTAGTATTGCTTGATTTGACTGATGAGCTAAGTTTTTGCGTTGTACCTTGTTCGTTGCTGATTGAATACCAATAAGGATCCCCCCGATTGCACCAGCCAATAACGTATTCGCAAAGAGACTACTTGGCCAGACGCCTTGCAACGGTGGCATCCCTGTGTAAAGGGCGACTTGTGTAATTACAATTCCCGCTACAATCAGCATCCCAAGTGTCCCAAAAAGACACCATTTCGCGATAGTGTTCACATAGTTGCGCGAGTAGGTACTGATTGTTAGCGCGATACCCACTAAGGTGATGAGAAGACCCATAATTAGTGGTACCACATCGCCGGCAAGGAATTGTAGCAATGAGACATCGAGATGAATGGCTGGGAGCACAGTTAATCGAGTCAGGATAAACCCTACCGCGGCGATGAGAATACCACCGTACTTAATATTCCATTTCGATGGTTCCTTAGAATGTATTGAAGCAAAAAAACGGAATCCTGGAGTCACCTTTGGTTGGATCAATGGAAATGAGAATTCGTTTTACTTTTGGTAGTAACGAATTACTTGACATGGGAGAGCGTTCTCGTGATTTACACCAAATAGTATCCTTGGTAGATTGGCTGTCCTACCTACGAAACCTATGAAAAATTATACTAATGGAATACTAGTAAGCATTCCCGAACCAATTCGTAATGAAGTTACGTCACGGTGAGTCAACTGTACATCCGATCGGGCACCACGACATCGTCAAAGTAGAGATAAGATAGAACTGAAACTCACCAAACAATTGGTATCTTTTTTCTGTGAGGGCCTCAAGGTGAGTGCTTTCAGACTCTGTTATTATTGAGATGAGGTGTCAAGAAATTTCAAGCTCCTCCCGTGTAATACATATGCTGTACCACCATTATCATCGAGACATCTGCTGAACCACAATTACGCCGATAATTACTATCGTAACACTTCCTATTACCATTGCCGTTAATCCCAAATAATAGATACTTTTATTACTCTCTGGAGTCAGTCCAGCAAGGCTGAAAATCCCGATGAAAAGGAAAATAACCAAACCGAATTTAACGGCTGTTTTTCGTATTCGCATTGGATCGACTAAGGAATAATTTTGGTTTCGGTTAGTCGTAACAGGCGATTGTCTTTCTGGATCTCTCACGATTTCCTTGCAGCAAATATCCATATTTTCACCCTATATAGGCTGATTATAACGCTTTAGATAGTCGTATCAAGACCCCATAGTGTGCCAGAACCCACCAACGCTATACCACTGTCTCTCGTTATATGAGAGGTAATCATCTTGACAACAAATCAATCTAGCAGCTGCTCTAACGCGTCTAATTCCTGCATCCCGATCAATCGCTCTTTTATTTCCGAATTATTGAAAATCAAAAACGTTGGGATCGAACTGACGTTGTACTGACTCGCAATTTGCGGAGCTTCCTCGATATCAACTTTCGCAACCGAATCTTCATTTTTCGCAGCCAACTCGTCGATTTTCGGCGCCATCATTTGACATGGACCGCACCAATCCGCGTAAAAATCAATGAGCACCGAGTCATCCTTCGAAACAAACGCTTCAAACGCGTCTTCATCGGTAATATGGATAGGATTTAATGACGTCTCGCTTGACGATTGTGCAGGACTATCTGTCATCATTCAAAATTAGAGTTGTAGAACGAAAGGGATTCGCGAACGCTACAGTAATCCGATTACGTCCCCCTCACTAACCTACATAATACCCCTAACGAGGTCGAGGTTTTCTAAATAATAAGGAGAACGCACTCTTGTTATTACGCGTGACTCCGGTGGTTACGTTTCGCTCACTCGTATTCTTACGGACTTCGACAAAAATATATACCTATAATGGCTCCTTTTGTCGTCATCGGTGGGGATGCGGCCGGGTTAAGTGCTGCGAGTAAATTGAAACGAGAACAACCCGAGCGAGACGTAATCGTATTCGAGAAAGGCCGATGGGTATCGTACGCGCACTGCGGGATGCCATATTACGTTAAAGGAGAAGTAACGCCATTATCGGACTTGCTGTCTTTATCTCCTAGTGAAATTACGGACCGTGGGATTGATCTTCGACGCGAGCATGAAGTCGTTGCCATAGAACCCGACGAGAATCAGGTTGTTGTTGAAAACGAGAATGGCCGATTCACCCAGACGTATGGAGGTTTACTAATTGCAACGGGTGCTCGAGCGTTATCTTCTCCCATTGACGGTTCGTCTCTAGACGGGGTGTTCACGATGCATAGTATGGATTCTGCTGCGGCGATCCGCGCATATTTAGCACCACCAACCGACCGATTTACACTTGATTTACACGGTGACTATGTAGACCAGGATTTAGTGAACAAATATGCTGAGAAAGAACCACCGGAATCAGTAGCCATCGTAGGTGGTGGGTATGTTGGTGTCGAAATGGCCGAGGCCTTCAGTGAATATCCTGTCGATATTCATCTCTTTCAGCGAAATAACCAATTACTCCCCCCATTTGGTGAGGAAATCGGAGAACAAGTGACTGAAACCCTGAAATCCCACGGTGTAACACTTCATCTCAATACCGAGGTATCGGCTCTTTACGGGGACCACCAAGTTACGGAATTGGTCACTGCCAATAATCGGTATTCCGTGGATTTAGCGCAATTAGGGATTGGGATAAAACCGAATACTGGACTGGTAGAAGATACAGATATCTCCCTGGGAGAAACTGGGGCTATTGCCACAAATGAGTATGGCGAAACCATTCGTACTGGTGTGTATGCCGCTGGAGATTGTGCTGAGATGCAGCATGTGGTAACGGGAACCCCGGAATGGGTGCCATTAGGATTGACGGCAAACCGTGCGGGTCGTGCAATCGGTCAGACGGTTGCTGGGAACCCCACTCAAGTTGGTGATATAGCCGGAACTGCTGTCGTGAAAGCATTCGAACTGGAGTGTGGCCGAACCGGAATCCTCGACCATACTAGAGCCACCAAAGCAGGGTTCGAGCCTGTCACTGCAACCATAACTGCTACGTCTCGATCTGGTTATTATCCAGGGGCAGCGGACACGATTGTGACATTGACTGCCGATCGGATGACTGGGAGAGTCCTAGGAGGGAGTATTGCTGGATCTGATCGAGCGGCAATCCGTATCGATATTCTTGCGACCGCGCTTGATCAACGAATGACTGTCTCTGAATTAGAACGATTGGATTTAGCCTATGCACCACCATTCAGTCCAGTTTGGGACCCGATTCTAGTCGCAGCTAAGGTATTAAACGGTAAAATACCAAATCAATAAGGAGTATATGGATGTGGACTGCCCGTGAACTGGCGGAGCTGTCGTTTGACTTCTTAGCATCAGTGAAACGCAATAGTGCATATTCGGAATATCAGTCGAAGTTGACCGAAATCGATGAGGCTGAGTTTTCGGTACTCAGTGAAGATGTAACCGCAGCGAAAGCGTTTTGGATCAATTTGTACAATGCATATGTCCAACTACTTCTTGAGGAAACTCCATCAGCCTATGAGAATAAACGACGATTTTTTGGATCGGACAGAATTCCAGCTGCCGGAACTAGACTTAGCCTTGATGATATAGAACATGGTATTCTCCGGTCGTCAAAATGGAAATACGGTCTTGGGTATGTTCCTCGGATGTTCCCAAATCACTTTGAACAAAAGTATCGGTTACCCGACATGGATGCTCGTATTCATTTTGCTCTAAATTGTGGAGCTGAAAGTTGCCCGTCAATTGTTGCGTATTCTCCTGAAGACATCAATCAGGAACTGGATTTGAGTGCAGAATTATTCCTCCATCAGTCGACAGAATGGAATGACGAACGGGATGAGGTTAGGATATCGAGGCTTTTCTTGTATTACCGGGGAGATTTCGGTGGTAGGTCAGGGATATACGAGTGGCTGGAGCAGTATGGTGTCATTGCGGATGGGATACGTCCGCAGGTGCGGTATACTTCGTATGATTGGACTTTACAGAAAGCGAAATATCGTGATCAGCATGATGACAAATCGAATTAATTAAGATTATTTTGACATAATTGATTTATCTTCTTCACTACCGAAGCAGCGGATTCCCGTTCGATGGTTGGTGCATAGTCGCCTTTACGATGGTGATCACTTTCATATCGAATGCGATCCAGTTCGAACTGTGTAACTGATGACTCGTTGGCTTCAATTTTTTCTAGTATAATTAGCTCAATGCTTGGTTTTGGCAGGTCGATGTTTCCTCAATTCGAAATTTCGATGTAATCAAGGAAACCCTGATGAACAGCTCATTGCTCTTCGAGCGTGAATTCTACGTCAGTTGTTGGTGCAGTGTTCATTTCAAGTGACATTTTGAACCCACTCTCTGGATTACTAGTAGTAACTTAGTTTAAGTAAGTATGTAAACGTTAGCTGAGGTGAAAGAAACTCCATTACCGATTCGTCTAGATATTATCTTACTCTCAAATTCGCCCTACCCCAGTTAATCCATCTCAAATTTTCGTCAACTCAAGCTGGTCAATACCATACTACCACCGGGCTGGCGACCCAGCCAAGCCAACTGTATCGGTGTTCACTTGAATATCCGCAAACTCAAATATTCCTGTGTAAAGTGGTAAGTATACCTCCGCGTCCAACTGATTCCGTAGTCACCCTCTACTCATGAATTTTCAGACAGAATAGCACACATCTCGTGATTTCTATGGGTGGTGGCGTCGACATCCACGAGCACTGTCTGCATTGTATGCCATAGCGTTCTTGGGACGCGAGGAATATTTCCGCGAGCAGGCTATTGAGACTCTCGACGTATCATCTGGAGAACGCATCCTCGAAATCGGTTGTGGCACTGGTAATAGTTTCTCTCGTCTTAGCGATGGACTCGGCTCAAACGGGATGATTGTTGGTCTCGACATAAATCAGGAATGCTTCAAGCAGCCAAGGACCGGTTACAGGCTAACGGCCTGGAGAATATTCGAGTTATTCGAGCCGATGCACGAACCTTACCCGTGGCACCATCGTCATTTGACGCCGCATATGCGGCTATGTCAGTTACAGCGATACAACAATCCGCAGTAGCCATTCGGAATGTCAAAACAGCATTGAAGCCAGGTGGCAGGTTCCTGTTACTTGATGCGATACCGTTTGAGAATTGGCCCTGGCACCTCGCTAATCGGCTTGTGGTTCCAGTGGCAAAATTCCTCCACGAACTGGGTACCCGAAGTCGATGTAATTTCGATTTGTGAGCAAGAATTCGAATCCGTTGAGGTTTCTCGGTTTCATGGTGGATCTCTCGTTATCGTACGAGCGCAAAAACAATCGGAGACCTCTCGGTACTATCCAATACAATCATTTTGCTGAGTATTTTAGGACTATTTGTTTTCCCTTTGCATTTTGTTTACAGATCACTGATAACTCGACGTCGTGGAGAAAACCCACGACTTCCGTTGTGAGAGTAGCCACATCCTTATCTCTGGTACTTCTGTGATCCATATGGCCGAAGTCTCGTTTCAGACTCCAGATGGTGTAACGGTACCCGCGATATCTACTGCGGAAATGAAGCGGGTTGACCAAATAGCCATGGAGGATATTGGGGTCACATTATTGCAAATGATGGAAAACGCAGGCCGGAATCTCGCACTGCATGCGCACAAGCTCCATGAAACTGGTTCAATTGTTGTTATTGCAGGAGCGGGGGGTAATGGTGGTGGAGGGCTTGCATGTGCGCGCCACCTCACGAATCGGGATATACCTGTTAGGGTGGTATTGGATCACGATCCAGCAAAATTAACGGGGGCGGTAGCCAATCAGTTACGCATCCTTCGAGCGACTGATACTCCAATTATCACTTCACCTAAGGCTATTTTTGATGCTGCAATCCTTATTGATGCACTCATCGGGTACGGACTGACCGATGCACCCCGTGGCCGTGCTCGGGAACTAATTAACCAGTGTAATGAAATGGCAACGCCAGTACTCTCGCTGGATATACCCTCCGGCTATGACGCGACCACTGGCGAAACGCCTGGGGTTGCTGTGACCCCGAATCGGACACTGACCCTTGCGCTCCCCAAGCAGGGCCTGAAAACAGTTCCCGGTGATATTTATCTAGGGGATATTAGTATTCCTAAAGGCGTGTACGAAAAATTGAATATCGAGTATACAAATCCGTTCTCGACACATTATTGGGTCAAACTCCGAAACAATTCTCGCAGTTAGCGAGATCATATTATACCAGTGGTGTCTAATTTGGATTGATCACCGATAATATGAAAGAGGTTTTTATGCCTACTTGGTGTCACTCATTGTTTAGAAAAAGAAACCACAGATGGTATTATAGAGTGTTTGTAATTAGTCTGTTCGCTCAACTTTCCATGAGCGATGAGGCTATTTGTCACCTTTTCGTTTCTCGCTGAGCGAGATTTAAATTAGGCAATGGATCTGTCGCGGTCTGCTGGGGCAGTGAGGTGTTCTAACCCCCAGTCGCGCATCGCGTAAATCACTGGTTTTAATGATTGGCCTTGTTCGGTGAGTGAATATTCAACGCGGAATGGTTTCTCACTAATTATTGTCCGGTCAACGAGTTGTTTTTCCTCGAGGTCATCGAGACTGTCTGAGAGTACTTTCGATGAGATTCCATCGACTGCTTCTTTGAGGGCATTAAACCCGAGTGGGCCTTGTTCGAGTAATCGGTGGATGATCACAGGATGCCATTTTTTTCCGATCAAAGTAGCGGTTGTAGTTATCGGGCACCATTCTTTCCCAGCGCACCATATTTCGAGTTTTTCGGCGATTTCTGTCATGTGAGTATCTTGTGATTTGTAATCTGGCCACATAAGAGTAACTCTTAGAAATCAAATTACACTATGTAACTAACAGTGTCTGTCAATGATGGCTCCTTCAGAATTTCATTGATACGGGCCCGATGTTACTCATGGGTAACTAACTGATTTGATGGTTGTCTTAAGCTTATAACATTCCCAATAGAAACCAAGTTTGTAATGGATATTGACCAACCAAACGTAACCACAAATCGAATGACTCCTGAACAAATGCAAAGCACAAAGAGTGGAATCAAAAAATGCTTCTCATCGGAGCGTTATTCGCCGCAGTTGGGTATCTCCTCATTCTCGCCGCTTTGTTCCTCGAAATTACACAATTCCATCCTTTGCTAGAAGAATTCTTCAGCGGTTATACGGAGCACAGCCTCGCAGGCGGTGGTCCTGATAGAGCTGGGACAGCAGGAATTAATCAACAACTTGCCTCTATTCACCAGTTCCCCTCGACCTTGTTATGGTTGAAACTTGGTGGAATCGGACATATTCTCCTCGGTATCTTCATCTCACTTGCCGCCATCGTCCGGGCGTTGAGTATGATGCCCCACCGACTCAGTTACGAACTGAGTCATACGAACGAATAATTACACACGATTTTACATTTGAACTTCGTTGTTCGACGACCTATCCTACCAAGCTTTTCCTCTTGATTTTGCACCCAATGATAGGACAGCTAATCGTGACTCCCCTTAAATTACGTAATGCCATGCTTGTTAGATCAAACCTGATCCGGCGAGCAATAACCGGAATCCGATGAGTACTAACAGACCGAGTACCAGTCCCCTCCGAAGTCTTGTGCTTACTCTACGCCGAATTCGTTTCCCAACGCCAACTCCGGTAATTGCGGGAATTGCAGCAGCGATTGAAAGAATGAACATCACAGTATCTGGATACAACCCGAACAATCCTGCGGCAAACACCCGGATTGCATTCAAGCCTAAGAACACCATTGCGATAACGCCAATGAATACACCGTGCGATAAATCACAGCTTCGAATGTAAGCGATAAACTGCACACCGACATTTGTCCCGCCAAATACCAGCCCAAATATACCGCCGAGCCCGAACATTGCCGGAACCGTTTCGACAAAACACCCGTTCTTTGCACGCGATAACCCGGGAATACTGAAGGTGTGTTGTGCACTCGCCACGAAACTAAGCGAAAGCACACCGAGCGCTATCTTGAGTGGAGCGGGTGGGAGTTGTTCGAGCACTGCCAATCCAATAATCGTTCCAATTACGCCCGCGAAAATAAGTGGCGCAAACCGTTGACCACAAGTCTGGATTTCTTGGACGGAAAGATCATTAATCAGGGAGAGGTTGACTGCCAAGATGGGGATAATCATGAATACAACAGCCGCCGTGGGATCGATGAGACTGGCGAGTATCATTGTACCTAACATCGCAAATCCAAAACCAGCGACTCCAGTAAGAGCCCCTGCGGTAAATACGACGAATATGAGGATCCCAATTATCTCAACAGGGAGTGCCATTATGCATAGAAGGTTGTCTTCGGACCTGTAATACAAATCGATCTATTGGAGCGGGTTGTGGTTATTGAAGCTCGGCAATCGGTATTGCTGATCAAATATCGCACGTTATCCATGCTGTTGTGTTATTGGGTTTTCCGAATCAAAGATCGTGACAAGCGACGGGATTTCTAATTACTACTAAAAAGTAGAAAAAATAGGCTGCGGTGTCACATTGCGCTCCGGCGAGGACCGCAGAGCGGGATGTGGAATCCATGGTCAAAAAAAAAATCAATTTGGACTTGAATGTTATGGGAGTGTACCAATGGTGTGGGGCATTCCAATTTCCGCTCATTGTGAGTTTCCGCAGCCACGTAGCACTTGAGGTACAACAATAATGAATATTTGCTAACCTTGACGTTACTTCCTCACCGTAACCTATCCGAGGGGAATTATTTGATTGTCGTGCTGAGAACAACAACTCAGATTGCGTTGATCATTGCTCAACCCGTAATTCAGTAAATTCGTGATTATGAACTCTACCACAATTCCAACAAGAAAGTACTCGAACCGACGTGAAACTGGCTCTTTGGTCAATCTGTCCTTTCTATTAGTAAGCAACGATTGTCTCTGCGATTAAGCTGTTTCTAAGTCTAATGGGCGACTTTCCGTTTGCTTATTGCAGGGCTTATTTGCTTTGCCCTACTAACATTCAGTATGAGCACCACGGTTGATTCACTAACGGTATTTTCGGATTATGTGTGCCCGTTTTGTTATCTCGGGCGGAAATCACTCGAATCTTACCGAGAAACCCGTGATACCGAACTCACGATCAACTGGAAGCCGTTTGATCTTCGGAGTCAGAAACGCCAAGCCGATGGCTCGATCGATTTTTCAGTCGATGATGGGAAAGATGAGGAGTATTATTCAGAAGTCCGCGAGAATGTCGCCCGACTGAAAGAAGAATACGATGCGGACGAAATGCTGGCACTAGACGCGGTGCCTGATGAGATCGATTCATTCAATGCCCAACTCGCTTCTTTCTATGTCCAATCAGAGTATCCAGAACAGTGGGACGATTACGACTCAGCGATATTCAACGCATTATGGGTCAATGGTGAAAACATCGGGCTGGCAGATGTTCTCAGTACTCTCGCTACTGATGTCGGGCTAGACGGTGATGAAATTCGGGGAATCATTGATGATAGCGATTATCGAGAACGGTTACAGGATGAATTTACTGATGCACAGCAACTTGGAATCACTGGTGTACCGTCTTTTGTGTATGATGAATACATTGCACGAGGAGCAGTCCCACCAGAGCACATAGCGCGCTTAGTGGAAGCCGAGAAAGAATAATTTCTTTTTTGGTGGTTTGTCAACCGCTCTGACTTCAATATCCCCTACACAAGCCAGTGTTTATTCATCGAGGTAACTTCCCGATCCATGGAGGATACTCTGATTCACTGGAATAACTTCATGAGGAACACCCCATAGAGAGTTAGAACCTTGGCGCCTTCCCATCGCGTTATTTCCGATCTTGCGGGATGAAGTACTAGAGAATGGTGACCGCGATTATGACGGGGAGTGTGAATGTCCGCGAGATTGGCGGTTTCGTACGTGGACCATGGAGGCCTAGAATCCCTCCATCTGCGAGGCTGTTGAAGATATTCGCGATATTCGACCCAACAACATCCCTTATTACGACCGCAGACCCGCCCCGCATCACCCTCAAAAGAGAGGAATCTATTACGGGGAGTGAGGTGCCACCAGCGACAATGGTCGCTCCAATGATGAACGGTGAGATTCAAACGGATAGCTCACTGCGAGCCGTCGTGATCCCCTCCCCCTCCAACGCATAAGCGCTATTGATGGACTGGTATTTCTGGTCAGATGAAGGCAAGTGGGACCATGATCAAGATCCCCATCGATACACCAGCAACTAATTCTCGTTTCCCACCACCCGGTAGCGATTTTCCCGTTTGAAGGGCTTCCGGAATGAATTCAGATATCACAAGATAAATCATCGCACCTGCTGCGAAACCGAATCCATAGGGTAATATTTCCCGGGCGATTCGGACGAACGTAAACGCGATTACGGCCCCGATTGGTTGGGGAAGACTCGAAAAAATCGACCACCAAACCATCCGCCATTTTGATACACCCATCGCTTTCAGTGGAATCGAAATAGCGGTTCCTTCTGGAATATTGTGGATCGAGATGGCGATTGTCATGAAAACCGCTAGCAACGGCACAGTGATGCCTAATATTTGTGTGCCACCTTGTAGGCCGAGGTCAGCAAACGATACTCCAACAGCAATTCCTTCCGGAAAGCTGTGGACCGTTAGGATGCCGAGAATCAATACGAGTTTTTTGAAGTTTGCCTCCTCGTAGGTCCGCGGATCGATATCGGAATCCATCAACACATTGTGCGCTACGATTACGAGCAAGATCCCGAATACAATCCCAACTAGCAGTTCAAATGGGGTGCCTTCAGTGAGTCCTTCGTTAATTAATCCGAAGACAGACGCTGACACCATGATCCCTGATGCTAGCCCCCAGAGAAGAACGTTCTTACTATCACTAATCGTGTCGTAAAAGAAAAACGGGAGCGCCCCAATTCCGGTTGCGAGTGCTGTGATAAATCCCGCTGCGAAGACAAATACCAGATTCTCAACAAACGCCATTAGCCAGTGGTAGGAGTTTCAATTGATACCACAAAACAACAGCGAAACACAATACTGACCGCACGAAATCAACTAATTTTACTGGATTCATAGCACATTACTCAGAAATTTACCCTAGTAGTCTTTTGTAGGTTATCATAATAGTGTTCGAACCGATATAACAACGATTTACGTAATTCTTGGAAACTGGGAATTTCATTGTCCCTTATTTATCTCGTATTAGTTTCTTCCATCATGACGACACGGCCAGATTCCACGGAAGCAAGTAGACGATTAGTACTGAAGACGGTCGGAGTCATCTCGCTCACCGGTATCACGACGTTAGCTGGCTGTACTGGTGATGATGGCGACAACGGTAGCACCGGTGACGAGCCAGACACGCTCCCAGGAAGTGACTATCCAGCGGTTGAGGATTGGATGACAGAGACAGAAATCGGTGGCGCTGACGAGAGATACGACGGTGACATTCTCGATTTACGAGATGAAACTTCCGTAACTATTGATGTCGGTGCATCTGGAAACGGAAACGGGTACGCGTTCGGACCGTCAGCTGTTGCTACTTCTACTGGTACAGAATTTGTATGGGACTGGACGGGTGAAGGCGGTGCGCATAATGTCGAAGCGATTCCGGATGAGCAACTTGGTGAATCAGATTACGAGTTTACGTCTGGAGATGCAGTCCAAGGCGCTGATAATGAGTATTCCTATACTTTTGATGAGTCTGGAATCGCGTTGTATCATTGTGAACCACACTTAAATCTCGGGATGAAAGGATCAATAGTTATTGACTAAGTCTTCAACTTGTCAGATCTAATTAATGTTATTCAGTTAAAAATAATGTTGTAGTCCTGCTTAGGGACTGGGTTGAATCTCGTCAGGACTAGACGTATATAGTGCTTGCAAATTAGGTATTTAGTGTTAAACTAATAGCTGAATGTCGGAATCGGCCATGTCTTGGATCGCCGTAGCAGCACCTACTCCGGTCGTAACTCCTGGATAGAAGTCGTCTTCTTCGTATTCCAACAAATCCATCGTCATTTGACAGGCCTGTAGTTCCACGCCCATATCCAGCGCGGTTTCGAGGAGTTCCTCGATGTCTGCGGTATCATTTTCCGCTATTTGTTTTTCCATCATCTTCGTCGTCAACCTGTCCATCCCGGGGAGCGCTCCAATGATGTTTGGGACTGGCATGTTTGGATTCCCGACCGAACTCAGTTTGAGTGATCTGGATTTCTCCTCGTGGAGGATGTCTAGCCCCCAGAAGGTATGGAACACGGTGACTTCATATCCGAATGCTGCGGCGGTTGTCGAGAGAATAAGCGGGGGGTACGCCATATCCAGCGTCCCTTTCGTTGCAATAATAGACATTTTGGGGTTCTTGTCATTGTTAGAAGTATCTATTTTATCAAGTCGATTTTCGAGGGCGGCGATTCGGTGTTCGAGTTCAGCATTCGACAACTCATCATCAGAGGGTTTGTTTGATTTACCGGTACTCATTTTTCAGTGGGTTTTGCGGACATAATGTTTGAAGACGTCCTTGGCTTCGTTTTGCTCTATGAGTTCGACGCCATCTGTCGTGGATGCCCAACCGGCAATGTCGCTCATGCTTCCTGGATCGGTCGCGAGGACTTCGATGACATCACCTTCACTGAGTTGGTCGATATTCTGTTTGGTTTTTACGACTGGCATCGGGCAGTTCTCTCCAGTGACATCGAGTGTCTCGACAATTCCATTGTCAGGCATAATATTGACCTTACTATACAATAGTATATTACGAGACAAAAAACGTATCGGTCACGATTATATGGAATAGAACGTTCCAATGGCGACTGCATGACGGTATTGACTTTATTGAGACTATTGTTTTGTGATATAGTATTGTATAATATATGGATTATTATGCAAAGGCTTATTTACGGTACAACGGTAATCACCGATAACGATGATCGAAGGGAATTCCCCGGAGGAAACTGACGCAGTCGAATCGATCTCACCAACGGAATTGAAGGAACGTATTGATCACCACGATGAAGTGACCATTCTTGATACACGCGCTGAAAGCGATTTTGCAGAGTGGCAAATCCAGTATCCAAATGTCACTCTCATGAACTACCCATACTTTCAACTCCTCGATGGACTTCCTTCTGATCTTCTCGAATCACTACCCAAAGACCAACAGATTACCGTGCTCTGTGCGAAAGGTGGCGCGAGCGAGCTCGTGGCGAAGCAACTGCAAGACGAAGGATACGACATCGATCATCTTGAAAGAGGCATGAACGGGTGGGCTCGTATATACGAATCCGCAGAATTGACTGTCGATCTCGACGCAACGATTATCCAATACCAACGTCCATCCAGTGGCTGTCTATCCTACCTTATCGTTTCCAGCAATGAAGCCGCTATCATCGACCCACTCCGGGCGTTTACTGACAGGTATGTTCAGGATGCTCGTGCGATGGGGGCTGAGGTCACGTATGTCTTGGATACGCACATTCATGCTGACCATATCTCGGGTGTCCGCACTTTAACCGAGCAGGCGAACGCAACCATGTGTCTCCCTGCACCGGCAGTCGATCGGGGTGTGGCTTATGATCGAGATTACATGATCATCGACGACGGTGACACACTCACAATCGGGGACGTGGAACTCGACGTAATACATGCGCCTGGACATACGTCGGGAATGACCGCCTACGCAGTCGGTGACGTACTGTTTACTGGTGACGGGTTGTTTACCGACAGCGTTGCTCGGCCCGATCTTGAGGATCCTGAGGCAGCAAAAAATGCAGCGCGAACACTATATGAGAGTCTCACCGAACGGGTGCTCCCTCGCCCAGATGGTACTGTCATCGCTCCAGCCCATTACGGGCACAATGCCACCACAAATGACGACGGAACTTACACTGTCACACTCGGTGAATTAATGTCGTCGATGGATCCGTTGTCGTTGGACAAGGCATCATTCGTTGAGTTTGTGGTTTCTGATTTGCCTCCCCGCCCGGCTAATTACGAGGATATTATTTTGGCCAATCTTGGTCAAAAATCTCTTATTCCCGAGGAGGCATTCGAACTTGAGCTAGGGCCAAATAACTGTGCGGTTAGTGAAGAGGCGTTAACGAATTAAATGAACGCAGTTTACACGTTGATAGACTTTGGTGAAGTCTTTCCTCGGGGAATACTTCCATACCTGGCTGGCGGTCTGCTTATTGGCTTGGGCGTAGCCGTGATTTATCTCTTTACGGGTATTATTCCGGGTGCAAGTACTTTCCTAGAATCGTCATTATCGTACGTGTCGAATATCTCACGGTTTCACCGACATAATTTTATTTAGTCTCGCGGCTGGCGAGTAGTTTTCACCGCTGGAATCGTGAGTGGTGCGGCCGTTTATGGCCTATTTTTGCAATCTGGCATCTGGACAACTGACGTCCAGTCGTGGCGATTACTCATCGGTGGGTTTCTCGTAGGTGTTGGCACACGCGTTGGAAAGGGATGCACCTCTGGACACGGGGTCTGTGGGGTCGGTTCACTGTCGAACACCTCTATGGTGAACGTTATTACGTTCTTGGCTGTCGCGATCGGAACTGCCCAACTCGTCCTCTCACTGGGGGTGACACCGTGATCAATACCTCACGATCTTTATTCCTAGCTGTCATCTACTGCGGGGGAGTACTGTTCGGGGCTGGTCTCGCTATTAGTGGTATGGCTCAACCTGAGGTTGTACTTGATTTCCTTCAATTCCAGGACTTTGGTCTCCTGTTTGTTATGGGCGGTGCGGCAATGATAGCCGGGAGTACTTTCGCTGCTGCGACTCAGTATCTAGACCGGGCACCATTGACTGCGCATGCATACACTCGTCGTGCCAAAGTCTTCGATCGCAATGTTGTATTAGGCGGAAGTATCTTTGGCGTTGGATGGGGGCTATCCGGAGTATGTCCGGGAGCGGCCTATGCCAGCTTCGGCATTGGTAATTATCCCATTCTGTGGGCGATCGTTGGCATGTTTCTCGGGGCTTATGCCCAAGGATACGTCCGATCGTTATGGTTGGAAATTGAAAGGCAACCGAGTGGAATGACTACCAATTGACTCATGTCACGAATCGAATTCAAGAGAATAATGCATAAAACATACAATACTAATGGGGGTAGATGAAATGTTAGGAATTGAATCTTTCTATGGATCTATCGATGCCACCGTAACCATCGGACTCGTTTTCATCGAGGCTCTTGCACTGTATGTGAGTTACGGGGCCATTACCCGGACAGTTGGTTCGCCGATACTGGATTCTCTTCGAGGTAACTAACCATGGAAATAATCGGACTGGCCCCCCATATGGTCGCTATCTTCATCGGCTTCGGCCTCCTCATCGGGATCCTCTTTGGTTTTTTCGGCATGGGCGGTTCATTCCTCGTCACCCCTGGACTATTGGTCCTCGGGTATCCTGCGAAGGTTGCTGTTGGAACAGGACTGGCCTTCGTTTTTGGCACCAGCATAATCGGGGCATTAAGACACCGGGATCTCGGTCACGTCGACTATACCCTCGCCGCAATCATGACCATCGCGATGACAATTGGTATCGAGATCGGCAAACGTTTCGTGTTATTTCTCGAGGCGACTGGGATTGCCGATCTTGTTATCAGCGTTTCATACATCGGTCTCTTGGCCACTGTTGGAATCTTCACCCTCCGGGACGTCCGAACGAGAACCGACGACGATGCGTGTATTAGCGTATCGAGTTGGGTGCAATCGCTCTCCATCCCCCCGATGATAACTCTCAGCGGGAATAATAGTGTTCCAGCGGTAATCATATTCGCCATCGGATTAGTAGTCGGGGGTCTCTCGGGATTTCTCGGTGTCGGTGGCGGCTTTCTACTGATGCCAGCCATGGTGTACGGGTTAGGGGTCCCTGCATCCATTGCCATCGGAACAGATATTCTCCAAATTACCATATCAGGTGCCTTCGGGGCGTTCGTCTATGCCCAAGCGAATGCAGTGGCCCTTCCAGTTGTCGTTACGCTCCTCGCCGGTAGTGCCTTTGGTGCTCGCATCGGGGCAGGTGCAACACGTCATGTCAATGATGACGAAATCAAAGGGTACTTCGCTTTCTTGTTGCTTGCAGGGAGCCTCGCAGTTGCAACGAAAAACCTCAGTGTAGCAATGAACATTGAGATTCTAAACACAATAAGCGTAATTCTCATCTTCGGGGCTGGATTTCTCGTGAGCACTGCAGTTGTATTAGCTGCCGTATGTGAACTTCGGCAAGACCGATCGGCCGTGTGGTGCCCACTTGCAACGTCATAGATCGGTATAATATTGTGCACATTATGCAAATTCTTTTTACGAACAATTTCCTACTGTTCATGATGGCGGATTCGATGCGAGAAATGCTCAAGCAGGATATGGAGTGCGAGGGACTCCTTGAGTGTTTCCACGACTTGAAGGGAGTAGATAAAGCCGTGTTCACCCAATTGACCAAGGCCAGTGAGCCACTAACGGTCGACGAAATCGCTGACCGGATCGATCGGGAACGGTCGACTGCCTATCGGTCTGTTCAGCGATTGCTGCAAGCCGGCTTTATTCAAAAGGACCAAGTAAACTACGACCACGGTGGCTATTATCACGTATATCGCACCCGGGATGCCGAGCAAATTGCACAGGATATGCAACGGTTGCTGAACGACTGGTATGCGAAAATGGGCCAGTTAATCAGTGAATTTAGCGATAAATACACTGATGATTCTAGGGGTCCATTGTCAGTTGAAGCTAATTAGTTACTCTGGAACCCTGGCAAACTAATTGAAGAATTAGGTCGGTGGATTCACCAACCTTCACTTAAGTGAAATCCATAAACGCCTCGTCGTATCACGATTGAACATGGTATCTTGGGTTGAGGTTCTACTCACTGCTTTTATTCTCCAGCTTCTTGCCCTCCCTGGTGAAAAAGGACAGATAATTATTGCGGCACTCGCAACCAAGTACTCTCCCTATATCGTAGTCGCTGGAGCTGCCACTGCCTTTGGCGGATGGACCATGCTTGAGATTCTCCTTGGAAACGCGTTGCAAGGTGCGTTACCAGTGATCGTTCTCGATGGAATTACGGCTGGCTTATTTTTCGTGTTCGCTGCCTTGATCCTGTACACTTCTGTTCTTGATGATGACAGCACTGAACCGATAATAGTCGAACCCTCTCTCCCGTCGCTCGGTCCCCTAGACGGTATTCTTGACGTAGTACCGGATCGCTATGCTGGCTTTATCCCCTCGTTCTCGCTCTTGGTGGTCGGTGAATTCGGTGACAAAACCCAACTCATCACTATCGGTCTTGCGGTCCAATACGGCGCCAACCCAGCGATTTGGTTCGGCGAAATGCTCGCTATCATCCCAGTCAGCCTACTCACGGCGGTGTTTTTCTCACGAACCTCGAGGTACATTAATACCCGGTGGGTCCGGTATGCAGCGGCGAGTATCTTTGTTCTTATTGGCGCAGATATCGCTGCTAAATATATCCTGGGATGGCACTTCCTCCCATTCTAAATAAGCATTCCCACCATTTCAACCAGAGATGCGTCAATCGATTCATGGACCGACCAAAGCATCCAACTCTCCCGACGACAACTAGACATCCAGATGAACATTCTCGTCGCAGGAGCAACGGGATTCGTTGGCGGTTCACTGGTTCCAGCTCTCGTTTCAGCTGGGCACTCGGTTACGGCAATAACGCGAGATGCTGATTCATATGATCCACCCGCTGGCGTTTCCGTCGTCGAAGGCGATTTACTTAATCCATCAAGCTTAGCGGGTGATTTCGAAAACATCGATGTTGCATACTATCTCGTTCATTCGCTCCAAGCCGGGAGCGAATTCGCTGCGCGTGACCGCGAGGCAGCCCGTAACTTCGCTCACGCCGCCAGTAAAGCACATGTCGACCGAGTGGTTTACCTCGGTGGTCTTGGTGAAACTGGCGAAGAACTATCTGAACACCTTCGATCCCGTCGCGAGGTCGAATCCATCCTCGCGGATGGCGAGTACGATTTGACGACGCTCCGAGCGGCCATTATTATCGGTGCCGGAAGCACGAGCTTTAGAATGATCCGTCAACTCGCAGAACGCCTCCCGGTAATGATCACGCCCCAGTGGGTCCGTACACCGTGCCAACCGATCGCCATTCAAGATGTGATCAACTATTTAGTTGGTGTTCTCGATGAACCCAAAACGGCTGGTCAAACGTTTGAGATCGGCGGTCCAGATATCCTAACATATGAGAAGATGCTTCGGCGGACCGCCCAGCATCTCGGGAACCAACTATACATCATTCCCGTCCCAGTGCTTTCGCCTGCCTTGTCGGTCTACTGGGTCGACCTCGTCACTGACGTCCCAAAGTCCGTCGCGCATCCACTGATTTACGGGTTGAAGAACCCCGTCGTTGTGACTGATGACCGTATTCGAGAGTACTTGCCGATCGAATTAACCCCGTTCGATACAGCAGTCGAGCAAGCGATAGCGAGCGTCGGGAGGCACCAATGAAAGAATACCACCATCCAACCAGGGGTGGATGGGCATACATCAGTCTCATTTCAGCACTCCCCGGACTTTCAACAAACGACCGGTCAGCTATTATTGTCCAGTTCTGCGCGTTCGAGGGTGTCGCCTTGTTGCTCGCAGTTACCTATAATCTGTGGCAGTTGTTACCGTTCGCTACAACTGCGATTGTTGTCTCGACCTTCGGGAGTTATCTAATGGTCAATTTGAGCGACCGCATCCAGTCCCATAATCCACCTGACTCCTATCAGCGAATCCTCTTCGATTCAAGCATCGATATCGTGATGGGATTGGTCGCCTTCATCGCGTTACTCACCTACTTACTCATCGATGCACAGGCCCCAGGCCCCGGGTTGCTCGACCGTCTTTTCGGCAACCCAGCTCCTCCACTCGCTGTTTTTTTCGCACTTTTTGTCGCGTGGGATCTCACCTACCGTATCGGTATCGGCTGGTGGACGAGTATCACCGGCCTCTGGCGAACAATCACACTCCGAACCAAAGATCCCGGACCGACAAACAATACATATACTAGAGCCGATTTTTACACCATGATTTTTGCCGGGTCACAACTGCTTTTAGTACCGTTTCTCTGGTCCGACCGGCTCCTTGCGTGGCTTCTACTGGGTCATATTTTCGCGGTATTTACCGTCTCTAGTTTTGCCATCGGCTTCCAGCTTCACCGATGAAGCCAAAGTTAGTCAACCTCCCTCGAACCATTCAGTTACCCATAGGGTCCCGGGCTACAGTATCTTCGGCAACCTGAAGGGAGTCGACTAGTAAGCTCCCACCCCGGACTATGTATAATTGTATCGTACTTGCGGTGGATGGGAGTGACGAAGCAACGCAAGCCGCACACCATGGACTCCATCTCGCTCAACATTTTGATGCGACCGTCCATGTCCTCTCCGTCGTCGAACAGAAAGCACTCCGACTCACCAATACAACCACCGAAAAAACTAGATTACGTGAACGAGGCGAGCAAGCTCTCAGCGAGATCGATGAACTCGCCGCGGACATTGGGCAACCAATAACCACGGCAGTCACTGAGGGAGCACCCGCGGATCGAATTGCCGAGTACGCTACTGGGCAGGACGCCGATCTGATCGTCGTCGGTCGACAAGGATTAACCGGAATCGGCCGACGCTTATTAGGTGGCGTGACCGAACGACTCCTCAATGAAAGTACCATCCCCGTTCTCGTCGTCCCCAGCAGCGCCAACTCTCCTGCGTATTCTCAGATCCTGATAACAACTGACGGTAGTGAAAACGCCGACGTAGCAATCCCTCATGGGACTACTATCGCACACCAGTTCGGCGCGGCGGTGCACGTGTTGTATACCGTCGATCTGCAGTCGGCTGGCGGGGTATTTAGCGCCGGCGGGCTCGAAAAAGAATTCGTTGAACGCCTCGAAGAGCGTGGTCACCACGCCGTCGACCGGATATCGACAAAAATTAATGAATTATCTCTTAATCTTCCCGTTGAAACTGCTGTAGAGCGAACGACTTCGTTCGACGGCGCTGCCGCCGGTATTAGCGACTACATCGATGATCACCAGATTGACCTCGTCACCATGGGGTCCCATGGCCGATCAAACCTCAAACGCCAACTTCTCGGGAGCGTCGCCTCAACCGTCCTCCGAACTGTCGACATTCCCGTACTAGTAATAAAATGTCGTTCATGACACGTCCCCATTTAATTCCCGAACCGACCTGAAGCCTCCCTCAAAACTCGATGTATCCGGAGGTTCGGTTGAGTGATTTTCCATTCGCAGACTCGCCCACATCTAGTTCAACGCGCTATATTTCCATGCTCCTGACTCCGCGTAAACAGTTGCTTCCTAAACGATACTGATAGTCGAACCTGAAGTAAATTCCCACGTATCAATAAATGGTACGCGACATCGAATCTGATTAAGCCAACCTTTCTCGATTGAATATTGAAAGAGTCCGTCGGTCAAGCACAGTCCGATTTCCCGTTCTCCTTGTATTGTGGCAACATATCTTCCCATTCACCTAATACACAATTATTGGTATCACTGCCCTCTTAATTGGTTGCGGTGTTCTACTGGTCAACTAGAGCCGTAGCCATATTCACCGGGTTCTATACTGAGTGTGAGTCCCATCATTACCTTGGCACTCTGCAACGTTAGGTAGCATCGAATTTTTCAAACAGTAGCGGGTGCCAAAGAGACTATAATTGGAACGAGATGGGTCACGAACCAGTTGGCGTTGTATTCATTGGTGGTTGGGCGGGAGTTGGGTCGAAGGCCACCTCGCCCCGCGCGAGAAACTCCACGAGATACGTGAGGAACTGTTCGTTCTGGCCGACCGTATAATAGTTCGTACTAAGTAGCGTCCGGTCGCCGACCGCCACGATATTCCCCGTCCGTTTCGCTACTGGGAACTGCCCTGGGCCCCGGCCGTCCGACAATCGAGTCCCTGGGGCGGTCACTAACAGATCGGTGCCGTATGGGGCGGTGACTTGTGTCGCGGTGAACACCGTCATCGGCCCGGAGGCCGCTACCGGACTGTCCGACCCCGGCATAACGGGGACTTGTTTGAATGTACCGTCGTTGTTCTCGAGGTTATACAGATAGCTCGTCGAAAACGACACATCCTGCGAGGATGCCACTTCCGTCACCGCGTCCGACACCCGCCCCACCCCGAAGAATGTTGAGCGGTACCGATCAGGCTCCGCGACTAATACTACCCGGCCACCTTGGCTCCGAAACCGCGAGACCGTATCGAGTTCAGTATCCGTATAGTTCCGACCGGGCGAAATAATCACATAGCCTTTCGCACCACGTAAGTCCGCGGCGAGCTCTTCACCGTCGCGGTGAAACCGGACTTGGTTATTCCCGGCGGTAATCCCCGAGACCAGCGGCTCGACGGCCGCCCGATCAAAATCATTTTCGTGACCCGCATCAATCACGATTGTTCCCAGTTGATGCTCCGGCGGTACATCCGGGACCACGTCCCCAGCCGCCCCAACTCGGTCACCCACGATCTGATCAGGTGCGAACTCCGGGTTCGCCATCGCCCCCGGCGACTGCCCGAACTCCACCATGCTCACCCCACTCCCAATCACGAGTACCACAACAACAACGAGGACGAACACCCCGGTTCGCTTGACATGACTAGGCTCCATCAATCTCCCGCCTCCATGCGACTCACATTCTCCGATTCCCCCTCGGTCAATGGATCACTTGCCGGTACAACGTTGTCATTGCCTGGGGTTAACCCGCCGCTCACATACGAATAGGGAATCGATAAAAACACCGGCTCACTCCCAGCACTCAACAACGCCCGCGGCGGCACGAGTTGTTTGTTTTGGGTGTCCGATGCGAGGTAGTTGTTCCGAGAGACAAACTCAGAGGACTCCGGTTCCAACACCCGGACCCGATACTCCGATAACCCCGCCTGACGGGCGGCCGCGTCGATCGCGGCTTGTTCCCCACCCATCGCATCGGCCAACCCCACTCGGACCGCCTGACCGCCGCTATAGATGCGCCCCTCGCTGAGTTCCGCCCGACTCAACGCCAACCGATCCCCGCGTTGGGTGAGTACGGCATTGAGGAACGCCCGGTGGATCGAATCCAAAAGATACTGAATCTCGCGTTGATCGCCCCCGGTGAGTTTGTCCGGCCCGGTCGTCGCAATGACATTATTCGGCTCGACCTGTCGCGGCAGCGACACCAACACCCCGATACTCCCCACCGTCGTGGCCGGTTTAACAACAATCGTATCCGCAGGCGAGATAGTGAAATACGCGCCCGACAGCGCGCCGGCGTCCGCGCTCGCGACAACTGGGAGCTGTTCGGCGGTCCGCTTGGTCTGAAGATACATCTCCTCGCTCGCAGCCGAACTCCCACCCCCGCTATTTACCACAAGCACCACGGCATCGATCGCGGGATTTTCTCGAGCCTGGATCATCATCGCGGTATATTCATTCGCCGTGTCGCCATCGAGGGTACCCTCGACGGGCACCACCGCTACCGTCCCGGGCTCCCCACCGGCCGACCACATCACGCCCACCAAAATACCACCGACCAGGAGCCCGGCCACGACCACTAACACGTAGGACTGATAGCCCCGGATGACAATCGACCGGACTTGCTCAAGCATCCACCGAGTGGTACGCCGGTGACTCTCAAAGCCATTTCCCCCACACCACTACCCAAGCACCGCAACCGACAGCCAACGATCCCCTAGACGCGAGACCGGAGTCACCCAGGTATACTGTCCCGATACCACGCATCCAACCGCTCAATAGACCGCCCCCACCGATAGTCCCCCGCAAGCGCCTCAAGATTCAAACTCAACCGCTCTCGTAACCCCAGGTCACCGGGCCAACCGAGATA
This sequence comes from uncultured Halobacteriales archaeon, assembly GCA_964542445.1. Lineage (GTDB taxonomy): Archaea > Halobacteriota > Halobacteria > Halobacteriales > Hikarchaeaceae > CAZITY01. The sequence goes on along the minus strand of CAZITY010000013.1, from coordinate 420 downwards.
CCGCCTCGATAAACGCCTCATCCACACCGGGCGAGATCAGGGCGTGCACGCCATCCTCCAACGCGAGTCCCATCGCCCCCACCCCCGTTGTAACCACCGGGAGGTGGAGGCTGAGATAATCATAGAGTTTCGTTTTTGTCCCCCCGCCGTGCCGGATCGGCACCACTGCAAAATCCCCGGCGTGCAACACCCCAAACAGGTCGTCGACAAACCCGGCCGTGGTGATATTCGGCTGGTCGACAGTCGGCATATCTCGGCCCACGAGCAGAAACTCTAACTCGATCCCGCGCTCCCGGACCGCCGGCGCAACCGTATCGGTGAGCAGATCGACGGCCTCCCGGTTCGGGGGGTGGGCATACGACCCATGAAAGACCGCCACCGTCTCCGCCGTAATCCCATACCGTTCCCGCACCGTCGCCG
>CAZITY010000012.1:53721-55481 GCA_964542445.1 uncultured Halobacteriales archaeon | reverse complement strand
CCGGCAGGCAGCTTAGAAGGGAGTACGCTCGCTGGTGAAGAGGTGCGGACAGAAACCGGCTGTACGGTCGTCGCGGTGATCAGAAACAGTGAGACCATCACCGAGTTTGATCCAGCTAGATTCACATTCCAAGCCGATGATGAGGTCGTTATCACGGGTGCCGATGAGGCAATCACACGGTTCGAACAGCAGTTCAGTCCCTGAAATCGTCGTGAGTAGTTGTTTGATTGCATCAACCGCTTTTTGGCACAATTGGGATGCTGACTATGCGCCCTGTATCTTGCAGGCCTTAATTTACATATTAAACTTATGATAGGATCACCGTGCAAGATATAGAGGATGGATTCAGCAACTAGTAAATTCAGGCTAACCTTATACCAGGTGCAAAATTACTCGGGTTATGGTCGAATCATTTGCACTTGGTGTTTTAGCGGCCTTCATTTCGGGGTTACTTCTCTACCTTGCTCGACAGCAGATCCGATCAGACCGACTCAGAGTGGCTATTGCTACAGAAATCCGCCGAGCAACGCCAGTTGGAACGTTCAAAGCTGCAATGATGGGGAAATATTCTCTGGAAACCCCGATAATCGACGCGAATCTCGATAGAATCCACCTACTAACGACTGAGGAAATTGCTCTAATTGCAAATTATCACCGTCACATGGCACGAGTACGGCACTACAACGAGAGGGAGAGCGCTGATACACGTATCAGCATTTCCCGGACCTTAGCAGAAACCGGGAGCGATTTAGCGGATACCACAGCTAATACCTTGGAATGTAATGTATCGGTCCTTACTAAGTTTCTAAGTACTATTCGCCACTATTCTGATCGTTTACGATCATTTATTATTCGTATTGGGTCATAAGCGCAAATTCTTCAGAGGGTATTCAGTCAACCGATCCGCAAGAAATGCGTCATGTATTCAGCATGCCGGTTATGACAAGTATCGAGAATATTCCCGAAAAGGCTGTTGAAAGAGTGTTTTATCGATCTAATGCTCCGTCGTCCTCGTCGTTGTTCGTTTCTTGGGCGTGATAGTCGACCCGTGAGTCTCATCCATCGAGTATTGGTTCTGTTAATGATGAATTAATCAGTAATTCAGGCTCCTGAATACCGCGTTCAGGCTAGCCTGAATGGCCCTGAATCATCCCTGAATTGACCCTGACTCTTCCTGAATGGTCACATGGGTAGGTACGGGCAAGCGGGATACAGGGACCTCCCGGTTCGCTCGTTCAGGCTCAACGACAAATCTATGCGATCGAGGCGACAAGGATCGCGTCGGTTCGGAGCTCGCGTGACCTACGTGGGCGACCCATCGGTTTAAGACAGCGGGACTTGATGTCGCCATTGCTGATCCAGGAAAACTCGATTGGGACCGCAACAGCCGCTTCCCTGACAAATCCTAACTCTACCCAGTTAGCCAGGCCAATTTGGTCCCACAACCTAGTAATCGTACCAATCGTTATTCCAGATGGACGATCATCTATCAGAAAACACTGACAACCACACTTGAAACGCAGATAACTGTCGCTTGTCACCCTAGACTACTCTGTCACGATTCATGCGCTGACTATGCGGAATGCTTAGCCGGTCTTGTACGATGTTTCGGCATCAATTGGGGGTGTTTAGGTCGATCAATCGCTCTGAAGTAGTTGGTTCTTAATCCACCGGTAACACCCGGTAAAACGGGTTGTTACTTACACCAGTGAACACTTGGAAACGAATGAAGCTATGACCGGATATGAGTTCAATGTGAC
>CAZITY010000012.1:0-53711 GCA_964542445.1 uncultured Halobacteriales archaeon | reverse complement strand
ACACGGCGAACCGCACTCAAAAAAGCGCGTTAGTCTCGACCGGGCTCCTTGTCGGCGGGGCAGCAATGAGCGGAACAGCAGCTGCTGGAGTTGGAGACGGTCGAGTAGGGCACTACACTCTGAACAATCTACACCTGAACAAGGATTCCGGAGAGAAGGAATGGAATCATGTGCATGATGCCAGTCCGGCGAAAAATCATGGGACAAACTACGGCTCCGAACTCGTGAAAGACGGCGCGGTTGGAAACGCATTTGAGTTTGATGGCAATGGTGCCTACATTACAATCGGAGCCGATTCAAGCCTTGAAGTCGAGGAAGTCACGATAGCAGCTTGGTAAAGCCTAATCCAGCAGGATACGCTTATGTCTTTGACGGGCCCAGACATAACTACTCGTTGAAAGAACATGACGGCACTCAAAAACCCGAGTTACAGTTCTTCACGAACAGCGGTGATGTTACGCAAGTAGTAGCGGATACCGCGTTACCCCTAGATAGGTGGTCCCATGTTGCAGTGACATATGACCAATCCGAAGCCATTATTTATATTGATGGTGCTGAGGACACCACTGACACAACCGCTTCCGGTCCCATCGATCAATATTCCGAGGGCAATTACTGGCTTGACACTGGCGAATCTCGCATCGGCCGTTACCTCAGTTCAAATCGATTCGGAGCGTATCACTACGATGGAAAACTCGACGAAGTCCGCGTCTACAACCGCGCGCTATCAAAAACAGAAATCCAAGACCTAGCGGAGATGGACGAAGAATAACCCTGCGTATCGTCGTCGGTCCCACTAAGGGCCCGGATGAACCAAATTCAATTCATTAGCCATTCAGATTGAATTGACAATCCCATCAATCCAATAAATACACTCCTGATGCTGGCCTCAGGCACAGCAGTGCTTCAGCACCTAAATCGTATTGTATACAAGAGGGAAGTCTATTACCTGAATAAGTATTCTTTGCCCCGGTTCTCAGGTCGGGAAACAGAACGAATTCGTGACGATGAAGCCGATATGTGGCTGGCAATCAGTCTTGAGCGCTGATTGCGTGGCGGAACTCAGCGAAAGCCTGTTCTACAGTAGTGCGCTCCGTAGCCCCCAATAAAATTACTTTCCCACTCGCAAAAACGTTCAACGTCACACCCGTTGTCGACCTTGAGTAAACTAAGCCCGGGAACTGCTCGGGTTCATAGTCAACATTTTCAACCCCGAGTTGGCTAATGATTTGTTCAAGCGCAATTGGACTGCCCGTATCCGCCAGAAACACAACATTCAGCACGTCAAACGTTGGGTCCCCCACCGGAACCCCGAGCGAGTCGAGTAGCTCAATAAAGCGTTCTTTCACGCAGAATAGTGACTTTTCATCTTGAGCTCCACGAATCTGGAATTTTCCGGTTCGGAACAGCCCGATCGACGGTCCTTCATCGTCAAATCGGATGAGTCCCATCGAGGGGCGGGTCACTCTGGCTTCATCCACCCGGTCGGAAACCGCATCAATCACTTCATCTACCTCAAGTTCACACCCCAAATCACCACCCCCCACCACATTCACAACCTCCATACACCTTCGCTAATTGATTCCGCGGCCAATGAACCCTATTATTTCACTGCGTCACCACACTGGAAATACCAATTATGCTCCAGAGTTGGTGATATTCCTACTCCACTACATGTCTCACAACAAACGCATTATTTCCCGATTACTTGATTGAGAAACTCTCATCATCCAAGCGTACTGGATCCACATATTGGGTTTCCCATTCGTACCGCGCTGTTATCTCGCGTTGTCCCCGATCAGAGAGCCGATACTCATCCGACCGACCATCCTTTTGGCCTTTCTTGACCAAACCCAGTGCAACAAGCTCACTGAGATTCGGATACAACCGCCCCACATTAATCTCATCACCATAATAGGTTTCAAGTTCATCCCGAACCTCTAACCCATTCGGTTGCTCTAACCCGCCGATCACATAGAGTAAATCCCGTTGAAACCCAGTCAAATCAATCATACTATATATTACAAAACCAATACAAAAGAAACCACATCCTATCGCCCATCGAGTTGTAGCAGGTTGTCCCTGCGTACTGGAGCCCGCTTTTTACCAACCGCTCGACGGCTTTACTGACTGCTCACGAATACCAGTGGCAAGCTACAGAATGGTATCACCGATGACTCTTCAGGAATCGATCACCACTCTCCAACGAGTACCGGAGTTCGATGGCAACCGCCAAACCCGCTGTCCACTCGGACAGAACATTCACGGTCACCCAGACTCAGTCGGGGTAATCCCCGATTCATGTTCGGGGTTTCGGGCGATCGCAACCCGGAAAACGATCTCCCTGGGTGACCGATCGGGCGATTTCCAAATTCCCGAGATATGGCACCCAACAGACCAAAATTTGGAGGGCACCATTTACGATTACGGTTTTCTTTTAAAACCCCCCGGGTTATAAAGCCCGATCGGAATCGGACGACCATCGGACTCAATCGGACGACCATCGGACGAATATCGTACGAAATCGGAAACCGGGTAGCTATATACTATATCTATAATTATCTTGGTGGTGGCCATTCATGCTTCATGAATCACCAGGATGCGCTTTACCCGCTGCGCACCACTGAGGTCGAATGCCCCAAGCACCATCCCGTCCGTTCGGGTATTTCACAAGCAATCGGCAGACGTTTCGGGATTGCATCCCCCTATCAACCATCAAGCCAAAATTGACTGTTTCCAGGCGCCCGGATGTCGGTCTGCGGAAGAACCCGTGCTGTCGGCGTCTTCAAATAGCGATTGAGCTGAATTGAAGGGTCATGGCCAGCAAGGAAGATAAGCGCTCCTTCGGTCCACTCAAGCCGCGGATGATATAAGAGATAGGTGAACTGTATGAGCGGTTTTGAACGCCGGTTTCTCGAGCTCTGGCGGGTTCCAATGACTCAGTTCTATGTAGAATGAAGCACCACAAATATGACCTATAAATATTGGCATCGTTATCGTGTGATTTTTTTGATTTTAGTGTCAAATCAGCCTTACACAAATTTAATTTACTGAGACAACCTTTATTCTATTAGTGCTATTTTCTCGGTAAATTCTTTATTTTACGGGTAAAATCCGGGTTCTAATCCCTTCTCTCGCATCCAACGAAAGGTCCCGATGCCCACAAACACGGGGTGTCGGGAATCACACCTCAATTTATCGTATTATCGTTTTGTCAATTCTATGGTTATAATTTGGCGTGGCTCGTCGATCCGGTTTCACTGAGAATTAGAATTGTAAACTGCAACTACCCGAGTCCGATAAGTGGGTAGGGCGTGGTATCCAGTGCAATCTTGGAGACCGCGCCGCACGAATTCAGCGCCGATCTCATCTATGTAAACCACTCTCTTCGAAATCACTTTTCTGGAACAAAAAGTACCCATTGAACCATATAATAAGGAATCCGTGATTGAAGAGATCCACCACCCTAGCGCCGACAGGTTGGAGACGAACATCGAACCGCACATCAGTTGGACCATCCACGCAGAGTACGAAGCAGCCACCATCTTCATGAGATTCATCAAAACCTAATCAGAATACTAAGAACTCGGAGTTCTAATACGGATGACTAAGCGATACTACTCATTATTCCGCCCAGAAACTCGGGGTTGCCCGGCGACGGCTCTACCGACAAGCAGAAATCCAGTCTAACCGATTAGTCAATGTTGACGATTTCGATGTCGAATTCCAATGTTTCTCCCGCGAGTTCGTGATTGTGATCGATTCGGACAACCTCATCATCTACGTGGATGATTTCAGCTAGCCCGCCATCCTGCGTTTCAAGGTAAGCTCCTTCCTCGGGTGATTGACCGATCCTTTGAGTAAACTCCTCAGCATCATATTCCCGGACACGCTCCTCGGTCCATTCACCATATCCTTTCTCTGGAGGAATAGCTACGTTGGGAGTAGCGCCGCTTTCCAATCCGACCACTGCCTCCTCCAGACCTTCAATAATCCGTCCTTCTCCGATCTCGACGGAGACTGGTCCGTACTCTCGATCGGGTTGTGCGTCGGCTAGCCCTGTTTCAGTAGCAACGGACTCACGCGATGTGTCGAACACCGTTCCGTCAGCAAGCCGTCCAGTGAACTCAATCGTAACTGTATCTCCAACACTAATTGCCATAAAAGAATAAGCGGATCCCCAGTGAAAAGCCATTGCATTATCGTATCACGCATCACTCCGAACAGTAACCGAACTTAGTAGAAAACACCCCAATATAGCCCCACGTCCTGTCTTCAAAGTTCCCATGCGCATTGTAGAGCAAAGACCCTAGTCGGCCTGCCGTTTCATATGGCGAAACACACCCGTAGATTAGTGATTAACAACGTGGTACAGAAACCGCCAATCCATGGAGGTGAATTGCAAGCCGATTCCCACGTTACGCTGATAATTTAAAAACGTCACTGGCGTTTTGATGCAGTACTCGACTGATATCTTCATCGGTGAGGTTGCTTGTGAAGATGTCGCCGATGGTGGCGGGGTTGTCGAAATCCCAATGGGGGAAGTCCGATGCGAACAAAATCGACTCGGGTCCCACTAATTCAAACACGTTCTGAAGCATCCCCGGGTCATTTGGTTCTTCAATGGGTTGTGTCCCGAAGAAGAACTGGTCGCGAATGTACTCCTCCGGGCTTTTTGTGAGTAACGGGGACGCGTTCACTTGCATACTAAACGTCTTGTTGAGTCTGAACGTGGTGTATGCAGCCCACAACAAACCAGCTTCGAGGAACACGAAGTCGAGATCCGGGAATTTTTCTGGTGTTCCCTGCTCGATTAAACTCGTCATTGTAAGCATCTGTGCCCAAGGGTGCCCAAGCGTACTCACCGAAGCATACGTCTCTAGCGCTTGATTCTGGCGGGGGAAATCAGTGAGAAACGCATCAACATGCCCGTGATACACTACGGGGAGTCCATGATCTTCAGCTGCGCGATACATCACGTCGTACGACGGGTCACCGAGTGGCTTATCGGGTCCGCCAGTAGCGATGTATAATCCGACGATCTGGTCTTCGTCACCGATCCGATCGATCTCTTCCGCCGCTCGCTCCGGTCGTTGGGTGGCAATCGTTACCATCCCCCGGAAATGGTCGTACTCATCTAGGAACTGGTCAAATAGCACGTTGTTGTAGGCTCGAGCGACCTCCACTGCGAATTCGCTCTCAGGAAGCCGCGTGATCCACGATAACGTGTTTAGTACCGGGATATCGACGCCGAACTCAACGCACAACCGTTGATTCAATTCGTGTGCGTCGGCAAGCGAGTGGGTCTCATCATCGATCTTACCTCCTGAATTCCGGTCCCAGCCGCTGAACGGTAACGGTGTCGGCCCGGAGTGGTTGCACAATCGGCTCTTGTGTGGTTCGTCTAAATACGATCCGACATCATCATAGCTTATTGCTCCGCCGAGGTGGACATCTACATCGACGACCTTCGATTCTTGCAAGAGGCCGTCATCAGTGTTCTGTTTCTGCACAGCCATACATTGACAAACGGCAGAGAATATACTAAGCCTTCGGGCCGATGCATTGCCGCGGTGATTACCCGGTGAACCTGAGTCCACCCGGCATTTTATTAGATGAGATTACCCACGTATGCCCGCAATGTCTCTCATGGAGCGATTACAGGGTGATGAGATCCTTTTTGCCCTCGGTGGGTATGACGCGCTGAGTGCGAAGATGGCGTATCAGGCCGGAGGGGATGCCGTGTACATGTCAGGTTCGTCGGTTGCCGCTTCGGTCACCGGTGAATCTGATGTAGGGTTGACGACAATGACGGAAATGGCGAACCGGGCCCACGAAATGGCAGGAGCGATCGATGTTCCCTTGATTACTGACGCTGATACTGGGTATGGGAACCCGTTAAACGTCCGGCGGACCGTCCGGGAATTTGAACGCGCTGGCGTTACAGCCATTCAAATCGAAGATCAAACTTTCCCAAAGCGGTGCGGGCATTTTGAAGGCAAAGATGTGATCCCTGCTGGTGAGTTTGAACAAAAAATACGGTCGGCTGTCGACGCGAGAAAAAGCGAGGATTTCTTGATCGTTGCGCGCACGGACGCCGCAGCTGTCCATGGAATCGATGATGCGATTGAACGGGCGCAACGATATCAAGACGCTGGCGCTGATTTGAACTTTGTGGAAGCGCCGACTTCGGTTGAAGAAATGGAGCGAATCAATGAAGAAGTCCCGGGACCGAACATCGCGAACATGGCTACCGGTGGGAAAACACCGATTCTTCCTGCTGATGTACTAGAAGATATGGGGTACGATATTGCCTTATACGCGGCCGAGTCGATTCGTGGGGCGATGAAAACGTTCGAGCGGATTTTCGATAGTATTCTGGAAAATGGCTCACAGGAAGAAATCGCTGATGAGATTGCAACGTTCGAGGAGCGGAACGACATCCTTGGGTTGGATAGGTGGATGCGGTACGAACAGGAATTTGCCGCAGACTAGCGCCCCGGAATGGTGCGGTGACGAATACGAGTACCGCAATGCGGGTATTCCGTTCGCTGGTGGTACGCGGAATGTTTATTTTCTCGTCTCAGATAGCAGTCATTTATGACAGGGAGTGTCACACAACAAATACTCGAAGATCACCTTCACGAGGGCGAACTTGTCCCTGGGGAGGAGATCGGGATCGATATCGATCAAGTACTCATGGTCGATACCTCTGGGACGCTAGTCTGGTTACAGTTCGAAGCGCTCAGATTGGACCAAGTTACAACCGACCCAACAGTTGTCTATGCAGATCATCAGGTCTATCAATTCGATTGGCGCAACAGCGATGACCATCGGTTTTTGAAATCTGCGGCAGAAAAATATGGTTCGTGGTTTTCTAAACCCGGGAATGGGATTTGTCATCAGGTGCATAAAGAACGGTTTGCTGCGCCTGGGGAAACGCTGGTCGGGGCGGATTCTCATACGCCAACAGCGGGTGGATTCGGGATGTTGGCAATCGGGGCGGTGGGTTGGATGTAGCTGTCACTATGAGTGGCGAACCATATTACATCCAGATGCCCGAGGTGGTGAATGTTCGGCTTGAAGGGGAACTCAACGAGTGGGTAAGTGCTAAGGACGTAATCCTAAAGTCACTCCGGCGTTTGACCGTGAAAGGCGGGCTTGGGCGGATATTTGAATTCACAGGAACTGGTGTTAAAACACTATCAATTCCGGAGCGGACGACGATTACCAACATGGGGACAGAACTAGGGGCGACAACCAGCATATTCCCGAGTGATGAACAGACCCGGGAGTACCTTCGGCGACTCGGCCGGGAGGATGTCTATCGAGAACTTATTCCTGGCGGGGACGCTCAGTATGATGAAGAGATCGTAGTTGAGTTATCGGCGGTTGTGCCGCTGGTTGCTGAACCATCGATGCCGGATAATGTGGTTCCGGTTCGGGACGTGGCCGGGGAACCGGTGGAGCAGGTTGTTGTTGGTTCCTGTACAAATGGCTCGTATGAGGACGTTCGGGCGTACGCGGGGCCCGTAATGGAACATAGCGTGAACGAAGATGTGAATGCAGTTGTCGCGCCGTCGTCCAAACAAGCGGCTGAGATGCTGTCTCGGGAGGGTGTCGTTGCCGATTTAATGGCAGCTGGTGTGATGTGGTCGGAATCAACGTGCGGTGCGTGTATCGGGAATGGGCATGTGCCGGCGAGTGATTCAACGTCGGTACGGACATTTAACCGGAATTTCAGAGGTCGTTCAGGTATTGAGGACGATAGCATCTTCCTTGCGTCACCTGAAACCGCGGGGGTCACTTCTGTTGCTGGCGAATTGATTGACCCGCGTGATTTTGCGGATGAGTACGGGGCCGACCCACCCGGGGTAATAATGCCGGACGAGTTCACTGGGAATCGAGTTGATTTACTCCCACCGGGTGATGGCGGTGCGTTACAGAAAGGCCCGAATATCGGTGACGTGCCGTTGAAGGAGCCGTTGGTGTCGACGGTGTCAGGTGAGGTATTACTCAAGATGGGTGATGATATCACTACGGATCATATCCTTCCCGGTCGGAGTGGAATTATGATGTATCGATCGAACATAGACAAGCTTTCAGAGTTTACGCTTGAGCGAGTTGATGACACGTTTGCTGAGCGAGCGAAAGCGGCCGAGGGTGGTTGGCTTGTGGCCGGGGAAAATTACGGGCAGGGATCGTCTCGAGAACACGCCGCGTTGTGTCCAATGTTTCTCGGTGTCCATGGCGTTGTAGCTAAATCTTTCGCTCGTATTCACAAAGCTAATTTGTTTAATTTCGGGTTGTTGCCGTTAGAGTTCGTGAAGCCCGACGACTACTCTGGGATTGGGGAGGGAGTATCACTGCGGGCTGAAAATTTGGTCGATGGGGTTAGGGATGGCAATAATATTATTGTTGTTAACGAAACTACCGGTGAGGAAATCGTCACGCGTTTAGTTGCGAGTGATCGGGAACGGGAGTTGATCCGTGCTGGGGGTAAACTGCCATACACTAAAGCACGCCTAGACGCATAGAAATCACACTCTACGACAGAGGTAGGAATTTGGTTTCTCAGGTTAATTATTGACGGTATTTTGACGCGGGGTATTACTAAGTGTGCCACGTAGTATAGCGGTATGCTGGTAAGTAAAACCATGTCATCCCCTGCGGTAACTATTGACCCAGATATAACGCTTCACAAGGCTATTGGCACGATGTTACAGCATCAGATCGGTAGTGTCATCGTGAAAGACTCAGGACCGATTGGGATTTTAACTCGATCTGACGTGCTGCGTATTGCGTATTTTATGGAAACACCACTCACGGAGCAGCCAGTAGGCGAAGGAATGAGCCAAGAGCTCATTACGATCGATCAATCCAGCTCCATTGAAACAGCTCTGGGAACGATGGAGGATCACGGAATTAAGAAGTTACCAGTCATGGAGAATCTCGAACTTGTAGGGATCATTACGATGACGGATATCGCTCGACACCAACCAGAAATTGCCCGGGAAGTACGAAACCGATTGGAACGGAAAGATGAGTGGACGATGGACGATTATTAAACCTCGGTTTTGCGTGAGGTGGGTGGACCCTTTGAGAGTAGAACCGATAATACCAACTCTGTTCTTGTTATTCTAGTGACAAACTGATCGGAGATTACACGTTAACAATCAATCGGCCCCGGACCTCGATGACACAATTGCTAGCGGTTGAATTGTGGTCAAATTAAATTGATTCATCGACATCTGTTGGATGTATTTCGAGGTTATTTGGCAGTAAAGCCACACAGTTGATTAGACAATTAAATGAATATTAGGGAAAAATTTTCATAATACGTTAAAATAATGTGGAATATGCGACCGAATGAAGATATAGAACGAATAAAAATATATGAATGTTTTAGTTGTGGAAATAGATTGGCGGATCCTGAAACATCGTTTTGTCCAGAATGTGGTGGTGAACTCAATCGACTCAGCAAACCTCGCGACTTGTGAAATTACCCAGTCTAGCTGAGGATAACTGGGAAGAAGGGGCGATCCACCTCAATAGAATCATCCTCTCACTCTCAACCCGATACCTCATATTTCACCATACCATGCCTTATTATTGCAATCTCTCGGTTAACTTGGATCAGTCCGTGTCAGCCCCTAGACCCTAGTGGGATTCGAACTGATTCTCAACGGAAAGTTATACGGTCACCGTCGAAATGACTGGTATGAAGTTTGGGTTGTCAATTCACGGTAAATCCCCACTCAACAATCAACGAGGCGATAATTTCCGGGACATCGAAGAGCAAGTTGAAGCCGCCGATGACGCTGGTTTTGACCTCATATACATGGGGCATCATTATTTTGTTGAGCAATATCAAAAATTCCAGAATATCCCGGCATTATCCCGACTGTCAGCCTTTGCGCCGGACATGAATATTTGTCCGGCGATATTACTACCGTTACATCATCCATTAATTATTGCTGAACAACTCGCGACTATGGATGTCTTTACTGATGGTCAAGTGGTTGCCGCACCGGTTGCAGGCTACCGAGATCACGAGTTCAATTCGCTCGGTATCGATAAGCGGGAGCGAGCAATTCGAATGCGGGAGGGTATCGAGATTATATCGCGGGTGTGGACTAGCGATAACGTAACCTACCATGGCGATATTTATGATTTCGAGGATGTCACGATTAATCCGAAACCAGTCCAGGATCCCCATCCACCCTTGTGGATTGGGGCAAATCAGGACTCGGCGATTAGCCGCGCGAGTGATCTCGGTGATGCATGGTTGGTGAATCCACATGAGGACGAATCAGAAATCGCCCGTCAACTAGACCTGGTTACTTGTCCGAGCGGGGATGGGTTACGGGGATATCAACCGGCGAGGTGGGATGTGTTTGTCGCCGAAACTGACAAGGAGGCCATCAATATCTTTGGTCCGGCGGTACAGAATGCGTTTGAGGATTACAAGTCATGGGGACAACACGAAGCAATGCAGAATCCAGATGCGTTCGATCAGGCGTTCGATGCCCTGAAGGATGAACACTTCATTGCAGGCAGCCCCGACACTGTCGCGTCTAGACTAGCGGGTTTAGTAGACCTTGGCATTGACTGCTTCATTCTCAAAATGTACTTACCAGGAATCCCTCATTCGAAAGTCCTTGATTCGATTCGGTTGTTTGGTAACGAAGTAATGCCTCTACTCTATGACAAATACAGCGTACATTGATAGTTACAAATAATTCCCCCGGTCGGTGGTGATCTACCAACAGTACTTTATCGGAATTGATAATCATCGACCTAGGTTTAAGCGCGAATTCACCAATCATTCACCATGAACCCCCAGCAGTTCTTCATTACTCCTTTTTGCCCTCACTTAGCGCTACCAAAAACTACCATGCTGCCCCTCGCTAACTAACGAATGGCAACTGCATCTATCGAACAACTCACCAACCCCCGGACAATCAGCAGCTCTATCATCATCTCTCTTGGTGGTACCCTTGCGTTCTTTTATCTGTACTCATCAATCACGTGGTCCTATGGCCTCATCCGGTTAATTGAACCCATATTACTCTTCTTTCTATCAAGCATCCTGATCTGCGCTGGCTACTGGTTGTATTCTTGTGACTACACTCACTACTGGGTTAGTCGACTCGTCACCTGGTCAATCACTGGGTTTTTTGGCACCCTATTACTCGCCTACTGGATCTTCATCCAACAACTCTCACTAGGAACATCGATTCACAACCCACTCTATGTCAGCCTCAATATCGGGACCATTGGAGCGACAGTAGGACTTCTCATGGGCCTCCAAGAGGGTCGCGCTAATCGCCGCGCGAAAATCGCACAACGAGCTGATGCGACCGCAAACCGTGCCCGGAGCCAGATCGCGTTCGTCAATCGACTGCTCCGCCATCACGTTCTCAATGGTATGAATATCATCAATGGGTATGCCAACCGATTGATTGACGAATCCGCTGGAACGCCACCAGATGAACTCACGCGCATCCAAGCCCGAAGTAACGCTGTAGTTGATATCATTCAAAACGTTGAGGTATTGGGACGAACGTACACTAACGAGATTGATTCAAAACCGACAGATATTGGAGAAATAATAGATTCCGCAATTGATACAATTGAATTCTTAGACACTGACACGACCATCACCGCCGAAAATCCAACGGCCTGTTACGTCGCTGGCGGTCCGCCACTCGTCACTGTCTTCAGTAATCTCTTCGAATCCCTGATCAAACGGGCAAACGCTACCAACCCACGCCTACGGATCACGACTGACATTGCCAAAAAAGCTGTTGTAATCCAAGTAACTGCCCCGGATGTCCAGATCGACCCCGACGATTACGACGACGTCTTCGACCCTGGTGAGCACGGCGACCGGCACCTAGAAATGTATCTAGTTGAATCGATCGTCACGAGTTACGGCGGAGACATTTGGATCGAACAAGCGAACCCAGGCGTGAGATTTTCGGTAATGCTTGAACGAGATTACCTCACTGAAAATACACCAAATAAATAACATTAATTGGATTAGAAAACCGATATTACCCCTTCGGCTAATTATCACACAGACAAATCAAATGAATAACCTTAACAGCCATAAGGGGTATTTCTGGAGCAAGTAATGTACGATCTCACAGGATTCCAACGAGATATATTATACATTGTCGCTGGTAAAAACAATCCCAAAGGTCTTGCGATCAAAGAAATCCTCGATGACTATTACGGGACCGACATCAATCACGGACGACTCTACCCCAATCTTGATTCACTTGTCGAAAAAGGTCTCCTCGAAAAAGGCCGGATCGACGACCGAACGAACTCTTATGCCCTCACCCGCCGCGGGAAACGCGAAATAACCGCGCGGCGTGAATGGGAAGACGATTACCTCGACCACCTCGAGTAACGAACCCCTTCTCAATCGTGAAACTCTGCTAGCCCTGTTGAAGCTCGATCGAGGTCCTCCTCTGTATTAATGTTCCAGCGCTGTCCATCCAACGAAACGAGTTCAATGGAATGCCCTCCCTCCAAGACGATATTGATCGCATCAGCAAGCTCAATCTCCCCTCGCGCTGATGGTTTCACGATCTCCAACGCATCGAAAATAACCGGAGAAAACACTGAAAACCCCGTCATTACCACCCGAGACGGCGGATCACTTGGCTTCTCAACGACACCGACTAACCTACCCGACTCGGAAAACTCCAACACACCAGTTTGCCTAGCGGTTTCACGGCTCACTGACTCGGTCACTAACGTCCCCACTGCATCATTCGCCTGGTGCTGATCGAGAGCGCACTGTAACTCACCAGCAAAGACATTGTCACCATTCAATACGATACAATCACCCGAAACAAACGGCTTGGAAAGTAAGACCGCGTGGCCTAACCCCCGTAATTCTCGCTGACGGACGTACTCTAGTTGACACCCCTCGAACTCTGCGCCGTAGTATTCAATGATCTGCTCTCCACGATACCCTACGATAACGACAATCTCCTCCACCCCTAGATCAATGACTGTCTCAAAACACCATGTTAAAATCGGTTTCCCACAAACCGGCACCAATCCTTTCGGCATTGTCTCCGTCAGTGGCCGCAGCCGCGTCCCCTCACCAGCTGCAGGAATTACCGCGTGCATGTAACGGGTACTAGCTACTGAAAAATAAGTATCACTCAACATGAAGGAATACTGAAATCGTGCGGCTTATAATGACTCCTTGAGTCGAGAAAATATGGCTCGTGTCCCATACACCAATCAATCAGATCTACCAGAAGAATATCAGGATCTCATCGTCTCAGATCTTCAACCCGGGAAAACTGTAAACGTCTATCGCGCCATCGGCAACAACCCACCGGTCCTCGCAGGGTTACGCTCGTTCCTCGGTGAACTATGGTCCGAGTCAGGTCTCACAGACCATCAACGAGAACTCGTAATCCTCTCCGTGGCAAACGCGGTCAATTCAAAATATGAATGGCACCAACACGTCGGAATAGCCCGAAACGCAGGCGTATCAGACGACGAAATTCTCGCAATCTCAAAAAACGATCTCAATGCTTTCGATAATCGAGAACGCGATATGCTCAACTATGCACATGCCGCCATGGCTGGTGAAATCACAGACGACCTCCACAAAACAGCGGCTACCCACTTTGACGAATCCACAATCATCGGTCTCGCCGCCGTCGCGAGTGGCTATGTACTCCTCGCGAGACTCATTGACGCTTGTGGCGTCGAAATCGAAGATGAATTTGTCGGCTGGAAACTCGAAAACGACTAACCCAACATCTTTTCGAGTTACCGAACCGTTCGAAATCTGGAATTAATGGGTGTGGCCGTGTGGCTCCGGTGGTTCTAACGCCGTTTCACACCTGACATTCGTATAATGCGACTGGAATAATTCAACGAACTCATCCTCCGGGTCGAACAAGTGACGTTGAATACACCCAACATCCCCACCCAATAAATGAATACTCACACTCGGCACATCTGATGACGTTTTTACCTTATGGATATCACCATCCGGTGGCACGAGCTCATAATAATCACCTCGTTCCATCTCCTCGCTCCGCACGTGCTCTAATTCCGCGTGCCCAATATGACTATCCGAATCATCGACACGCTGATAGAAATCTTCCTGTTGCGTCCCTTGATACAACCCAACGAGACCCCAGGCAAGATGGTCATGGACCGGCGTTTCCACACCGGGGGGAAGAACGAGTGAGAACACCGTGAGTTTGTTTTCCTCCCGATACAATAACCACTGAGCGATATCTCCACCCATCTCGCCGTGGTCTTCATACCCGTCCGGAACAAGCCCATCAAACGGCTCAGGTAACCAATCGTCGTTCCGGAGTAAGTCTTCGAACGGTTCGGATAACGCATCGAGCAATGTCGGCACATCTTCATGTTCATCCGCCGCCGTTTTCACGGTATCAACAAACGACCGAACCGTCTCATTATCCAAGTAAAACTCTTTCTCCGGCATACTTCACTAGAATACTGCGATTGGTATTAATGCCTGCTTTCCCGTCGCTTTTAGAGCAACTACGACAACGCTCTTTTCTACGCTATCCACTAAGAACAACGCACATATGACTGAACTTGACTTGGAGCCCTATCAACAAGCTCTCACTGCCCATGAAGCATTCGACCCCGGACCAGACCCCTACACATATCACAACACCACGACGCCATTCTCAGCCACTCTCACTATCAACCAGACCGGTGATCACGTCACCTATCAACTCACCGTCACTCTCCCAACCCTCGATGCGAGTGTGACAAACGAAACTATTCCACCAATTATCCAAGAAGACTGGTTTAACACTCTAGAATCCCGTCTCACCAACATCAACGGCGTCACAAAAGGCTCCACAGAACCACCCATTGTCACGCTCGACACAGAAAACCAAACTGTTGCTGTGGATTTTACTCTTCCAGTAACTGACCCTGATACCGGAACAACAGACGCGATAGCACTCACCAACTTCGTGGAAGGCACCTACCTTTCTGGAACCATCTCTGGTTATTCCTACGACGAACCAGTTAACTCACTTCTTGAGCAGGCCCACAACCAATCAACCGACGGATCGACACCCTAATCCATCGCCAAATAGGTTTGCGTACTGTCTACCCCATCCAACCCATGGATATTCGTCACCGCAATATCCTTCACCTCACTCGGATCCGAACCCACTACTTTCGCAATAAGATCCACATCACCCGCAACAATATGAACTTCCTCCACACCATCAATCGACGCAATTCCCTCTCGTAACCGATCCGCCTCAGCTGTTAACGATTTGATCATAACATATGCAGTAACCATCGTTACTCACCCTCTGAAATAACCAATGTATCACTTCCCACAATAATCCGATGGACATCCTCAAGCACCTCAAAATCAGCCAACACAGCTAACCGGTCGCCCTCCTGGAGCGAATCATCTGGTAAGGGAATCCCCATAGGTCCCCCTTTCTTCCCAAACGCTAAAATACTCGTATCAGCCGGCAGTTCTAACTCACTAATCGAATACCCACGCATCGGTGAATCCTTTTTCACCGTTAACTCAACAACTTGTAAATTCTGCGCGATATCAGCGATCGCCCGAACCGATCCTCCAAGAATCGCGTTTTTCGCGGCAATCGCACCCAGTCGCTCTGGGTAAATAATCTCATCTACATCAACCGCGTATTTCCGATAAATATCTTCCCGATAATCCTCGTCAATCCGGAGGACAGTCCGACATCCATAGTGCTTCGCAACCATACACGCCACAAAATTCGTATTCAAATCACTCGTCAATGCTCCGATCGCATCCGCGTCCTCAATCCCAGCTAACTGAAGGATCTCTTCCCGACCACCATCCCCTTGGACCACTGGCACATCGGACTTTTGAGCATGCGCAACCGTCTCCTCATTTTCCTCCACAAGCGTCACCGTATGCCCCTCTTCAGCAAGCGCCTTACCAGTCCGAAATCCAACTCTTCCAGCACCAACAATCACAAACCGCATACTAACAATAAATGAAACCCGGTGCACCATAAGTGTACGCGATTGCCGCATCAAGGAATCATTGTAACACGACTGGTGCCGCGTAAAATCCCCCGGTAAGAACCGGGAAAGGTTTTTGACTGGCGATTGAGTACCGGTGTCCATGGTTCACGCGTTCATTATGGTGAAGACAAATGCCGGTGCCTCAGAAGACGTCGTTGAACAAGTCCGAGAGATGGACACGGTACAAGAAGCGCACATCGTCGCTGGTGAATACGATGTGATTGTTGAAGTGAACGCGCCCGAGGTCTATGAAATACTTCATACTGCATCATCGTCAATTCAAGGGCTAGACGGTGTTGTCGAGACGAAAACCTATATTGCCCTCTCGGAGTAATCTTCGGAAAAAGACGCATACCATCCTCTCGATAATCGGTATTATTTACCCTCACCGCCGGCCTGTCGAAAAATCAACGCAAGTAACAGGGCAGTGGGAACGAGCGTCAACAATGGATAATTGAACACTAGCGGAATTGCTTCCCAGGCATAAAGCAGGCCTATTGGCCCAAACACAATGACACTGAGAACGGTCCCGACAATACTCCTTGTCACCTCATGGTATCCGGCGATGGTCACGATGATATCGAGACTGTCAATAGCGAACCCAGCGAGGACATAACTCCCCGTCCCGCGGGGTCGACGGGGGTAGGGTAAAGAAAACGGGATTCGGGCAAAGGTAACGCGTGGAATGGTTATTGGCGGGAGCCGAATGGGCGGAAAGGAAAACCCAGATTTTTTCTCATTATCATCGGACCCGGTATCTGACTCGGATGATCCCTTACGCATACGGCACACCTAGTTGTTGTTAATCGAATCACGAATGATAGCAATTGTATTACTAAGAACACTTCTTTTATCCTCTGATGCATCGATTCGCCGAAACCGATCTGGATCAGCGTTCATTACGCGTTCATAATTCGCGGATACATCGGATAAAAACGAAATCGTTTCAAACTTCTCACTAGAATCGGTCCGGGAAGCACCGGTTTTCGGGTCAAGATCAAAAAACACCGTGAGATCAGGATACCGTGTCCAGGGCTCGTGAACCGATTTTACGAACGACAATGCATCATCAAACCGCGAAGATAGACTTGTTGCTTGGTACGCAAAACGCGAATCAATATACCGATCAGATATCACCAGGTTACCTGCATCAAGCGCTGGGATAACAGTCGAACTAAGATGCGAAGCATGATCAGCCGTATACAGGAATAACTCCGCTAGTGGATCCGCAGAGTCATCAGCAATCGATCGGCGAACTGCCTCCCCATACCATGAATGCGTGGGTTCACTCGTAAAAACCGCTTTCGGGAACTCATCTTGCAACGCCTCCCAGACTGATGTCTTCCCACTCCCATCAATCCCCTCAAGCGTTATTAACATGCTCGGATCGATGGTGCCTGTTGGTTAATGATTAACGGGGAACACGCGAGTCAATGAAGATTTACGTCTCATCCCGTACAAGTACCTAGGTGACTACATTTGTGAAGGCGGTTGTTTTCGGCGGGACTGGGTTCGTAGGGACACGGGTCTGTACTGAACTCCACAAGCGCGGAGTCCAAGTTACCGCAGCCGCTCGGTCTGCATCTAACAGTCAGTTACCACCAGAAGTAGACACAGTATCCGCTGACGTAACAGATCCCGCGTCCCTGGCCGATATCCTCAACGATGCCGACACAATTGTGAATCTGGTTGCACTCTCACCGCTCCGTCGACCCCGCGGCGGTGAGAACATGCACGATCGCATCCATCATCAGGGTACTCGTAATATCGTTGAGGCAGCCCGTAGCAATAATGTCCCACGCCTGATTCAAATCAGTGCGATTCACGCTGACCCCGAGGGGCGGACGCATTATTTGCGTGCCAAAGGAAAAGCGGAGGAAGTTGTTCGTGAAGAGATGATTTCGTGGGTTGTGTTCCGGCCAACCGTGTTATTTGGGGATGGTTGTGAGTTTATTCCATTTATCAAACGAGTGGCACTCCCGTACCTAACACCGTTGCCAGGGGGTGGGAAGAGTATGTTCCAACCGTTATGGGTCACTGACTTCGCAACAATGATCGGTGACGCGATTCTAGAGGATGACCATTCAGGCAAAACATACGAAGTCGGTGGGCCGACCTGTTACACGCTCGCAGAAATCGCCTCCTTAATACACGAATCCAATGGTCGATCCAGTAATGTAATCCCGATCCCAATGGCGCTTGCTGGCATTGGGATGCAGGCTGGTGCGGTAGTTCCTGGGTTCCCGTTTGGACCGGATCAATACCGATCTCTCAAACTAGATCTAGTAACGACGGACAACGACGCGGAAGGATTCATTCCCCTAGAGGACCTGACGACATTCAAGAATTACTTAGGATTTGATTAAGGTGATTACGTCGGCGCCCTATGCCGTCAGCCACTGGTCTGACAAGTTACTAATTGAGCATTAAAATCACCGCCCTCTGCCATTCGGACGTCTAAAATTAAATTATCTGATATGATTAGGTTACCAAAAGGTTTATTGATTCTTCTCGACTGCCACCCGGTAAGGGACTCCATATGAAACTCGGGATGATCGGATTTGGTCAAGCAGGAGGGAAAATCGTCGATAAATTCCTCTGGTACGATAAAGAAACGGGAAGTAACATTGTCAGATCAGCAATCGCTATCAACACAGCGAAAGCTGATCTTCTCGGTTTAGATTATGTACCAAAAAAGAATCGAGTACTCATCGGGCAATCGCGAGTAAAAGGACATGGTGTCGGGGCTGACAACGAACTCGGCGCTGAAGTTGCCGAAGAAGATGTCGACGAAATGCAAGGGACTATCGATAGTGTCCCGGTCCACGAAATCGATGCATTCCTCATAGTCGCCGCCATGGGTGGCGGAACTGGCAGTGGAGGAGCACCTGTACTCGCAAAACACCTCAAACGAATCTATACTGAACCAGTCTACGGACTTGGTATCCTACCGGCAGCCGACGAAGGAGGAATATACACCCTCAACGCAGCCCGATCATTCCAAACATTCGTCCGAGAAGTCGACAACCTCCTTGTGTTCGATAACGATGCCTGGCGAAAAGCCGGTGAATCAGTCGAGGGCGGCTATGACGTCATTAATGAAGAAATCGTTCGTCGCTTCGGCGTGTTATTCGGGGCCGGTGAAATCGGTGCTGGTGATGACGTTGGGGAAAGTGTCGTCGACTCTTCAGAAATTATTAACACTCTCACTGGCGGTGGCCTCTCAACCGTCGGATACGCAACTGAATCTGTCGAATCAGGGGACGAAGGTCTTCTTTCCCGATTCACAAACCGGAACGAAGATTCGCTTGAGACGGCCAATACCACTAACCGCATCACAAGCCTCATCCGGAAAGCGGCCCTCGGTCGATTGACACTTCCATGCGAAATTGAAGGTTCGGAGCGGGCGCTTGTTGTCGTGAGCGGTCCGCCCGATTTCCTGAACCGGAAAGGTATCGAACGCGGACGAAAATGGATTGAAGAACAAACGGGGAGTATGGAGGTCAGAGGTGGTGATTACCCATTGCCGGGTGAAGACAAGGTCGCCGCCGCAGTGTTATTATCAGGTGTAACGAATGTTCCTCGGATAAAGGAACTCCAACGAGTCGCAATCGAAGCCCAAGACAATATTGATGAAATCAGAGCAGAAAGCGAAGCAAAGTTACAGGACCTCGTCGAAGATGAGCAGGATGAATTGGATCCGTTGTTCTAGTTGGCTTATCGTCTTGCTCGCGGCACTCAGCGTAACCCTGATGGGGGTTGCTGGGGCTGTCGCGATTGCCGACCACAATGCCCCGACGGAAGTCGAAGTCGGAACAGCTCAAGAAGCGACGTTCACCATAGAAGATCTCTACACGGATTATAATTCGTGGACGCTCCGGGGTGAAACCGAATTAACGAATGTCACGTGGACGATAGAGAAACAGAATGCTGGTGACGAGACGATTGCTGGGAACTCATATGACGGCCAGCAGGTCAATGAGTCGGTTGCACTCGATCAGGATACGGTAACCGTACTAGTCCAAATCCGCGGGACTGTCCCACCAATAACGAATTATACCTATACCCCACGGGAACAGTTCATATTCGCGTCGTTCCAATTGGTTCGCGAGGAAGGTGCCAGTGAAACGATCAGTACCCACGAATCATTCCATTACTCGGAGGAGAATCAAGCTGCGAGAGACGCTATTGCCCAAGCTGAAACCGCGATAGAAAACGCTGGCGGACATCAGTCAGCCGAACAAACTCTCAATAACTCGATTTCAGCGTATGAAAACGGGAATTTCGATAACGCGATCGATCTCGCCCAACAAGCAGAATCATCTGCTACATCGGCGAGTGAATCCCAAGAACAACGCCGCCAACTCCTTATTGGTCTCGGTATCCTCATCGTGCTTGGAATCGTGATTGGTGCGGTGTACTGGTACCGGAAAAACAAAACTGGAGCCAAACTGTAACGCGCTTGTAGAGATGATTTAATGCGCGTTGTTGTACCGTATTCGGTGCATGAACCCAAAACCCGATTATCTTCGGTGTTGTCAACCGATGAACGAGTGCAGTTCTCGCGGGAAATGTTACAAGATGTTCTTGCTGCAGTCAAATCCGCAGGCGGGTCCCCGGTTGTACTTGCGACTGAATCAATAGATCTTCAAGTCCCGGTGACAGTGGACAACCAGCCGCTTACGGCTGCAATTAATGCCGTTATCGCCGAGTACGACAAACCAATGGGAATAGTAATGGCAGATTTGGCGCTCGCGACACCCCGTACTATTACCGCCCTTTTTCGTACCCCCGGAGACATCGTAATTGCACCAGGCCGGGCTGGTGGGACCAATGCTCTAGTGATCCGGACGTCAGACTATACCGTTGATTACCACGGTGCGTCTTACCTCGATCATTTACGCACAGCACAAGCAATATCCGCAACCGTGAATGAGGTTGATAGTTACCGATTATCGACGGATATCGATGAACCGGAGGATCTCGTCGAAGTATATCTCCGCGGCGAAGGCAGAGCTGCTGATTGGTTACGTGCAGCCGGGTTTCAATTGTCCACAACCTCTGGCCGGGTCACACTCACGCGATGAGTACCTCACACCAAGGTACTCACGGTTCCGAGGAGTATTTCCCCATCGCTAGGTGTACGTATGGTATGTGTCAAGAAGAACTCGTTACTGCTGAGTTACCCGATAGTCCCTTTCATACAACCGGAACGGATCATATTACAATCTGGGGAAGTAATGCAGCAGACACGATCGCATTTTACCGGGACCTCCTCGGTATGCCACTGGTCCTTCGCCAACCCAACCTTGATGACCCGTCACAAACACATTTGTTCTTCGACACGGGTGATGGACGGATTCTAACCGTATTCGTCAGCGACGACCGGCCATCGGCGAACAGTCCCCAACACGGGGGTGTCGGGTTTGTTCATCACATCGCATTCCATATCGAACCGGACGATTTCGAGGATGTCAAGACAGCGCTAGAGGATGATGGTCGGGGATACAACGTGTTTGACCGCGGGATTTTCTTTTCTCTTTATACGCGAGATAACAATGGACTCGTAATTGAACTCGCCACCGATAAATACGATATCCCCGATGACCGTCGCGCAGACGTGCTGGCCACCACCCAGCGGATTCGCGAAGCAGCCGGATCGGATTTTGCTGAGGATGACCATCTCAGACAAGCCCTAGAAGAACTCGGATTAGACGCGACTCCGAACGATCTACCCGAGGCGGACACCGGTACTGGCGTATAACGAGGCTCCGTGGCCTGCAAACCGAGCGATGCCTTGTATAGACTCTGTCACGATTCTGTAAACCAGCTATGAATCACAGTGCAATAGATCAGGCATCAGTATGTGGGCTGGTCAATCGTGAAGCCTTTTGCCAGTAATCCCGAGAACTATACTAATGATACCTGGGACCGATCAATACAGTATCGACCTCGCCATCGAGACGACGGAGGTCGATTCGTTGTTATCGGTCGGCCCTGATATGATTGAGTCACCCGGCGAACTCACATTTGCAAAGAACGTTTTTATCCCCCTTACCACCGCGTGTCGCTATACCTGTACGTATTGTACATACTTTGATCCCCCCGGCGAGGAATCACTCCTCTCACTCGAAGAAGTTCGTGACATCGTTCGAATGGGTGCGGATGCTGGCTGTACCGAAGCCCTCTTCACGTTTGGTGATGCCCCGGATGATCGTTATCAATCGCTTTACAAGCAACTTGACGACTGGGGGTACGACTCGATTCACACATATCTCCGTGCAGCGTGCGAAGTCGCTCTCGAAGAAGGCCTCCTACCACACTCGAACCCCGGTGATCAAACCAAAGAAGAAATGGCCCTCATAGCTGATTCAAATCCGAGTATGGGCGTGATGCTCGAAACAACCGCTGATGTCGACGCTCACGCCGGACCGCGGAAGAAAACCCCCGGGCAACGCCTACACACGATCCGCACAGCCGGTGAATTATCGATACCGTTCACCACTGGTATCCTCGTCGGGATCGGGGAGTCAATGCGAGACCGCGCAGAGAGTATCCTTGCTATCAAAGAATTACACGACCGATATGGACACATTCAAGAAATAATTGTCCAACCGGTCGTAGAAAACGACCGATGGTCGGGAGGGACCCCATCGCTCTCGACCTTACGGAAAGTCGTCGCTATGGCCCGCTATGGTCTCCCTGAGGATATCGCGATACAAGCCCCACCAAATCTCGCCCCGGTTCGAGATCTCCTTGACTGTGGTATTAATGATCTTGGTGGTGTCTCGCCAATTACAACTGATCACATTAACCCCGACTACGCCTGGCCAGCTCTTACGGAACTAGAAAAAATCGCTGATCACGCGAATCTCCCGCTCGAAGAACGCCTACCCGTCCATTCCCGGTACCTCCACGACGATTCATGGTTATCCAATCGCGTTCGACGACTCATTACTGAAGAATTCCATCAATTTCTCGACAGTGATGCCCCGGAAACCAGCACCTAATCGGCTTTAATTTCATCCGACGATTGCTTTCGCTCCGGTACCAACCCCAATAATGGTGAACCATCAGCTTCTGGACCGATCTGTGGTCCATACGGCGGATCACTCATCGAAATTTCTCGTCGTTTCGTGTAATCAGTGGACCGTTCAACGGGCCGACGCCCAATCGCTGAAATTAATTCAACGTAATCCTCGAAACTCCTGAACTGCCCATACTCTCCCCCCGCTCGAGTCGTGATTTCCTCAGACAGAATCGTTCCCATGAAATCGTTCGCCCCGCAATTCAAGAGTTTCAATCCCTTCGTATCTCCGTATTTCACCCACGACGATTGGATGTTATCGATATTGTCTAAAAACAATCGACTCACTGCTATCATTAATTCATCCTCGGCATCACTCGCCCCTCCATCCACGAGTCCCTGCT
This sequence comes from uncultured Halobacteriales archaeon, assembly GCA_964542445.1. Classification (GTDB taxonomy): domain Archaea; phylum Halobacteriota; class Halobacteria; order Halobacteriales; family Hikarchaeaceae; genus CAZITY01. Next base: position 30,209 of record CAZITY010000012.1, on the reverse strand, counting down.
TATACAACGGGGTTTCTGGATACACGAACGATAAGGGAACGAATTCCGTAATATTACCCGTTTCATCCTGTAAATCACGAATCACTTTGAGATGCATCGCCCGGTGTCGCTCGTTTTCCACATGACCATACATGATAGTAGCTGTCATGGGGAGCCCGACACGATCGGATGCTCGCATTGCACTCACCCACTCATCCGTCGTGATTTTCCCCGGACAAATCACATCCCGGACTTCGTCCACAAGGATTTCTGCCGCCGTTCCAGGGACCGAATCCAACCCAGCAGCCTGTAACGTTTCATAGACCTCCGTATACCCCCAATCCGCACCTCGTTGCGCATGATATGCTTCCTCTGGCGTCATCGAATGCACATGCACCCCACCTACGTTCATCGCGGTTATCTGCTCGACATACGTCCCCGGATCAATGTCATACGCACTCGGCGGCTTGTAATTAACCGACTTCTCCGCGTCATCATACCCTTCGAGTATTTCATGATGCTCATCATCCAACGCAAACGCTGGATGCAACCCCGAAACCGAACACACCTCGAAAATCCCCCGCTGAACGGCGTCACGAACGATCCGCCGCGATTCACTCGGAGTTTTCGTAAACCCTTCGTGTTCCACCGTCGACTCCGTCTCAAACGCGTGCGACGCATCCTTGAAATTACAAAATAAACACCCTGTATTACATGCAGTCGTCACATTATTATTCAAATTCGCAACAAACGTCACCGCATCCCCCACCACCTCTTGCCGCCGCCGGTCCGCTACCTCGAGTACACGCTCTTTCCGTACGGGATCGATCCCCTCCGAATCAGTCCCCGTCGTCAATAACGCAACCGCATCATCCACACTCAATCGAGTACCTGCCCTGGCCTTCGCTAACGCATTTTCAAACGATTGATCGGTCTCCGGGAGATAGGTAAACTCAATTGACTCGACAGGGGACCCGCCCATGATACACTACTTATACCAAGCGAGGAATAAAAAACCGGTCGATACCCAGATGGAAACTCACTTGGGAGATTCCAGTAACGATTACAGTATGCAACCAGCCATCACGCACCTAGGGGGTCTTTGATGACGTCAGTCAAAGAATTCCATATCGAATCGGACCCCACTGACACGGAATTCGGACGCGGCTCGTTCGAGTTTACTGACGATTATTCAGTATTTGATTGGGGACAAATGCCAGACGAAATCCCTGAAAAAGGCCGGAGTTTGTGTCTTATGGGCGCGTATAATTTCGAATTACTCGAAACGAACGATATCTTAACGCATTACAGAGGTCTCTCTACTGAAGAGGGCATTATCTCTCTCGACGATTTTCCAGAGACGGCGCGGGAAATGGCCATTTACTTGACTCAAGTTCCAGACCTCCCCTATCAAAACGGTTCGTATGATTATTCCGCGTACCACGATGCTGCGGGAGACAACTTCCTCATTCCTCTCGAAATAATTTTCCGGAATACTGTCCCCGTCGGCTCCAGCCTCCGCAACCGCACCTCCCCGACCGACCACGGACTTGATTACGCATCGTGGCCCGAATCGCCCGTCGAATTAACCGAACCAATCATTGAATTTTCAACAAAGTACGAAGAACAAGACCGCTATCTTACTCGGTCTGAAGCAGACTCCATTGCCGGCAAAGCTGATATCCGACATCTAGACACTATCGCGAACGACGTTAACACGCTAATCACAAACCATGCGAATGATGTGAGTTTCGAGCATCAGGACGGGAAAATCGAATGCATCTATCACCAGGGAGATATCTACGTTGCTGACGTCGTCGGCACATTCGACGAAAACCGATTCGGGTATCACGGCCAGCAACTCTCAAAGGAAGTTCTCCGACAATATTACAAAGCCTTCGACCCAGACTGGGTCAATGCAGTTTCCGACGCGAAAACAACAGCGAAAGAACGGAACGTTGCTCGCTGGCAGGACCTATGTGAACAAACACCAACTCCACTTCCGGAACCTGTGATCACCACCGCCAGTCACTTATACACCGCTGGGGCCAACGCCTACCTCGAATCCGATCGATTTGACGCACCACCACTCGATACTGTTATCGAGGAAATCAACCACCACCTAGCCGATGTCGATGAGTAGCGTTATTCAAGTACACCCAGCATAATCATTCACACATGATTGATCCCACGTCTGACGTCGGCGAGGTTGAACCCGACGACGCTCCCGATTGTGCGGTCTGTGGGGATCCAATTGTGAACAGTCCAGACCATCGCGTCGTTACGTGGATCGATGACGAAAACACCGTGCAACACTGCGATTTCTGTTCTGACGACTGTAAACAATCGTGGATTGACTCACAACAATAACACCGCTCACCAGATCATGCATCATTCACAATCCACTATCAACCAATGACGACATACACCGCAACGATCACTGTGCGACTCAAAGACGGCGTCCTCGATCCGGAGGCATCTACAACCAAACGGGCACTTGAACGGCTAGGATTCGAACTTGCTGCCTTACGATCAGCCGATCTTTTCGAAATCGATATCGACTCGGAATCACCCGATCTAGCCAGAGAGAAAGCAACCGATATGACGGAACGGTTACTCGCGAATCCCACGATTCACGACTACGATGTCGAGATTACCGAGCAATGACAATTTCGATCATTCGATTCGGCGGAAGCAATTGCGATCGCGACACGAAACAAGCACTTGACTTCCTCGGTATTGACGCAGAAATAATATGGTATAAAGATGGTCTCCCAGAAGATTCAACCGGCGCCATTTTCCCCGGCGGATTCTCATACGGTGATTACTTGCGGGCCGGTGCAATGGCCGCTCGCGACCCGATCATGACCGAGATCAAAGACCGAGTCGCCGACGGATACCCTGTCCTCGGTGTGTGTAACGGCGCCCAAATTGGGTGTGAATCAGGCCTCGTCCCCGGGGCCTTTACGACGAACAAAACCGCCAGATTTCGGTGTGAACACATAACCGTGCGCGTGGAAAACGCCGAGACGCGCTGGACGGCAGCATACGATCACGGTGAAGTCCTCACGCTCCCAATCGCCCATGGTGAAGGCCGATTCGAAGTATCAGACGCAGAAATCGATCGGTTGGAAGCAAATAACCGCATCCTCTTTCGATACTGTACACCGGAAGGGGAGATTACGGATTCAAGTAATCCGAACGGATCAAAACGAAATATTGCGGGGCTACTCGGTCCCACGGAGAACATCGCGGTTCTCATGCCACACCCTGAACGGGCAACGTTACCGGATATTGGCCTAACGGATGGCCAAGGCATCCTGACTGGCATTACATAAAGAAATCCACCGCCAAACATCGACGACGCATACTTTCATTACTATCATTCCACCTGTTTCGATTAGTACCACAATCGGTTAGTAAACATCACTGTTATACGACCACAACTCGAATTCTATTCGTGTTGATTGACCCTGCCAACCTCCAATCAATCGCCTACCCAATCGGCTGGTTAGTGGTTGCTCTTTTCGTCACAGCCATAATTGCGAATTCCAGGGAAACATTCCAACCTGACAAGTTGATTGGTGTCGCTTGGGTATTATTCGGGGTTTTCTGGGCGCTCATGACGCCATTTTTCTTACTTGTCCATCTTAGTGCAGTCGAAGCGAGCCTCACTGCGATAGCCGCACCGATCTGTATCTACCTCGGAACCATTATTTTCCGAGGCGATTCCCGAGAATCGCTCTACACCCTCTCCTATGCAGTTGGCATAATGGGTCTCATTTACCTCCCGTTCGAGACAATCGGTGTTCTTCATGACACCTTAATAGAAATCGTCACCCGACAAACAGAGCTCACCATGGAGCTCATGGGATTCTCCCCCGAAGTAACATACACCGAAAATGGTGTTCGGAGTCGCTTTCAGTTCCACCAACCAGACGGTATAGTATACCGAACTCGTATCGTCCTCGCCTGCACAGGTATCGGGGCAATGTCAATATTTGGTGGGCTCATCGCTGCCACAAAAGCACCACCTAGACGAAAACTCACCGCAATGGTCGCAATGGTCGTAATCATTTGGATTCTCAATATCTTCCGAAACATCTTCATTACGATAGCCTATGCATACCAAGTGTTCCAATTCGACACCCTAATTTCACCGATCATGTGGTTATTTGGTATCACGTCAACCGAACTCGTCTCATTCTATGTTGCTGACAGAATATTCTCACAAGTATTCGCCGTCATCGCACTAGTTCTCCTCTTCATCGGCTTGATCCGAATCCTCCCAGAACTTCGAACGATCGTCGAGGAATTCGTTACACTACTAACCGGCTCCGAGTTCACTCTTACCCAATCGATTTTCCAATAACCCCCATTCGGAGGTGGATGTTACGCTAATGGAAGGTTAAAACCGGTTTCGTTCTCCACTACATACTCCCAGGTCTCAACACACGAACACGATACCTCATCGAAGACACTCGGATCCTGCCGGAGACTATAATCCTTGATCGCCCGCGCCACCCGATCATCACACTCCCCACAATTATGAGGTCCCCGATCCGATCCCGCTCCAACCGGATCTGACACCACGATCGAATCGACAGACTTGGTTTCCCGTAATACTTCAATCACGCTCCACAACCAGGGTGGCCTATACCCCTCATCCCAATAGAGTTGTTCCACCATCGTGAACCGCTGGACATTCGTTGGATTCATCGACACAGTATGCGCATAATCAGCGCACGCACGTATCGACGACACGGCATCAGCTATCGCCTCTTGTTCAGTCAAAAACGGCGGCTTCAACAACAAATACGCCTTTACGCCACCGCCAACCTCCTTTGCCGATTTACTTGCCCGGACGAAATCACTGAATTCAAAATACTTATTTACGCAATCTTGTCGAACGCGATCGTTCGCGGTCTCTAACCCAATCGCCACATCCACAGCCACGTCCCGATTTCGAAATGCCATTAATTTTTCTCCGGAGACGAAATCAGGGAGACTTTCTACCACAATCCGATCCCGCTCGGCAAACCGCTCTGCAATCATATTGCGAGTCTTCTCGGGAATCTCTCGTTCATCCAAAAACGATCCCGACGTGTAGATCTTAATTAGGTCACACGCCGCGCCTTCCTCTTTTTCATGCGCGAGCGCGGCATCAACTTGCTTCACAAGCGCTTCATGCGAAACGACTCCACCTTTCACCGATTCAGCCACATACCCACACATCGTGCATCCGCCGGCTCGCGCCCATCGACACCCACCCGTATTCAAAATAATCGTTAACGAGTCTTTGACACCAGTGGGTGTGAGATCCTCATCAACCCAGACGCGAGTCGGTTCCTCAGGATCGTATTCCTCGGTGTTCCTCGCGCGGATTTCCCGCATCACTGCATTATGCGAATCCATACCCCGACCGGATTCATACACCTCCGGCGACGGCAACCCACTCATTGTGCATGAATAGGCTTTGAACAACCAAAACACCACCGAGAACAACCAATTACACTAGCCACCAATTCCCGAAACACAGGATATCAATCTTGTCTTCAACTATGCTCTCCAGTCACTCGGTTTCAACCACATGACGCACATCCACCGCAATTCCACGTGTGCTCTCGGTCATTTCCGCACCCCGCATAGCAGCCCGCCCCACGCCGAACGCTCGCGGGCCACGAACCACAACTTCATCCCCCACGCGAATCGTGGGACTCGCCGATCTAACACCTGGAGCCAATACACTCCCGTGCGGGACAAACTCATCTATATCCACCGTATGAACCGACACGTCGCTATCCACCCATCGCTTTGCTCCTGCCACTGTGAGCGCTAATAATCCGTACTCAGGAACTAACGCCGCAATTTGCTCATTACTCTCGTTGAAAACACGGAGTTTCGGATACCGACCTCGGACCACTGATCCCCCGAACAACGCTTCACCGGCTCCAGAACCAAACTGATAATCCGCAACTCCCATCATGATGTTCTGATATCGTTCCTCCCGACCATACTGTGACACTCCCGTGAGTTCCTCATCAAGCGCCGCCAGCGATCCTTCAGTTGTCGGGTGATCAGCCACAGTAAATGTAACGGTCGTATCGATTGCATCGGTTGCTTCCCGAACGATGTCGGCGTACCCTCCGTCCGGTACATGCGCGATAATTGTTGAATACTCTGCACCGGAAAGATACTTCTCTAAGATATCGGATACGAACCGAATTTCTTCTTGCGACCATCGGCCAGTCACGACCGTATCGTAATGCTGTGCTGGATACGTCAACTCAAGTTCACGAGGAACAATCCCAACTGGTGACGAAATAGAAACAAAGTGCCCTCGCCACCGAACCGCCTCTTGAAACTGTTTATGGCTCTGTGACGAACTATATGGTTTTCGCGCTGAACATGGGACCAACACTAATGGGTGTTCAAATCTATTCACGTACCGACTAGTCACCCGATCAGCGAACCGCCTAATTTCAGCGCGCCGCATCGTGTCATCACTCGTCGCACTTATATCCGTTCGTCGTGCTACAGGTGTCCGTTCCTCTATGTAGTCCCACTCCTGATCGAACTCTCGGAACACCCCAGTGCCCCATTGGGAGAATCGGGCTTGTGCTTCAATATAATCCCGTAACCGACCGTTTTTAATCCGGTCTCGAATCCTCGCTAACTCTGCCGAAAGAATGGTCTTGTTGTGCTCAATACATAATTCACGGGTAAAGTCTTCAACTGATGTGTCACATGCCGGGCACCCACAAGGGAGTTCAGTCAACGCCGTTATCGGGCGCTCATCGTCCTGCGTGAGATAGAGTCCTTGTGATCCTTTTATGACGGCTCGTTTTTTGTCTAAGAGATCTACACCAGCGTAAATGAGAACGGCTGCGTTCCGCGGAGTTGCAACCCCAGATAAATAGAGAGCAGTGTCACTCGGGATGTTGTTCCGGGTTTCGATTATCGCATCGACGAACGTTTTTGCGTGATCCATCAGTCCTTGGGCAGTCGACAGCACATACACGTCTGCTCCTACATTTTGGGCTGTTTTCGGTGTCACTACCGTGGCACTCGGGACCGATACGTCCGGGCCCGCCTCGAAGAATGCGGATTGTATACGTGGATCCGTTCCGCTTGGAAATCCGCGATGCGGTAACACCACAACGTGATCTTCAGAGCCTACAGGACGCGATTGGTCTTCCAGCCATTCACTCCCGGAATTCACTATGATATCGTCAGCGAGTGTCGGCGTGTGCTCGGGTGTTGACAATCGAAGTTCACCGAATCTGGCGCTTCCGTCTCGTGCATGAATCTCGAAATACTCTGTCATTATTGGTCCTCTGCTTCTTGTTCCGAAACGGGTGTTTCCGTATCAATCTCGATTTCTTCTTGAAACATTCCGTGAAACTGATTCGGCCATTCGGACGCAATGACGGTGACACTAACCTCGCTATGCGCCAATACAAATTGATTAATGCCTTGGATTGCGCGTTTAATCCCGATTAAGTCAGTATTTTTGGGGAATTCTCCGGAGACTGGGTGTGTCTCCGTAAGACTAGGGGGGATTGGCCCGAACGGAATATTGACTTTCCATGTCGGCGTGTCGGTGGAAACGTGCTGAGGGGTGCGAGATAATATTAATTTACCAGGTGGATTTAATCGGTTGAGGCGACGCTGGTATCGAATGACTTCGGGCCTGGAGGCTGACTCGGATGATACGTAGAAAAACGTGCCTTTTCGGATCGGGTCATGCTGTTCGAGCATCTCAACGTTTGTCAATACTTCACGGTATCCGTCTAGTAGTGTTGGATGTGATCGTGCACGTTGCTCGACTAATTCGAGGAGGTTGCCGTCGTGAATGGCTTGTTTTATGCGTTTGATCTCTGCGAACGAGACGTACAGGTTGTGCCAGGCAAGCGATTCGTAGCGTTCCTCAGGTTTGGCATCGCGCAGGGCTTGCGGCGTAGTTGTGGTACAGACTTGACAGGCGCACGGAAACTGTTCTAGCGAATCGAGTTGTTTCGTCCCTGTGGTCGTCATGTATCTATCATCGCGGGCGTACAAGGCGTAGGCTGCTGAGTCAAAGATGTCGCATCCCAAACTTACGGCGAGCGCGAACATCATAGGGTGGCCAGCACCGAATAAATGAACCGGAACATCTACTCCGAGGTTGCGTTTGACCGCCAGTATGATCCGAACGATGTCGGTAAATCGGTAATTACGCAGTAAAGGGACGACGCCACCGATGGGGAAAATATCGAGATTAGTCTTGTAGGCAGCTGTTGCGGCTTGTCCCCGGAGATCTTCGAAGAGTGCGCCTTGAATCGGGCCGGTAAGAAGCATGTCATGCTGATCGAATGAATCAGTGAATTGGAGGCGCTCTGTGGTTTCGTGTAGCTCTTTTTCGGCTTGTTTTCGGGGTGCATCCGGTGGTGTCGGGATGTCTATTGGTGTTGCGATGTCACTCCCGATGTCTTGTTGAAATGAAAGGATTTCCGCTGTGGTCACTTCGATTTCACCGTATTCTGCGAGTTGGAACGATCCTGAGTCCGTCATGATCACGCCATCGAAACCGAGTAACTCGTGGACACCAACTTCGAGTGCCTCCTCCCGGAGATCTGTGCTTTCGTGCAGAATGTAGGCGTTCGTGATGATTCCTTGGGTATGCTGGGTAAGTTCGTGGGGTTCGATTACTTGGAGATGCGGGTTTACGACGGGGAATAATAATGGGGTTTCAAGGCAAGTATCTGCGCTTGGGACGGGCAGTTCTCCGATCCGCCCCATCACGTCAGTATCAGTCATTTGGAACCCGTTTCGATTTGTCATTGTTCGAAAAATCTCGTTATTTGTTACTCAAACTCACTTCTGTGAGTTACTGCATAATATAATGCGCCAAGAACCGTCCGCCCATCTTGTATCGCTCCAGACCGGACGGCATCAAACAACTCATTGAAGGGGATCGTATCGACTCGAATGCTCTCGTTATCATCGAGTGATTGGGTCTCATCGGCGACGCATCCGTTTGCAACAAAGTAGTGATGGACGGCATTCGATATGCCGTTTGCCGGTTCCACTGTCAGTAAGTGATCTACTGAGTTTGCGGTATAGCCGGTTTCCTCCATGAGTTCTCGTTGTGCAGTAGCAGCCAATGAAGTGTCGTGTTGTTCTACTCCGCCAGCGGGAAACCCCCGACTGATCCGTGAGACTGCCTGTCGCCATTCCTCGATAATTACCACGGTTCCTTTCTCTGTGAATGGGATAATGACGACGCTTTCTTCGTCCACGAGGTAGTCGAATGTGGTTTCCTCGCCGTCCGGTAATGTAACAGTATCTTGGTAAATATTAAATCCGGGACAAGAATACGTCGTCTCCGACGCAATTGTTGCCCATTCGAGCGACTCATCCGCCATATTCCTCGGGTAGGCAATCGCTCAGTAAAAGGGACTCGTCCGGCTCGGAGCAATCAACACGAACGCTATTTTTCGCTATCATTCTTTATTATATCTTTTCAAATAATACTCATATTACAAAAAACTGACAAGATCAGACACGAATATGGCGCCCTGCATATCTAATTCATCTTCGAATACTATCGAAGCATATAGTCCAAGAAATAAAACTGCGTTATACGTCCCATGGACCACTGCTGGCACGACAAGGTTATCCGTTATTTCATAAATCCCGCCGAGAAGGATACTGAGCACAAAGAGAATGGATAACGAAACCACGATATTCCCACCGCTATACGCAGCGAGATGCCCAAGCGAAAAAATCACACTCGTAACGACTATCCCCGGAATTGTATCGAATTCACCGATTAGCCACGATTGTATAACGCCTCGAAACAATAGTTCTTCGCCTGGTCCAATAACGAGAAACGATAACGGAATTAACACCAATAGCAGCTCAGGGCTTTGTTGTCCTAACGCTGCTATTTGATGTTCGGCTGGTTGCGAAAACCCGAGTGCGGTCACCGCCAGACTCATTGTTATCAGCGAAGCGAATAACCCAATAACTCCCCCAATCATCCACACGATGTCTCGAATTGTAGGCATCCTGATTCTGAGAAACTCGATTCCCTTCTCAAAAAACCGTAAATACGCGAACGCCGCCACACCAAATCCAGCCCCTTGGGTAATGACACTGATTCCGATCAAGAATACAATATTATCCCGAATCCCAACCCCTAGACTATCGATCACGCCCACTACGGCGACTGTGAAAATCACTGCCACAATAAACCCGGAAATCGCTAATCCAACAGCGCCACAAATGGGCATAAGGTACCGCGAAACCGGTGCGTCCATTACTGTGGATCAGATTTGAACCCGGTTGATACCTTCGATTACTCTTCGACAACCACTCGCTAACGCAATCCGTTTCTTCCTCCTTAACGGGTTTCTAGACCCCAACGTGTTCGAGAAGCAGTAACTATACTATTAAGGATACGGAACCGTAACACCTCGCCAAGATGGCGGCGCGTCCCCCCCAACGCCAAACAGACGTTACCTCGGTTGAATTCGGAATTGCAGCATTAATCCCTCTATTGGACGAACATAACCCGGGATTCCCTCTCACCGCGAAAGAACTCGTCGAACAACTCGACGACCCAGAAATCCCCGTGGACGTCGCTGGCAGAACTATCGCGTTATCCACCGCTCTCAGCGAGCTAGATGCATCTACCTTCGATTCACAACAAGAATTATTGAATCAACTCCACCCAATTTTTGAATCCTACCGTGAAAATTCCTCAACGACCCTACTCGGTTCACTCCGCCAGCTATTGCCGTTTTAATCATCGAATTGTTGTAACTGTTCCCGATGGAGGGCTAGAATCATGTCTGATAGCACTCCGAACATGACGAGCTGGACTCCGAAGAGGATGGTAAAGGCTGCGAGGATCGCGATAATTTCGTGCGACACCCCGAATAATAGCCATCGATACCCAACGTATCCCGCGAGGCTCGTTCCCAATAATGAGCTTAAAAGGCCGATGCTCCCGAAATAAAACAACGGATTATTTGTCTTCGCTAATCGATATAGCGTGAGAATTATGGTGCCGCCATCCCGGATCGGCCGTAAATTTGTTTTCGACGTGGAGGGACGGGGAGCGTAACTAATCGGGACAACGGTTGTCTCGATATTGTGTTTGACGCTTTCGACAGCAAGTTCAGTTTCAATACCAAACCCGTCGGCGGTCAGGAAAAACTTCGCAATCGCATCAGATGAGATCGCGCGATATCCACTCAGAATATCCTCGAAATCGTGACCGTGTATTGTCCTGAACGCCGCATTAATCACTCGATTTCCTACTTTATTCAACCGCGTCATCGCCCCAGCACTCATGTTAGCGAACCGGTTCCCGATTACGTGCTCAGCATCCCCCTTCATGATGGGTTCGATAATCCGGTGCGCTTCACTAGGGTCATAGGTGCCATCGCCATCGACGAGTAATATGACGGAGGCGTCAATTATCCCGAGCGCTTCCCGGACCGCTTGTCCTTTTCCACTCCCCGATTGCACTCGAACAGAGGTGCCTTTTTCTTCTGCTATTTCTCGGGTTGCATCAGTCGAACCAGCATCCATAACGAGGATTTGTTCAAAGCCTGCAGAGTGAAATTCATCAATCACCCCTCCGATAGTGTCTGCTTCGTTAAGGGTAGGGATGAGAACACAAACGTCACGCCCCGTCATTACCTAACGAAAACCATACACTTACTTGTAATTTATCCGATTCCCTAATCAATTGACTGCATTTGATCTCCGTAAAGTTGTTTGAATAATTAATGCCATTAGAATAAATCCATCAGTTATCGTCACTCGGAAAACCACGGAGATTTTATTAGTTACTCTCGAACAGATGGGTGTCCGTGACGATTTACCGTCGATTACCAGCGTTTCGACGTTGGCTCGTGATTTTCCTGAAGGGAGTGTGTATGGGCGGCGCGGATACAATTCCGGGTGTATCAGGGGGTACGATTGCGCTCATTGTTGGGATCTATGAACGGCTTGTCACCGCCATAGCGTCACTCAATCCACTTGTTCTCAAACGAATTGTGCGTATCAACAAAAAACAAGAGCGCAAACGGTTCATCCAAGAATTACAGACAATGGATCTCGGGTTTTTATTCGCACTCGGCACTGGAATTATTCTCGCCATCATTGTCGTGTCAGGGATAACGACGTTCGCGCTCACAAATTATGTCGTCGAAACGAACGCGTTCTTCTTCGGCTTAATCGGTGCGTCAGCAATCATCCTGTACAAGGAAATATCGATAAATTCTCCCCGTCAATTCTTCGTTGCTATTGGTTCGATACTACTCGCATTCTATATTACTGGGGTGACTTCTGCAGGAAATCTCCCTCACTCCTATCCAGTGGTCTTAATAACTGGTTCGCTCGCGAGTATCGCAATGTTACTCCCTGGGATATCTGGTGCAGCGTTTATGTATTTACTCGGGCAGTACGAATATCTCGTTAATGCCCTTCATGGATTTCTAGGCGCTTTGCTCACCGGCAACGACCCAGCGGGGTTAATTGATTCTGGGATGACCATCAGTGTTTTTATTTTTGGATTTGGGGTCGGGATTCTCACGATCGCTCACATCGTTCGGTGGGCGCTCGACCGTGATCGAACAACAACAATGACGGTATTGGTCGGATTAATGATTGGATCCCTACGATTCCCGGCTGCGACTATAAATGCGGCCGTTGATTCATGGACTATCCCCACCCTTGTCATTACGGGGCTAGTAATTGGGATTGGGGTGTTCCTTGTGTTACTCCTCGATCACTACACAGACGACTTGGATTATTCAGCGATGACCATGGAATAGTAATCATCCATAACTGCTTCTGCGCACGTCGTAAAAATAAGCGCAAATTTAGAAGTACTTAGCTGTAATTTCGTCGAGTTTGCTACGATCCGCAGCACCAGGTAATTTGTTGACTGCGGTTAGGCACTCATTTGCTATGGGTGTGCGTTCTGCAACATGATCCCCGACTTTCTCTGCTATTAAGCGATGAGTCGTGAATTTTCCGCCAACAACACTCACTAACTGTTGAATACCGTCAGTATCTGCGTGGTCAATTAATTGATACGCCCGTGACGATTCTCGACCGCCCAGGCGATTCGAACCGCCATACATTGGCCGAATCCCACTATATACCTGTGAATATTGTTCAGTACTGAATTCAGGGACCACTCTCGTGGCCTCCTGAATGATCGTGTCGATTTCGTTTTCTGTCGATTCAATGTCACCCGGGGACTCCACGGGGATACTTGTTGTCCCTGCCAATATGCCGCCGTCTATCGGTACCAGAATGTCACCATCACTTGGCGGTCGACACCAGTTAATCACTTCTTGAATACCTGAATGGGTGAATTCAATAATCGTCCCTCGTGTGAGTGCCATCTCGACGGTACCACCTGCGAAAGTTGCCACTTCGCCGGCCCACGGCCCGGCCGCATTAATGATAAAATCCGTTGGCAGTACTTCATTACGCGACCCAGAATCGCTAATTACCACATCAGTTGCTGTGTGATTACGAATACGAATATCCGTTACCTCGGCGTCACATCGAACCTTTACCCCGTGATTTACGGCACTGTGGATGGTGGCCGCTACAAGCGAATCAGGCCGAATCACCCCATCCGACACCCGGAACGCTCCCTCGATAGCCTCGGTTATACTCGGATTAATTTTTCGGAATTCAGTGTCGTCGACAACGTCTTCAACTTGAATGCCAACTGACTGACAGGCCGAAATTTTCTCATCAATATACTCCCTTTCTTCTTCTGCATCAGTCACAAATACCCCGTTTGTCTTATCAATCGCTACTCCCCCAATCTCTTTGAGAATAGCCGATTCGTTTTTACATGCAACTGCTGCCGGTGGGTCGACATCAGCATATCTGGCCCCACTATGGAGCATATTGTGGGATCGGCTTGAAGTTCCCGCGTTCAATCTATCGCGCTCAAGTAGCGTCACTGCTGCTCCTCGCATCGCGAGATCACGAGCGATACCGCAACCAGTCACCCCGCCCCCAATTACCACCACATGAGTCATTCATTATTGGTTACCTAGTCTGGCGTAAAGGACGTTACCCTAGCTCTCATACCCCAGTCTATGACAACCTCCGTCGTTGGCGCAATCGATCAAGGAACAACCGGTACCCGATTCATGCTTTTTGATCATGATGCCCGGATTCTCGAACAAGCGTACGAAACCCATTCACAGTATTATCCTGAACCCGGCTTCGTTGAACACAATCTAAGTGAAATCTGGGAAACCACTCACCAGCTTATTCATCAGGTTATTGATTCATCGACCCATACCGCAAGTGATATCGATTCAATTGGGATCACGAATCAACGAGAAACCACTGGTTGTTGGAATCCGACGACCGGGGAACCATTGGCAAACGCAATCGTTTGGCAGGACAGAAGAACAACTGATCGGATCGAAGAACTTGAAGAGGAAGGCCATGGCGGGTGGGTCCGGGAAAAAACTGGTTTGCCCCTTGACTCATATTTTTCTGCCCCAAAACTAGAATGGTTGCTCGACGAATACGGTCAGAATACTGAGATTGTATTCGGCACTATTGACTCATGGCTCATCTACAAGCTCACTGGCAACCACGCCACCGACGTAACAAACGCCTCACGAACACTACTGTTCAACATTACCCAGTTGTCGTGGGATGAAGAATTGTTATCGCTATTCAACATCCCCAAATCAATTCTACCGTCTGTCTATCCCTCATCACACCCAACAGCCTACGGTACCACAACCATCAACGGCGAAACGATTCCCATTACAGGCGTCCTCGGTGATCAACAAGCCGCACTCTTTGGCCAAGCTTGTTATACCCCCGGCCAAGTCAAAAACACAATAGGCACCGGTTCTTTTCTTCTCCAACACACCGGATCAGACATCATCAGAAGCGATCATGAATTAATATCAACAATCGCATATCAGATTCACAATGAATCTCCCCAGTACGCACTGGAAGGATCAAATTTCGTGACCGGCGCAGCAATTGAATGGCTCAAAGACATCTCAATACTCTCCAATATCGAAGAATCCGCTACGAGAGCCACATCGGTTGAATCAACTGACGGTGTCTACTTCGTTCCGGCATTCACAGGCCTCGGCGCCCCTTATTGGAATGGTCGTGCCCGTGGCACAATCACCGGTATCACCAGAGGCACAACTCGTGATCATTTGATCCGAGCCACACTCGAAAGTATTGCGTACCAAACAAAAGATGTCATCACAGCAATGCATCAAGACAGCGACCTCCACCAGGAAGCCCTCCGTCTCGACGGCGGGGCCTCTGCGAACGATGCACTCTGTCAATTCCATGCTGATATCCTGCAACAACCGGTGTACCGCGCGCAAAACAACGAAACAACAGCGCTCGGCGCTGCCTACATCGCGGGCCTTGCCACAGGCTTCTGGGATTCGACCCAATCCCTCGAACACCACTGGCAATACAACCGTAAATTCACACCGAATATCAAAGAAGCAACCGCCAACGATCGGTATTCACATTGGCTCAAAGCAATCGACCGCGCAAAAAACTGGGCTTGAGTCAATTACCTATATTCCCCGTCCGTTCTCTCATGCTGCACTGCCCCTACCGGAAGTCGGTATTCTCTTTTTACCTCCCCATAACTATGCCGGTAATGGCGCCCCCAATCGTTGTTGATATTGATGGTACTATGTCCCGGCCAGATCGATCCATTGACGGCCGCGTCATCGATGCACTCCGAGACTGGCCGGCACTTGTTATTGTCGCTACCGGCAAGGCATTTCCGTTTCCCGTTGCACTGACTGATTTTATCGGCATCCCTACCTGTATCATCGCCGAAAACGGGGGTGTAGCCGCGACGGATGACACCGTAGAAATTATGGCCCGAGCTGGCGCTCTCGAACAATTCCTCTCTGAATACCAAGCTGAAGGCCACTCTCTTGGCTGGTCCGACGCGAACCTATCGAATCGATGGAGAGAAACCGAAATCGCCATCAATTACGACTGTCCCCGCGAACCAATCTACGAAATCGCACATAACAATGATCTTCAAGTCATCGACAGTGGCTACGCCTATCACGTCCTCGACCCAGCCATTTCAAAAGGTAACGCACTCGAAACCCTCGCTGAAATCCTCTCACTAGACCTTACCACGTGTGTCGCTATTGGCGATTCGGAAAACGACGTGTCAACTTTCCACGTGACCGGTCAATCGTTTGCTGTCGCGAACGCCGACGAGAAAGCAAAAAACGCTGCCGATACCGTCACGAACGATAGTTACGCTGACGGTCTATTCGAAGCCCTCAATCAACTCGAGTAACCGCTATTCACCTGGACTAACGGCATTATCCCGCCATTGTGCATACGCGAGCAAAACACCGTCTTCCTCGAACCGCTCGATACACGGAACCTCATGTGGATGATTTTCCTCTATATATTCCTCTACCTGTTTCGCCCCCGATACCGATGTCTTAATAAAAAGAATACATTCCGCATCGGTCATCACCGTATTCTCCCACCAATACACCGAATCGCACTCAACAATATTCACACACGCCGCCAATCGATTCTCAACAATTTCCCGCGCAAGAGACCGAGCAGCATCCTCCGGCGCGGTGACGTACAACGTCGGCACAATTACTCCTCGATAATTGGTTTATGCGATCCCGTAATATCCCACTCGTGCAAACAAAACCGATCCCCAGTTTGCTTTTCACCATCGATAACCCGCACCGCCCAATCCCCGACCTCCGGGTCCCACGTATCCTCACGCCCACACCGAAGACATGTCCGCGCCTTTGGCGGATTCAACGAAACCATACCCATACCTAGTCTACGCCATCGATCCCCATAAATGACCCCAGTCACACCCCCCGGTCATTCGTCAGAAAAATCCGGAAGATCCGACGGGGCCTCAAAATCGGACTCCCACTCAATGTATTCCTCTTCCAATACATCACACACCATTTGGCCAAGTTCCGTTAACGACGCATTGATATTCGATACCTGATTCCACGTTTCCAACCCCTCATGATACGTCCGTTCACGCCAGTCCTCAGGAATCCCAGGCGCATGATACCCAACCCGGCCCGCAAAATCATCCCAAAAAAAGTCGAACTCATCAAACAACCCCAACTCTCGAACAATCCCAAACTCCTCTTCGCCTAACCACGTGTCTTTCGCCCACCTATCCCACGCTTCTTCCCACGCACCCCCAGCCAAATAATCAGACAATTCGTTACGGCGATAATCATCTGATCCGACTACCTCGGCATCCTCATACTCCGCTGCATCCACTTCCTGTTTCAACGATGGTGGATCAGGCACTGAGACATCTAGCGTCATTAGTACGTAATTCCGTATCAATCAAGATAAACATTGTATTACCCGAATCTTTTCGTCCCCTAGAGAGAACGTTGCGCCATGAGCTTAGCCAAACAACTCAAACATCGTGATTCACCAATCCGGACCGGGTTAATCGGTGCGGGAATCTTTGGTTCACAAGTCCTCTACGCAGCAGAAGAAACAGACGGTATAGAAATATCAGCAATAGCCGATCTAGACCCAACGATAGCACGAGACGCCTATCTCCGAGCTGACGTCCAAGAATCAACCATCAAAGAATCTGACGATCCCATAGATGTAATGGAGATAGTCACAGCGGGCAACCGCGCGATTGTAACGGATGGCTCACTCCTAACACAAAGCGATCTCGATGTCATTGTTGACGCGACAGGAATCCCTACTATTGCAGCAAGACACGCCTATGAATCCCTTTTGAACAATGTACATTTCGTGAACGTGAGTGTCGAAGCCGACACCGCCGTCGGCCCCATCCTCGCCCACCTAGCCGAGGCAAATGACGCAACGTATTCCCTAGCCTTCGGGGACCAACCCGCACAAATCGTCTCGCTGTGTAATTGGGCCCGCACAACCGGATTGGAAATAGTGGCTGCCGGCCGAACTGCCGGCGGAATGGATCCTCATGGAACCCCCGACGACGCCCTAGACCGACATGGCTGGGTCGGGTCGTTCCGCGAACACCACGACCCCGATCCTCAAATCTATAATTCGTTCCTTGACGGAACAAAAATCGCTGTAGAATCGTGTAGTGCTGCCAATGCATTGGGGTTGTCGATCGATCAACCAGGGATGCACACGCCACAACTGTCCCTGAATGAATTACCAAGCATCCTTTGTCCTACGTCGGACGGGGGAGTACTCTCCCAATCAGGCATAGTGGATGCGATCGAACCAGATACCGGGCCAGTTAGTGTCTTCGTCGTCACGACCACAACAAATCTTCATAGAATGGCGTACTACCCGGGTCGCTCCGGGGTACAAACGGCGAAAGACGGGGCGTATCAAGCGTTCACTCGGCCGTACCATATGGCGCCCGAAACCACGGTAAGCATAGCAAAAACCGCGTTACGTAACGAACCAACCGGATGTCCACAATCGCACGAAGCCGAAGTAGTCGGGAGAGCCAAACGACCTTTAGAACCCGGAGAAACTCTCGACGGTGGCGGCGGATACACCGCGTACGGTGAAGTTGTCCCAGTGGACTTTGCGTCCGCCAATAACTACGTTCCATTAGAATTACTGCATGACGCAACAGTCACAACTCCAATTCAGACCGATGACTACATTTCATATGACGATGTCGATCTACCAGATTCGTTCATCGTCTCGCTTCGCCGATTGCAATCGTCTCTCCTCAACTAACCAAATCTACTGCACTACCAGCACTGCAGTCAAAACTCCGTCCGAATTTCCTCACTTACACCTTACTGTGCTGATCAACGATGGGCTAAGTCACTACCCCGCCACATTGAGATCTAGTAGGATCGTTCCTTTGGTTTGTACGTCTTCGTCTCTCCTTCCAACACTACCGGTTTATACCACAATTCCGGCGATCCCCCATTCCACGACAACAACGTATGCTTCAACCAATTTTCATCGTCCCGCTCTTGATGCTCTTTCCGCCAATGCGCTCCTCGGAATTCCGTCCGCGCCAACGCCCCAACCGTTATCGCCTCGGCCAAATCAATCACGTTCCGCGTCTCAATCGTATGAATCAAATCAGTATTAAACGTCCGCGACGGATCACTAACGCTCACCTCTTGATAGGCTGCTCGGGCTTCCTGAATATCTTCCAATGCCGACACTAACTTCGATTTCTC
The DNA here is from genome assembly GCA_964542445.1 of uncultured Halobacteriales archaeon. Taxonomy (GTDB): domain Archaea; phylum Halobacteriota; class Halobacteria; order Halobacteriales; family Hikarchaeaceae; genus CAZITY01. Next base: position 11,013 of record CAZITY010000012.1, on the reverse strand, counting down.
CCGGAAGACATTCACATTCTCCCCCATCGTTTGTTGCACCTGCTGTCGAATATCAGAATGATTCACATCCGTATCCCGCCCCATCAACACCTCGATCCGCTCACGCTCCATCTCAACCGCCCTCTCGACCAATTCCTGCGGACTTAACGCATTTGACCGTTCAGTTATCTCACTTGTCCACTCGGATTCTCCCATACCGATATCCATCCCGATATCAAGCACACCGTCTTCACTCGCCTCGGTCCGTCCAACCGGAATCTTCGCCGGCGATAAATCCGCACCAGCCGCGTGTTTCCCGGCCATTTTCCCAAGAACAATCAATTCCGGCAGGGCGTTTCCACCCAACCGATTCGCGCCATGGACGCTCGCACACGCTGTTTCACCGACCGCATACAATCCATTAATCATCGTTTGCCCATACTCATTCGTTTCAATCCCCCCCATCTGATAATGCTGCCCTGGCTTCACTGGCATCGGTTCTTCTAACGGATTCACCCCCTGGAAATCCTCCGCGAGATGCACTATGTTCTCAAGCCGATCAAGAATTCGCTCTTCCCCCAAATGCCGCATATCGAGATGGACGTAATCATCATTGATCCCTCGACCCTCATTGATCTCAGTTAATTCGGCGCGACTCACAACATCCCGACTTGCCAACTCTCCAGCGTTCACCGCATAGCCATACTCGAACATGAACCGCTCGCCCTTGGAATTATACAAAATCCCTCCCTCGCCGCGGACACCCTCGGAAATAAGCACCCCAGTCGCTGGGAGTGTCGTCGGATGAAATTGAACGAATTCCATATCCTCCAACGGTACCCCAACCCGGTACGCCATCGCGTACCCATCACCCGTATTAGCAACCGCGTTCGTGGTATGGGCATACACCTGTCCCAATCCACCAGTCGCCAAAATTACTCCATCGTTGGACACGAATGCACCGATGTCCCCCGTTGCAACTTCAATCGCAACTAATCCATGACACGTCCGCTCACCCGGATCGGAATCCGGAGTCGTAACGAGACGTGTCACATACCATTCATCATACACTGTTATCCCGCGTTTTACAACTTGATCGTACAAAACGTGCAGCAAGTGATGACCAGTTTCAGCACCAGCGTACGTTGTCCGCGGAAACGACAACCCCCCGAAGGGCCGTTGCGAAACCCGCTCATCCTCCTCACGAGAAAACGGCATCCCCCAATTCTCTAATTGAATCGTTTCCTTTGGGCTTTCCCCACACAACGTCTCAACTGCAGGGGCATCGGCAAGATAATCCGACCCTTTCATCGTATCCTCAACGTGCATCTCAACTTCATCCCCCTCTCGAAGCACCGCATTAATTCCGCCCTCTGCAGCTCCAGTATGACTCCGAACTGGATGGAGTTTTGTCACAATCGCCACATCAGCCCCTTCTTCATTCGCAGCAATTGCGGCTCGCAATCCAGCGCCGCCACCTCCAACTATTACTACATCATGTTCGAACGTTCGCGTACTCATAATATCACCAAAATTTAAGATTTGATTTTACAGCTTCTCGCTTTACTTCCTGAATATGCTCAGTCAACGGGATATCTTTTGGACACACTTGTGTGCACGAAAATTGAGTTTGACACCGCCAGACTGCGTGGTCAGCTTCAAGCATCTCTAATCGCTCTTGCTTCCGTTCTTCTCCTTCTCGTTCGTCCATCAAGAAGCGATACGATTTATTGATGGCCGCCGGCCCAAGGTACTCATTGTCAGTCGCGGCGATGGAACAAGACGACATACACGCTGCACACCAGATACATCGCGTAGATAACTTGATTTTTTCCCGGTTCTCGCGGGACTGCCGATACTCCTCTAGTTCCCCGGGAGAATCGTCAACTGGATCGAAATACGGATCCACTGATTCCATCTGCTCATAGAAATGCTCCATATCAACGACCAAATCCTTCACCACGTCCTGGTGCGGTAATGGTTCAATCCGGATCGGATGGGAAAGATCACTCACTCGAGTTTTACACCCCAACCGTTGCTGTCCATTAATCAATAATGCATCACTCCCACACACCGCCTGCCGACATGAATGCCGAAATGTCAATGACGAATCGTAATGATCTCTGGCATAAATCAAGGCATCTAACACCGATGTACTTTCATCAAACGGCACATGAAAATCATCATACCGCGGGTCTTGTTTTGCCTCGACATCTGGATCATATCGATACACTCGTAATCGCACCGCCTCTGAATCATCACTCGAATCCGACGCTTCTCGTGATTTCGCTCGAGATTCTTTTGCTTGTATCCGTTTGTCCTGGGGCGTTGTTTCACTCGAATCATCGGTAGTATCGACCGTCGTATCAGCGTCTTCGGATACCTCTGTACTCATTACTAGATACCTCCAGCCCGAAGCGCAAATGCCAACCGTATTCCCTGCGCGATTAACGCCATCCCCGCTATTATTAAGAACCATTTTATACCACGCCGCGTATACCCCGATATCCCCTGATTTATCAGTGCATTATAGACACCATTCACGCCATGAAACGTTGCAGTCACCAGAAATAATATCATTGTCACGAAATACCCGATGTCCGCCATCCGATTTGCACTTCCAATGAACTCGATATCAGCGGCGTGTTGAATGAAATGGAGCGAAACAAAGTGGAACACCAGGACGATGATCAAGAATGCCGCGGTCACCCGTTGGAGAAACCACGTTGTACTTCCTGCGGTAAACGATGAATAGCGTTCAGTCATTTAGAATACCCCCTCGATAAAGACGGGGACACTTGCGATAGCGATGATGCCAGTGAGAATCAATGACAGGTAAAAACTCGTATCCTGTGAATCCAGACCCAACCCAATATCGATCAATAATAACCGGATGCCGTTCAAGATATGAAAGACCGCAACAGCCAATAACCCAATCTCGAGAACTCGCACGATCGCGAGACTCTCCAGCCCCTGAATCGTAGTGGTGAACGTCCCCGGTCCAGATAGTGCGGTACTCAGGACGGCGATGTGTGTAAACAAATACCCAATGAGAACCCATCCTGTGAATTTATGGAAGATCCAGGCCCACATTCCTGCTGAGAAATCCCGCCACCGACCGAAGTCCTCAATGAGTCCTCGATCGTATTGCTTGTTTACTCGACTCATATACGTAAGTCGTTTTGAAGAGGAATGCATAGGTGTTTTTCTTTGCTTCGATCAGCTTTCCTATGGTCAATTTATCATTATTATTGTGCGTAGGTTCCTCCCCCAGATGAGTGATATGCTCGCTGAGTTTTCTCATCGAGTTCAACAAGGTGACACAAAGGATTGCCAGGATACACGACTGGGTTCTCCAATACACCTACAAGTAATCCAGTAAACGGCGCGTTCACAGTTTCAGAACTGACCTTAAATGGATTCGTTATCGTACAAATCGTCTCGTTTTTTTCGACGATTGATCCTTGTTCGACATGCATTTCTACGATCCCACCGACATCCGACCGTAACCAGGTTTTTTCGCCGCTCACAATGACTGTGCGCCACCCGGGCCAATTTACGGCGGCGTATTCACGAACGCCATATTCGGCGAACACACTTTCTACCCCGCGGAGTGCCTGTTCGATGAGGTCCCGTTGGAACCGATGGGCTTCTCCCATCTCTATGGTGATTGTCGCTGTTTCGCGGTCTGAGGCTTCTTTCCGTAGTGTCCCCGCTGGCCCTTCGCTATCGATGATTACGTTCGATCCAAATGATCGAGCGAGTCTATTGACCGCGGTATCATCCATATCTGCCCTAACATGCAGCATATTCGATCGGCCGCGAGTTGAGGTATGAAAGTCGAGTCCGATGTCGCATGGCTGGATGAAATTACTGAAAATCGTGTTCGCCATTCGTTTTGCACTCGTACTCTCTGGATCCCCCGGGAATGAACGGTTGAGGTCGCGGTCATAAATCGGTAGATATCGTTCTTGTGCAATGAACGCCGGGACATTCATGACTGGGAGACAAACGAGAGTGCCATGGAGTCCTTCGTGGTTCCATTCGTGGGCAACGCGACGGACAACTTCAATCCCGTTGAGTTCGTCGCCGTGTGCCGCTGCAGTTAAACAAATAGTTGGGCCCGGGTGGTCCCCATTTACGATCGTAATTGGGAGGCGGACTGGATCACCGAGATAGGTTTCGCTAATTGTGTACCTGATATTGGTGGTTTCACCGGGCTCGACGATCCCACCACTGAACGTAAACGGGGCACCATCCGACATAGAACGTGTTACTCTGATAAATCCCCGTACCGGACTCCTAAGAGCCTATCGGGTTGGTTATCAAAGTAATTAGGAGACGAATCCTGGGTGCGTGTACTCCGTGAGGAGTACGTACACACCACCGAAATCGTTTGGATGGTAATGGAGTTCTCTTGATGCGTCGGATTCGTGTTCGGCAATCGGATCAATCCCATCGTCCGCGAGGTGTTTTTTGCTCTCTTTGATATTTGCAACCCGAAATACGACTCCGAATAACCCTGGCCCGTAGGAATCGATGTAACGGGCGAGGCCACTATCTTCTTGGGTCGGGGTAATTAATTCAACGCCGGGATGCCCGTAGGAAACGCGGGATCGTTGTATGCCTGCCGTTGTCTTGACGGTTGATTCGTTTGCGTCTCCGAATTTAATCCCGAGGAGGTCAGTAAATTTTTCCTGGCTGTCTCGTATTTGGGGGACAGCAATCATTACGCGATCAAGCGAGAGTACTTCCATATCAATGTCGATTACGGCACGTCGTCTAATGCGTTTGGTTACACCACACGCTCCCTAGATTATTCACCAAGTGAACGGTACATATCGGTATTACTAACCAACAACCATCCCTAGGTAGCATTATGTCGTCAGGTAATTCTGTGGTAGCTGGTGTTCTTAGTCTTCATAATTCGAAAGAAACCAAAGCGATTCTTAACGCCATAGATGATTTAGGGCACACGCCAGTTTGGTTCCGTGAGGAAAACACGACGGTTTCAATCCGTAATGGTGAGTGTGTACTTGAATCTGATGTCGATGTCGTGCTTAATCGACTATTGTTGACGAATGATGAACAACCGGCGGAACGCATGGGGCTCGCTGAGATTTTCGGAGGATTGAAACCAATTTTGAATCCTCCGAAGGCAACGATGCGGGCCGTTCATAAGTTTGCGGCTGCGGTCGAGCTGGCGAATGCGGGTCTTCCAGTTCCAGATGCATTGTTGTCGTTGAGTGAGGAGACATTGAACGGGGCACGAGATCAGTTTGGTTCAGAGGCAGTGTATAAGACGGCTATCGGGACGCATGGCGGTGGGACCTGGAAAATCGATTTTTCGGAACCGGTGAATCCACAGGTTGGCCACCGGCAGGCGTTTATTCAGGAGTTAATCGATTTTGATGGCGAGGAGCATCATGATCGTCGGGTGTATGTGGTAGGGGATGAGGTGATTGGCGCGATGAATCGGTACGCGCCTGAGGGAGATTGGCGGACTAACGTGGCGCTCGGTGGGCGGGTCGAAGATGCGGATGATGAAATGACGGATGAATTGAACTCGATGGCGGTGGAGGCAACTGAAGTACTTGGATTGGACTATGCTGGTGTTGATCTTGTCCCTGGTCCTGATGGGTGGTACATTCTTGAAGTCAATCCGACTGCGGGGTTCCGGGGTTTGTTTAAAGCAACTGGTCGGAGTCCGGCGCCGTATATCGCGAAACTAGCTATTGAGCAAGTTGGGGGAGAGGTGAATGAAACCCGGGTCCGTGAGATGAGTGCTACGCTTGATGATTCTGTGCCTGCATGTAAACCGGCTCGATCTCGAGTAACTTCAGGGGCAGGGGCTACGACAATCGGGTATAGTGAGGAAGTGATTGTTTCGGGGACACGAGGCTCAAAATCGATTGTTGCGAAATCCGATACTGGGGCGGCGCGGACAAGTATAGATACGGAAGTTGCCGCGTCTATTGGAGCTGGCCCGATTCAGAGTATGACGAGAGTGCGCTCGGGGAGTCTTAAAACGTCTAAGTCACGGCCTGTGGTAGATGTCGTGATTGGGGTTGGTGGGGATCGGCATACGGTGTCGGCGAGTGTTGAGGATCGAAGTCATATGGATTATCCCGTATTACTTGGTCGGGATATATTGAAGAATTATCATGTTGATATTTCGAAGCAAGTAGAAAATACGGAAGGTGATCCGAGCGAGGAGTAATGCGTCTAGGGGGATGTCGTTGTTTCGTGGTCAAGGAGGAGTTGTTTTAATTCGAGGTTGTGACAACCACCCGCAGAGTACCCACCGATATCGTTCGCACCAACGACTCGGTGACACGGAATAATAATCGGAATCGGGTTCCTGCCGCAGGCGGATCCGACAGCGATCGGCGCTGAATCCACGGTCGTAGCAAGCTCTCCATAAGTTCGGGTTTCGCCAAACGGAATGGAATTCATTGCCCGCATAACTGATCCAGTAAATGTATCTGGATAACTGATTGTGAGCGAGAATTCCCGACACGTACCGTGTTTATACGCCTCGATTTGTTCCGTGATTTCGCTGGTTGGTTCAGTTATGTAATCTGGATCGATTTCGAGTGTAATCCCCCGAAACGAGATGTCCATTCGTACGACATACAACGGTGGCAGTAGAGAGTGTTTCGGCTAGCCCCGTTGTGTTTGGGTGACTCGTCTAGTTAGTCCATTCGGTGTTAATCGTACGCGCGCCATACGTATCGACTGGCGTAACTTCGATAGGGTTGCCAGTCCTCGGCTTTCTGGACCATCTCATCCCGGTCGAAGTCACCGTATAATTCTTCCATGCCGCGCCGTATTCCAAGGTCTTCGACTGGGAAGACGTCTTCTCGCCCGAGGCAAAATATGAGGAAAATTTTCGCGGACCACAGCCCGATTCCTTTGATGTCCGTTACCCGGGCAATGACTTCCTTGTCCGTTAAATTCGCAAAGGATTCACGGGTATAGTCCTCGGTGTGAAACGCGTTTGCGACATTACGGAAGTATTTGGTTTTTTGGCTCGACAGTCCTGAATCGCGTAACGTCTGGGTGTCAGCTTCAAGCACACCAGTTGGGGTAACTTCAATCTCTTCGAACACCCGTTCACGTATGGCATCTGCACTTGCGCTAGAGAGTTGCTGGTTAATGACGGCTATAATGAGGCGTTTGAACATGTCGTCGGCCGGCCCAATGTCGAGTCGGCCGTGTTCGGCAATAATTGGCGCCAACACCGGGTCCCTAGATAAGTAATCGATCGGATCCGTGCCAGACATTTAGGTGAATAGTAACATGCAATGTATTTGAATACGCCGACTCACTCAATTTTTCGGGGTCGTTAAATCAGTCCTTTGCCGAGGAGTTCCCGCGCAATGATGTTTTTCTGGATTTCCGTCGTTCCTTCGTAAATTTGGGTTATTTTTGCGTCACGGTAGAACCGCTCTACGTCGAAATCAACCACATATCCCGATCCCCCGTGGATTTGGATTGCGTCACTCGAAACGTCAACCGCGACTTGGCTTGCAAAGTTCTTCGCCATTGATGCTAACCCGGTGACGGTTTGGTCGTTTTCGCCAGTTGACCAAGCTGCTTTATACGTTAATTGTCGAGCAGCCTCTGTGCTCGTGTGCATTTCGGCGAGTTTGTGTTGGATTGCTTGGAATTCACTGATTGATTTCCCAAATTGCTTGCGTTCTGTTGCATACTCGAGCGCGCGTTTGTTTGCGCCTTTCGCGATTCCGACGGCTTGTGCCGCGACCATGGCCCGAGTATCGTCAAAGAATTCCATGAGTTGCATGAACCCCAAGCCTCTCGTCCCGAGGAGATTTGTTTTGGGGATGTGGACCTCATCGAATATTAGTTCGGCGGTATCACTAGCGCGAACTCCGAGCTTCCCCGTGATTTTTTCGCTTGAGAAGCCTGGGCGATCGGCTTCGACGATGAGTTGACTGAACCCAGTATATCGGTCTTCGGTGTCGTCAGTCTCACACATGACAACGAAGTAGTCACCAACAGAGCCGTTAGTGATCCACATTTTGCTTCCGTTAATAACCCATTCATCACCGGTGTCGTCGGCGGTTGTTTCGATTGCTGTGACATCAGAACCGGCTTGTGGTTCACTCACTGCTGTTCCCATGACTGACTCTCCGCTGGCGATCGGTGGGAGGTATGTTTCTTTTTGGTGATCATCGCCCAATTCTTCGATGGCCATCGCGCCGAACCCTGCTGAGGTAATACAAAGCGCGATACCCGGGTCGATTGAAAACAATTCTTCAATAATGAGGGCATAGTCGAGTGATGCAAATCCGAGTCCGCCGTATTCCTCGGTGAGGTAGGGAGCAGTGAGGTCGAGCGCTGCTGCGTGGTCCATGATTTCGTGGGGATATGTTTCTTTTTGGTCGTGTTTTTGGGCGACCGGTTCGATCTCGGTTTCACCGAAGCGTCGAACCTCGTTTCGGAGGGCTTGTTGTTCGGGTGACAATCCGAAATCCATAGTACTGTATTAAGGGCCGGGAGGAAAACAATTCAGCCTTTAAACCCTGACCAAGCCAATGGCCGATTGACTGGATTTTGCCGGTATGGACGCATTGTCAAGGACTAGGTCCCATTCTGTGTATTGTATTCTGTGATTCGTTGATGGAGCAACGGGATACTGATTATTCCCCCGACGAAGAACACTGATGCAAAAAATATACCGGGTAATTCTGGTAAGATCCAGTAGATGAGACCACTTCCGAGAATTATTCCCCCAGGTAGCATCAACGCGTATCGGGTGGTCAATTCAGATGCGGTATGTTCCCGGATGGTTAGATGCCAGCGGGACCACGTTATCGCCCCACCGATTCCTCCCCCTAGCGCGCTTACGCTCATCATGGTGAACGCAGGAATGAGGCCAATCGTCCCGAGGACGATGGCAATGAAGAATACCGGGGTCGGTTTGTTACCGTTCTGTGAGACGATGAGTAGAATCGGAATGCAGAAGAGTCCGATTATGAACCCGGTAATGACATCCCCGGCATAATGAAGACCGAGAGCCAAACGGGTGGTTCCGATAGCACCAATGATACTCCCGGCTACGAGCAATCGTCGGCGGGGCGTCCCATACTTGGATACGATCGCGAGCGTTCCGTAGACGAGTGTACTTCCGAGAGCGTGGCCGCTCGGGAATCCAGGCGTCGTTGCTGTAGTAAGACTGGTTATTACGCGTCTGAGTAATGGGTGTGAAACTTCAATTGGTGGCGGTATCATGGCACCGGGGGGTCGTGGGAGTACGAGTGCGTGTTTCAGAAGGGAACTGAGTCCGATATAGACGAACACGATGGCGAGAAGCGCTGCTCCTTGTTCTCGGGATTCTATTACGACTGAGTCATTCGATCCCCAGAGATACAAACTCCCCGTAAGTAGAACCAAAAACCAGATATCACCGAGTTGGGTGATGATCCCGAAGAGTAAGATCAGATTCGCGTCAATGTGTTGTTGGACAAAATCAGTTATCCCGACATCGCGGAATAATCCAAAATTCCCCATCCATCTGGTAAAACTACCATGTAACATTGCTTGGTTGCAGCGTCGACAATCACCGAATGGCTTGTGACATATTTCTCAGCTCGTTACTTGGGTCATAGTGGCAGTCCAGGGAATACAAAAACACTATGACATAATTAGTCCCTTCACGTAAGTAACTCGCTTACGATGACCGTGAATACTGATTCTGTTAATGGCGGGCTAGACGCTGTAGAGCACGTAACAGTGCTTGGTGCAGGAAGTATGGGTCACGGAATTGCTGAAGTAATTGCGCTCGCTGGCTACGAGGTGACGATTCGAGATATCGATCAGGAAATCTTGGAGTCTGGTTACGACAACATCGAATGGAGTCTCGAGAAATTAATCGAGCAAAACCAGGTCTCTGCTGGCAAGATTGATGCAGTGTTGGATCGGATTCAGACCACGACAGATCTGGCTGCAGCAACCACGGACACGGATTTTGTCATCGAGGCTGTCCCAGAACGAATGGAGATTAAAGAAGCCGTATTCACCGAACTAACTGAAGTACTGCCATCCGACGCTCTCATTGCGACTAATACTTCGAGTTTGTCAATCACGGCCCTTTCAGAATTCACAGACCGCCCGGATCGGTTTTGCGGCATACATTTCTTCAATCCGCCGGTCCGGATGGAACTGGTTGAGGTGATCACTGGCGATCACACGAATCCAGAAACCCTAGAACTGGCCGAAGCGTTCGTCGAATCGCTCGACAAAACACCCATCCGTGTGCAAAAAGACACGGCTGGGTTTGTCGTCAATCGCATCCTCGTTCCCTTGTTAAACGAAGCAGCGTGGCTCATTTCAACAGATGAAGCCACTATCGCGACTATCGACAGTACGACGAAATACCAAATGGGTCTCCCGATGGGCGCGTTTGAATTAGCGGATCATGTCGGGCTCGATATCGCCGTTGACATTCTTCATTACATGCACGAACAACTCGGGGACGCCTACGAACCAGCCCCGATATTACTCGAGAAAACCAATACCGAGGAGTTCGGTCGGAAATCGGACAAGGGATTCTATGATTACACTGAAGAAGGAGTTGTTATTCCTGCTGATCAGGCATCCGATGAGATCGAAGAACACCTCCTCGCCGTCATGGCGAACGAAACGGCAAAACTCATCGAAAGTGACGTAGCAACACCCGACACAGTTGACACCGGGTTAGAACTCGGAGCTGGCTTCCCCCAGGGCCCAGCTGCACTCGCAGATGAACACGGGATATCGTCGCTGGTCGACCACTTACGGGAGTGGTATTCCGACTCGAACGAAGATCGATACCGACCATCCTCCTTATTGGTTGAATACGCAGAGACAGATCGGGGGTTCTACGACGACACTGGCACTGACTCTCTGTCAGGGCAGTACGAAACACTCACCGTTACAATCACGGAAAATATCGGGTACATCGAATTGGATCGCGCCCACAGAATGAATGCGCTCACGCTCGAGGTGCTTGACGAACTCGACCGTGCC
>CAZITY010000011.1:35092-55689 GCA_964542445.1 uncultured Halobacteriales archaeon | reverse complement strand
GAAACTGATTCTGGCCGGGTCGTACCGGAACCAATTAAGCATCGGATTTTGGAATATGGTGATGGTTGGTTGGCGTCGTCATTGCTCCCGAGTCAATTGGAATCTGATTGGGGGGAAATCACGGACTACGTTGATGCGCATGGCCGGGATCCGGCGACGCTTGAGAAAATCGGGTTGAACTGGTTACATCTGGTGCCGGGTGTTGAGGCGAGTATCGCACATGAAAAACAACAATTTCTGTATGAAGAGAAAGATGGGTCAGATCGGGATGTGATGTCGAGGTATTTATCTGGAACAGTTAGTGATGTGATAGATCAGCTTACCGAGTATGAAGGGGCAGGATTTAATGAAGTGATAATTGGGCCGGTTGTTCATGAACCGACCCAAGTCGAAACGCAATTCAATTATTATATTGACCACTTAGCGGAATTTTTATGAACCGGAACTTCGCTGTTAATTGCTGAAAGTAATCTATCAGCGTAAACAGTTCGAACTAGTAGTATTACTCTACTTTCTATGTATGAGAGAATTTCGGAGCTTCCAGTAACCATTGAATCGGTATCTCTTGAGCAGTTTGAGGAAGAAACCTCGAGTGATTTTACGCGCACAACGACCCAACTGACGTTCATGGGGAATGGTGAACGTGGCATTGGAGAGGATGTTATCTATGAAGCAGAGCACCATTACCAATTCCCGGAACAGTTAGAGGAGATTGAGCTAACAGGCTCCTTTACGTTCGATGAATTTTCTGATCAGGTTGGGGACCAAGATTTGTTTGCTGGGACAACCCCAGATCGTGAGGATTTCCGTCATTACCGTCGGTGGGCAATCGAGAGCGCCGCGCTTGATTCCGCATTAACCCAAGGCGATTTATCCCTGCCTTCGGCACTAGACCGAGAATATGATCCGGTTCGGTTTGTTGTGAGTACGAGACTCGGTGCGCCCCCGACGATTGATCGGGTGCGGGCATGGCTCGATATCGATCCGTCACTCGAATTCAAACTCGACCCGTCCTCTGACTGGTCAACTGACCTCATCCAGGAACTTGCAGATACGGGTGCTGTTCGTATTCTCGATTTCAAAGAACACTACGAAGAAGACGATCTCACTGCCGGCAGCCCACCAGAATTCTATGAAGAAATCATCGATCGATTTCCTGGTGTCATCATCGAAGATCCCCAAACATCGACTGAAATCACAACATTGCTCACTCAATCTGATCAAAACGTTTCATGGGATGCGCCGATTACCGATAAGACGTCCATCGAATCTCTCCCTTTCAAACCGTCCCACATCAACATCAAACCATCACGGTTCGGTTCAGTTCAATCGGTACTCGAAACAATCGCGTACTGTCAGCAAGAAAACATCACCATGTATGGCGGTGGGCAGTTCGAATTGGGCGTCGGCCGCGAACACATTCAGGCACTCGCCTCAGTATTTTACCCCGATTCACCAAACGATGTTGCGCCACGTCCGTATAATGTCCCAAAACCACATCCCGACGTTCCACCAAGCCCCCTAGATCCACCCTATACTCCCCGCGGATTCCAGTGGTCGTGAACGGATCGGGGTAGGACTTTTTCTCAGCGATTCAAATACTCGTATTCTTTGGATCATATTATCTATTACCCGGCTGGTTCAAGCTGAGAACCGGTGGTTAGTTCTATAATGGTTGATTTGCAATAATTTCACATGAGCTTTCTCGGAATCACTGGTATTATCGCATCAATTGCAATCGTAATCTTTGTCGTGGCAATGCTGTATCTCGTGGTTCTCGGGTACCGACAAGACGACCCGGACGCTGACAACTAATCTGTACCAGCAACGATCCTTACGCCTAGAGCGTGCATTGGTTTTCAGTGTGAGACAAATACCTAACCATTTGTAGGGGTTACTCGCCACCATGACCACACTAACCACCTCAATTATCGGTGCAGGTGATATGGGGCACGGGTTCGCGATCCAATTCGCCGATCACAATCATGCTGTGACCCTAATCGATCACAAACAATCAAACATTGACGACGCCGAAACACGAATTACGACTACTTTGGATTTTCTTGATGCAGAGAATCTCCTTGAATCCTCACCCGAATCCATTCAAGAGCGAATCACATATACGACGACACTCATAGATCCCGTAGCTAGTAGCGATCTCATCCTAGAGACCGTCACGGAAGATCTCGATACCAAACGATCACTTTTCAAATTACTCGATGACAATGCCCATCCCGAGGCTATTCTAGCTACCAATACGTCGGGGATTCCTATCACGGATATCGCCACCGGTTTATCTGTAGCTGATCGGATTGTGGGGTGTCACTGGTGGTATCCTCCGTACTTGCTTCGTCCAGTGGAGATTGTCCGTGGGACAGAAACCACCCAGGAAACCATCGATACCCTGTCGACGATCATCAGGGACATCGATCGAGACCCTATTTTTGTCGAAAAAGACATCCCGGGGTTCGTTTGGAACCGTGTTCAAAGTGCTGTCCTCCGCGAATGCCTTCACCTAGTAGCAAATGGTGTTGCGTCAGCGGAGGACGTGAACAAGGCGATTCGAGATGGCTATGCTACGCGAACCGCTGCCATCGGTCCGCTTGAAACAATCGATATCGCTGGACTTGATTTGTTCAAAACAGTATTAGATGATATCAGTCCCGAGTTGTGTAACGATACCCAGGCCAATCCTGTTCTGACAGGGTATATCGGACAGGGCCGCACCGGTATTGGTGAGGGAGAAGGGTTCTTTACGTATTCCGAATCACCCGAAGAAATAACGCGGAACCGTGATGAATTAATTACCGCGATCCAGCGCGCCCGTGATGATACTTCATCTTCCTAGTAGATCTGTCATAACGAGTTGATTATTGATCTAGTTTGAACGATTACTCCAGCACCGTTAACTAAATACTTCTATTGGGTTAACGAAACGAGTAGAGCACTGTCGCTGACTCACTGACATCCAACTCCTCCTATGACTACTTCAACACAACAAGTCGATCTTGTCGAAAAAACAACCGTAGATAACATCGTTCGCGCCGCGTTCTTTGCCGCCCTCATCGGAGCCTGTTCGTATGTCGCATTCCCCAACCCATTTTCGCCTGTCCCCGTTACCCTCCAAGTGCTCGCCGTATTCCTTACTGGCATCCTGCTCGGCCCGAGATGGGGAACCGCCTCACTAATCTTTTATATCGCCGCCGGTGCCCTCGGTGCGCCCGTGTTCAGCCAAGGCAACGCCGGCCTCAATCACCTCTTTTTCAGCCAAACAACCGGATTCATCTGGTCCTTCCCAATCGCTACGTTTACCATCGGCTTTATCACGCACCACGGGATGGATATCAAACCACTTGATCAAGTCTCTGTCTTCCGACTCTTAGTTGCTCTCATCTCTGGGACACTCATCATATACACTCTCGGCGTCATCGGAATGATGCTCATCCTCAACCTCAGTCTCACATCCGCAATCCTCCTCGGCGCCGTCCCATTCCTGCCGTTTGAGGGAGCCAAAATAATCGCTGCCATCGGGATCACAAGAAACGATCTCATCCGGGCGCAATGATCAGGACCGACAACCTCCATTTCGCGTATGATGAAACCCCTGTCCTGCAAGGAATATCAATCGAAATCCCCGAACGTGACTATGTGATAATCGCTGGTCCCAATGGGTCTGGGAAAACCACGCTCGTCCAACATTTCAATGGCCTTCTCACTCCCGATACCGGCACCGTTTCACTCGATGGATCCACCGTCACCGATAACCTCGTAACAACCCGACAACGCGTCGGATTCGTCTTCCAGAATCCACGAGACAGTTTTGTTGCACCCACCGTTGAGGCAGACATCGCGTTCGGCCCAGAAAACCTCGGGCTTCCAACCGAAACAATCAATGACCGAGTACGAACCGCGCTAACCACCGTCGGACTTGAAGATAAAGCTACACAAACCATCATGGATTTATCGGACGGTGAGCAGGCCCGAGTCGCGATCGCTGGTGCCCTCGCCATGAAACCGAATTACTTAATCCTCGACGAACCCCTCACCGGCCTAGACTACCACGCACGCACCGACGTATTCGACCACATCCTAGAATTACACGAGACAGGTACAGGTGTGATCGTCGTAACCCACGACCTCCATGATTTCATTGATGTCGCCGACCGCCTCCTCGTGTTACACGACGGCCTGATCGAACGAGACGACGAACCAACTGAACTGGTACACGAACTCCCAGAATACGGTGTCAGACCACCGTGTTGACCTACCACCCCGGTACCTCACTCGCCCATGCCCTCGACCCACGGACCAAACTATTCCTCCAACTATGCTGTGCAGTCCCCATCATACTTGTATCACCACTAATCCTCCCCGCTCTAACACTTGGGGTCATCGCGATAGTCACCACCGCTCATCTGAATTTGTCCGAAACCATCTACTCGTACCGATTCGTCGCTATCGTCCTCCTCCTCGCCCCCGTACTCGAAGGCCTCACTATCCAACCGCCATGGTTCTCCCTTACCGAAGCCTTCCCACCAGCTATCGCAAGCTACCGCGTCGCTCTCCTTATCCTCATCAGTACTGTCTATATCCATACAACCGCCCCCCGTGATTCCCGCGCCGCAATCCAACGTACCATCCCTGGAAAACCAGGCCAATTTCTCGGTGTTGGTGTCATGATCATTTTCCATATCTTCCCCCGAATCATCACTGCCATCACCCAACTTCGAGCCGCAATGCAAGCGCGATTAAGCCAATCACGACCAGTTACTCGCCAAATAGAACTCCTCACAACAAACACTCTCATCCTCTTATTCCAGCAATCGAACCAATACTCAAACGCCCTCCAGACACGATGCTTCGCCTGGAACCCAACCCTCCCAGCACTCAAGTTCGACAAAATCGATCTGATCGCGATACTAGCCGGCCTTCTCGTTGTTATGGCCACTATCACTACTCAGCTTCAAATCTAACCCGCAAGCGACGTATCAGGCCCTAATTATAGTGCAGCGAACTCACTCGGCACCACAGACTCGACTCCCTGCTCAGCTGCAAACTCCCGAAGCCGAATCGCAATATCATCCGGGATCTCAAGCCCCTCCTCCCGGCGCTTTTTATCCAACCGATATTCTGCTTCCCCTGGCAACAATAACTCGTCAAACCGCGCAGCTTCACCAATCGGTAGCTCCTCTAGTCGTTTTGCGTTCTCGAAATACTCAGCCATTGCAGCAATCCGATCACGGATCTGCTCCGCAGAAGAAAAACGCGTCGGATCGATAATAATGAATGCCGCATCATTCATTCCACTGGTGTGATCATGTTCCCCCACCACCGGCTCATCCCCAAAAATACCAGAAATCAATTCCGTCATCACGGACAATCCGTACCCCTTATATCCAGCGCTTCGACCGCCGAGAGGCATCAGTGCCCCCTCACCCTCCTCGAACGCCTCAGCATCCGTTAACTCCTCTACATCAGATCCAATCGTCCATGACTCCGGGACCGGCTCTCCTTTCAACGCTTTCTCACGGATTTTACCATGCGCAACCTGACTCGTGGCCATATCGAGCACTAATGGGAATGGTAACGCTCCGAACGATGGCACACCCCACGTAATCGGATTAGTGGACAACAACCGTTCAACAGACCCCGGTACCGTCACCGATGCCGACCGTGACTTCACGAAACTCCCATACATCATTCCTTGATCCGTTGCTCGTTCTGCCCACTCTCCGATTCTCCCGAGATGCGCTGACGCACCAATCCCGACGCACGCAACGCCATACTCCTCCGCCACCTCAACACCACGATCCACCGCCAACCGACCGACAACCTGCCCAAACATATTATCCCCCGAGATCGACACCATCGGACCTGCCTGCGTAATCTCTGGGTCACCATTTGGATTCACCGACCCATTCTCAGCTAAATCAACATAAATCGGAACGCGCAACACACCATGGGACCCGTGATCCCGTAAATTAGCTGACACGAGGGATTCAGCCACTTGTTCTGCGGCCTCTGATGTAGTTCCCGATGTTTCCATTAACGCCGCAACGAACTCTTCGAGGACTGCATGATCAATACGAACCATACCCGACACACTTATCCCAAGTGATTTGGGTTTAACGAACTTCCCATCTTTCCGAATCCTACTACCTAGACTCTGGAGAGCGAGAGAATTAACTCACATTAGCGATATTTCCAATAAAAGAGCGATGCAATTTTGCGACGAATGCGGCTCACTCATGCACGCCGACAACAACGAAATGGTCTGTCAGAATTGTGGGTATCGACATACTAAAGACACAGAATTATCTGCTCAATACACCTCGACGATCAACCAACAAGACAACGATGTGATTGAGACCGAAGAAGGAATGGAATTTGAAGGAAAACCAACCGCGACCGACGTAACCTGTGATGATTGCGGGCACACCAAAGCGTGGTATACGATTAAACAAACCGCATCAGCCGATGAACCACCAACCCGGTTTTTTAAATGCCAAAACTGTGGGTACCGCTGGCGCGAATACAATTAGACCCATTCACTCTGCCTCACCGAGTAGAACGGCTACCGACCGTAACCGGTCAGACCCATCCGATTGAATCGGCGACCCGTGGGCCATACACGCTAATTCAAATGACGGCAACGAATCAACAGCCCTCGAAATACTCGAATGTATTTCACTAACATCATAGGAATCCAGCCAAACCGGTGGTGTCAACTCGCCACCTGACTCCCAAATCAAATCCCCTAAAAACACCGATTCAGTCGAAGCATGATAATAAATCACATGCCCTGGATTATGCCCAGGCGTATGAATCACCCGGAACCCCCCAACCTCTTCACCATCCGCTAGCGGATAATACGAGAGCGATCCCGGGACCCGATACACGAACCGCAACACACGATGAAACAATCCCTTATGGTGCAATAACGGCGGATCCCACGTTCCCTGCAACAACGCATGATCCTGTTCCCCGAGATACACCGGCGCATCCAACGCCGGCACTAACCTGGATAACCCACCGAAATGATCGATATCATAATGCGTAATCAACACCCGATCAATCGCAGAAACAGAATACCCAGCCGCATTGATTTGACCCCGTAACGAATTAATATTCACCGGCAAACCGGCATCGATAAGAGTCACTTCACCATCGTCAACGAGAAACGCATTTCCCCCAAGCGGAGTCGGCCACCCCAACGACAACCAATAAACACCACCAGCCAATTCCTCCGCCATGTACAACACTACTCGGTTTCACCGTATAATTCCCCGTATCCACACCACCACTCGACGCACAAATTAACTCATTCCACGACGTACCCCTAAAGATGCCTCGTAGCATCGAATCGGCTCGAACCATCCGTTCCCCCTACAACCAGAGACGGTATCTTGATGCCACCAATTCCTGACAACTACATCGAGATCGGTGACACAACGGACTTCAAAGAGGATTCACCAACAATCGTCACTACGAACGGTCACTCAATCGGTGTCTTCTACCATAACGAAACGTTTCACGCAATTGACAACCGCTGTCCGCACATGGGATTCCCCCTCACCAAAGGCTCCATCGAGGATTGCATCTTGACATGTCCATGGCACCACGCACGATTTGACATCACCGGTGGGGACACGTTCGACCCCTGGGCAGATGATGTCCAAACCTACCCCGTGAAAACACATAACGGGAAACTCTACATCAATCCCACCGCGGAACAACACAACCCCGAAGAACACTGGACACACCGATTGCAAACCGGACTTAAAGAAAATCTCTCGCTCGTCATCGCAAAATCCATCATCGGCTTATCGACCAACGATGTCCCACAATCGATCCCACTTACCACCGGTGCCAAATACGGAGCCACCTATCGTGAAGGGGGCTGGGGCCCCGGCCTCACCACACTCAGTGCAATGGCCAACATAACAAGACACACCAATGAAGCAAACACGCAACGTGCTCTCTATTGGGGATTACGGAGCGTCGCGACTGACTGCAACAGTGAACCACCATTCTTCCCCCAGGACCCCTTCCAAACAAAAAATCACGACACCGACCGGCTTCTACAGTGGTTCAAAGACACAATCGAAGTCCGCGATTCCCCCGGTGCCATCCGGGTCCTTCGAACCGCCATCCAATCAGAGTCTTCCCCCACGGAACTCGGCACACTCCTCATCACCGCCGCCACCGATCACATCTACCTCGATAACGGTCACCAACTCGATTTCATTAACAAAGCTTTCGAACTCCTTGACCACATTGGATGGGAACACGCCGACGACCTACTCCCTAGTCTTATCCCTGGCTTAGCAAACGCCGATCGTCAAGAAGAAGCATCTTCCTGGAACCAACCAACCGATCTCATCGCGCTCCTTACCAACGCTTACACCGAATTACCGACAGCAATAACGGATGGCAATCAAGAAATTTGGCGTGAACCGGACTCATTTATCGAAACGTTACTCGGTGACGATCCAGACCATATCAGTGACGCTATTCTTACCGCTATCCAAGGTGGCGCAACTGGAGAACAACTAGCGGGTGCTCTCGCGCTCGCTAGTGCCAAACGGATCGCGCACTTTGGCGTCACGAACGAATTCAGTGACTGGAACACCGTTCACCATACATTTAGTTACGCAAATGCGGTCCATTCACTCAGCCACCGAACTAGTGGGCTCCCGATTTACCGCGCGGTATTGACTGGTGCGATGAGTATCTATCTCGATCGGTATTTGAATATGCCGCCAACGCCACTCCCAGCAGTCGAATCATCGACTCGTTCAGGCGAACCCATATTAGCGGAACTCGAAGAGCAATTTGAACTGGAACGTCCCGATAACACTGAAGTGAATCACGCTGCACGATTGGTGAGTGAATACCTCGGAACGCAGGGTGATACTACTGCTCTACGCCAGTTATTGAGTCGAGTGTTACTCCGGGAGGATATCGGGTTTCATCCACGACAGAATCTTGAGGCTGGCTTCAACCAACTCGATGCCTCGGATTCACTAGATCGGAAACACGTGATATATGTCGCGATAGCACGGTATCTGGCGGCACATACCCCGACGAGAGGCGAAGGCGAACAAACATTCCGGATCGCACAACGGTTACATCGCGGGGAAAACATCCAAGAAGCATAATTCAATGAATATCGCTCACAGTTCGATTGAACGGGTATCACCCAGCTGTTTTTCGCAGGATTCGCGGGATTTATTTCTCGATGAGTGGAGACAGTTGTACTTCTATCCTGATATGATTCGCCGAAAGATATTCCTCTGCGGTGTCCATCGTATTGAGTAGTGCATGCCTCGGATCAAGGGAAGATTACGCGCCGTCGGTAATAGTCGGTGGTGGGAGCGTTCAAAATCTGTCCTCTCCAAGGCATCTCGATCTTATATAGTGATTGTAATCCTGGGTGTCTTGGTCGGCCTCCAAATCGCACCCGTTGTCGGACCGATGGCGTCATCCCAAACATCCGGCGATGTAATGGTGATCCCGATTTTTGGTGGGATCGATGGCCAATCTAGCGCCCAGGTTGTCGCACAATTAAGGGAAGCACGGGACGATCCGTCCATAAAGGCAGTTGTTCTCCAAATCAATAGTGGAGGCGGATCTGTGGCCCCGAGCGAGGAGATGTATATGGCTATCTCTGAAACTGCCGACGAAATGCCGGTCGTCGCAGCAGTAGATGCAATTGCTGCATCCGGCGCGTATCACGCTGCTGTTGGAGCTGACAAAATTTACGTAAAACCTGGGTCATTGATCGGAAATGTCGGGGTGTTCATGACGCTCCCGCAGGATTTACCTCCCGTGGATTTTCTCATCGCGACTGGTCCGGAGAAATTAACTGGAGCTGATCAGCGAGATTGGTATTACAAGGTTGAGGGAATGAAAAATTCGTTCGTGAATGCGGTGATGACTAATCGGGGGGATGCGTTGGTCTTATCTCGGGCGGATGTTGCGAGCGGGGAGATGTGGACGGGGAGTGAGGCGATTAATAATGGAATCGCTGATGAATATGGGACTGTAGAAGATGCGATTGATTCAGCTGCCGAGCAGGCTGATTTGAGCCGGTATTCTGTCTCTGTGCGGAGTCCACAAGAACCGGTGTTGTTTGTAACGAATGCTGCGTTTGTATCGGCTGATGTCGATCGGAAGGATCGTGTTGATCCATCGTATTTCGTTGGGACTCCGGAAACTATTGTCGCGCCGCATGCAGTGATGTTGCCCCCGTCGGTTGTGAAGACGGCACTAGTTCGGAATAATCTGAGTGCGGTAACGACAGAGGGGGTGAATACGAATGCCACGGTTGCCCCGTAGTCGTCGCGCTCGATTGGGTGTATTGGTTGCGTCAGTCCTCGTAACCGTGCTGGTAGTGATGGGGTCGATGATTGCGCCGCCGCTTGTAATGCCGGATTCCCAAGCGCAAGCGTATGCTGAGTTCGAGGGGGTGCTCCCGGAACAGGCACCAGCGAGTGGACAAATTTCGGTGAATGAATCGTCAGCGCCGGGGGTGGTAATGATCGATATGGCACATCGTAACCGAATCAGTGCTGATCAACGTGACGTTCTCGAAAGCGCGATAACGGCGTCCGGGTATAGGGTGGAGTATTTGGATTCTTCCACTCGGTTTGATTTTGAACTTGGAGAAGCTGATTCGTTGATTATCATCGATCCTGGCCGCGCGTATAATAGCATCAGGGCAGACCGCGTTTCACAATTTGTTGAGGATGGCGGTCGAGTAGTGCTTCTTGGGGAGCCTCGGAGATTATCTTCCCAAGGAGTGGCATTGTTAGAGATTGAAAGCGAGTTTGGTCAGTTAACTTCGGCATTTAATATTCGATTTAGTGGTGGGTATTTGTACAACATGGAGGAGAACGAAGGTAATTATCAGCACATTTACGCTGAGGGAACGTCAGCGAGTGTCGCTGAGGGAATAAACCGCGCGTCATTGCAGACCGCGGCAGTGGTATCATCAAGAGAGGGGCAGACTGTGTTGCGGACGGATTCGGGCACCCAGTTGGAGAGCGGCTCACAGGATACCTTCTCGGTAGGGGTCCGCCGTGACAATGTACTCGCGATTGGGGATAGTTCGTTTATCTCCAAAGGGAATTATCTGATCAATGACAACCCAACCTTGATATCGAATATGGTCTCATTCTTGGTCGGTGGTGATCGTGATCGATCGCTCATTGATTACCCGGCTATCGCCGGTTCTAATCCAACAATACAATATACTGAACCCGGATTACTTCCTGTTGCACAGTCCGTTAGTAGGGATAGTACGGTGGTCTTTGGCGGGCAACCCTCGGTAGTGCTGGAGGAATCGGTGAGTACCCCGGCGAACATTGATGTACTTATTACGACTTTTGATTATATAGAGACATATCCGAGCATGGGTTCTGGGCTTTCGGTGAACGGCGACCGGGTTAGTGTTGAGGGGTATACTGGTGGAGTGGAAGATCTAGTGGTAGTCCATTCGCCATCGTCTGGGCTAGAATTAGTGATTGCAGCGAATTCGTCGGTCGAAGCTGAGGAGATGGCGGAAGAGTTGTCTCGTGGTGATATTGATGAATTCTTGGTTTCTGATTCGACGGCGTTGTATCGAGATTCGGCGGGTTAACGGTAATACGTAACAGTTTACCCGGCCCGTAAGGTAGCGGTGAGTCGATGGTCTCTCTGGATTTCGGGCGGACCGAGTATATTGTTGGCGTGGTGACTGGGGGGCATTTACTTTCGCATTTTTATCTGTTAGTGTTTCCTCCATTGTTTCCGTTATTACGGGCTGATTTTGGATTTTCTAACACGCAACTTGGTTTGATTATTTCTGTGATTTCGGTTGGGATGTTGCTCCAGGTGCCGTTTGGTGAGTTAGTGGATCGAATCGGTGAATCGATCGTGTTTCTGATTGGTGTCAGTTTGACTGCAGCGGGGGTATTGTTCGCGGGATTCGCTGATTCGTATTTCGCGTTATTGTTGTTTGCGACGGTGTCAGGTATCGGGCAGTCCGCGTTTCATCCGGCTGATTATCCGTTAATTGAGGCGGCAAGCACTAAGGATAATCAAGGGAAATTCTTCAGTATCCACACATTCGGGGGGTATGCGGGATTTGCGTTGGCACCGGTTGTTACCGGTACGATTGGGTTGGTGTTTGGTTGGCGAGTAGCCTTGATCACGGTTGGGATAGTTGGGATCCTGTATGCAGTGTTTGCATGGGTGAGTTTGCGATTGGTATATGGACCGGTGGATACGTCGTTAGATGAAGAAGATGGTTCCCCGCGAGTAGGGAGTTTGGAGGCGTTCATGCAACCGGGAATCTTGATCATGTTCGTGTTTTTTGCTGTGAGTACGATGGGGAGTAAAGGTATTCAGACGTTCACGCCGTTATTGGCGATTGATGCATTCCGGTTTTCAGAAAGTATTGGTAACACGGCGTTAACCGGGTTTTTTGCGATTACGGCTGTTGGTATTCTTTTAGGTGGAGTGTTGGCGGATCGGTTTGATCCTCAGTATGTAATCGCTGTGGCGTTGGGTATTGCGGCGGTAACAACGGGTGTCGTGGTTTCAGGTATCGTTTCGATTGGGTCGGTGTCGCTCATAATCTCGTTCGGTGTAATCGGCGGGGCATATGGATTGATATTTCCTTCGCGGGATAAATTGGTGAGTTCGTTATCGGCGTCTGGGTCGACTGGGAGGAGTTTTGGTTTTGTGTTCACCGGGAGTTCCGTCGGCGGGTTGGTTAGTCCGGTGTTTCTCGGAGCTGTTATTGATGAATGGACTATTACGGTTGCGTTTTTGGTAATGGCCGTGTTCTTCGTGCTCGCCGGGGTTGTAGCGTTGGGTGTTCGGTCTCGGTTTAGCCAGATTGCTTTTTGGCGGGTCTAGACGGGTGTGGTTCGTGGAGTCAGTCGGTTCTGATTTTGAGAACTAGCCACCTAGTTATTATTCTTATTGATAATTAACGCTAAAATGTTAATAGTAAGGGTTTGTTCGATTGTGAGTATGAGTGAAGCAGAAGCAAGTGACTCAGCTGAAAATTCCTCGGACAGTACCGATTCCTCAGTAACGCCCGTCGGCGTGAAACTCGGAAGTACTCGGACCGTCCTGTCGCACCCTGATGATGATAATGACATTCGGAATATCCAACGCTGACTTGTTTAGCACTTTATGAGGATGCGATCACAGGTGATGAGCGGGTGCTCTATGGGGAGGAGGCGGCAGTGCAGTATCCTGATGAAGCTGAGTATATGTTGCGGTCTGGGTTGCCGGAAGATGATGATCGTGCTGAGCTTGCGAGCCGGTTTTTCAAGCGTTTTGTTGAAGCAAATGACGTGCCGTCGGATAGCGTCGTCGTGTATGTAATTCCGACAATTGATAATGAGAAAGGGATCGCGAATTTGGAGGGGGTCATTGATGAAAGCCCAATTGGTAACAAGCTCGTCCGGAGTTATCCAGAATCACTGTGCGGCGCCATTCCAGCATTTGGTGATGGGTTAGACGCGATTGATCAGATCTTCCTTACGATAAACATGGGATCAACGAATCTGGAAGTGTCTGCCTATAGACGCGGTGAACAAATTGTTCCGTATTCGACTGGTGGTGTAACTGGGAATGAGGTTGATCGGGATATTGTGAGTAATATCGAGGAGGAAACGCAAGGTCGGGTTAAAGTCGATCGGACAACGGCGCGAGAGTACAAAGAGGCGCATGCTGATTTCAATGATTTCGAGCCGTTTACTGATGTGATTCAGCAGCCTGGCGGCGGATCGCATGAATTCACGATCGAGCGAAGCGTCATGGATGCGTGTAACACGTATCTTGATGATGTTGTTGATACGGTCGCGAACGAATTTTTACCGTTATTAGCGAATGATTACATGAAGGTGTATCAGTTGTCGTTGAGTAAGCCAATTGTTCTCACCGGTGGAATGGCGTGTATTCCTGGTATCGCGGAGGAGTTCGAAGCTCGTCTTAGCGATGTGATCCAGCGGGATATTGAATTGATTTCGCCGAATCAGCCGGATCTTGCGGCGGCTACAGGGGCGCAACGGATCGCTGATTATCTTGTGACGAACGAGGCGTACTGATCGGATCACGCGATTATTTAGTTACCCCGGTGTAGAGTGTTCGTATGGAGGGTGGGGATGCCGGTGAGCTTTTTCGAATTCTTCGGCCTGATGGGTCGGTTGTCGATGGCGTTTCAATCCCGGATTTGAGTGACGAAGAGCTAATCGGGATGTATCGGGATATGGTGTTGACTCGGGAATTGGATGGCCGGGCGGTTCGGTTGCAGCGTCAGGGCCGTTTAGGGACGTATCCGCCGTCACGGGGACAAGAAGCGACCCAAATTGGATCAACGATGGCGTTAGATCGTACTGATTGGATTTTTTATCAATACCGTGAACATGGGGCGGTAGTGGCGCGGGATATCGGTCCTGAGTATTTGTTGTATTGGAAGGGATATGAGGAGGGGAATGCGTGGTTGGCAGAGAAACAAATTTTCCCAATAAACATCGGGATCGGGAGTCAGGTGCCGCATGCGACGGGGTTTGCGTGGGCGGCGAAGTACGCGGATGATCCTATTGTAACGATCTGTCATTTCGGGGATGGGGCGACGTCGGAGGGTGATTTTCATGAAGGCTTGAATTTCGCGGGGGTATTTGATGTGCCGTGCGTATTCATGTGTAATAACAACCAGTACGCGATCTCGGTACCGCGCAGGAAGCAAACAGCAAGCACCACCCTCGCACAAAAAGCAGATGCGTATGGGTTCACAGGGGTACAGGTTGATGGGATGGATCCGCTTGCAGTGTATCAGGTAACCAGTGACGCTGTTCAACGAGCTCGATCAGGGGATTCGGCGTGTCGACCGACATTGATTGAGTCGGTACAGTATCGGTTCGGGGCGCATACGACGTCTGATGACCCAACGAGTTACCGGAGTGATGAGGAAGTCGAGGCGTGGGAGGAAAAAGATCCGATCATTCGGTTTGAATCGTTCTTACGCCGTACAGGGCGGCTTGATGATGGTCGAGATAAATCGGTGCGGGCAGAGGTGGCTTCGCGGGTTGATTCACTAGTGAGTGAAGCGGAAGCGTTGGCTACGTCGGATCCTGATCGGATGTTCGAGTATGTGTTCGATGAAATGCCGGATAAACTTCAGGAGCAACAGGAGTATCTTCGTGGACTTCAGGAGTCACATGGGGATTCGTCGCTATTGGATTCGTAATTCGTATACGACGAGTAGTTTCGGTCAGATTGATTGTATTGGCTGGTCGGTGGTTTTGAGTGTTGCGTATGTGAGGTTCGCCGGGGGGTTGGTCTTGGATTGGTGATTCATGAAGATTATTATCCCGGCCGACGGTGACTGTCTCATGGATTATGTCAGGCAATCGGGTCAGGAAACCGTTGAGGCGATGGAAGGGGTCTTTCTCACGCAACTCGCCGTTGGTGATCGAATGAGCATTCAACATTTACAGATGGAGCCTGGGTCTCGGATACCTGATCATTCGCATCATCACGAACAAGTCGGGTTCGTATATCAGGGGACGCAGACGTTTGTGTTGGATGACGGGAGTATTGATGTTGACGCGGGGAATTCGTACGCTATCCGGGGCCACGAAACACACGCGGCGGAAAACAATACTGACGAAACGATGTTAGCAATCGATATTTTTAGTCCGCCGAGAACGGATCCGGATTGGTTAGAGTAAGGACTGTACAGGTTGTCGTTATTGTCGGGATTTACGGGGATTTTCGTATCCAAAACACCTTTGCGGTTGTTCGAAGGCGGTTTATGGATGAGTGTTAGTTTCGAGCGGGATGATACGATTAGTCATGTTGGGCGGTTAGTGTGGGATTTTGGGGAATTGAATTTGCTTGATCCTGATCGGGCAGTTGAAATACGGGAGAGTATTGAGGCCATTCCGTCTGATATTGGTATTGTAACGATTACGGCTGATCAAAGTGAATCCGAGCCAGCGACTCGGGGATTGAGTGCTGGGCTGGATTTATCGCGGGCACAGTCGTATTCTCCACATGAGGGATGGGATTTACTTGCATCGTTTTACGATATGATTCAAGCCCTTCGGGAGCGAAATATCGTTTCGATTTGTAGTTGTGGAACCTACACACTAGGGGTTGGGTTTGAGCTCGCGCTCGCGTGTGACTATCGATTCGCTACAATTGAGTCGAATCTTGGATTGCCGGAAGTGAATGTGGGGTTACCGACGGTCATTATGGGCGGGTTGTTACTCGAGTATGTGGGGAGACAAACTGCCAAAGAACTGATTTACGAAGGCCGAACCATAACGGGATCGACCGCTGAATCACTCGGGCTTGTTAACGCCGCCGTGCCATCAGGGGACTACGCGGGTGTTATTGCTGAGAAGGAAGCAGAACTTGGGACAAAAAGTCCCATGGTGTTACAATGGCAGAAGTATGTGTTCCGCCAATGGCGGTCCCTAGGATTGGAAGCTGGTATGCACCAGAGTATCGGTGTGGCATCGCGGTGCTTTGGGACGCATGACCAACGGGAAGCGATGGAAGCATTTTTGACTGATCGCGAACCTGGCTTCGAAACCTAACCCATCGGTAACGGTAATAATTACCGGTATTGATATTCGTATAGGATTTTATCCCGACCTAGTTCACGAGGACTATGACTGATGCGTATGTGAACGTTTATGTCGATGCTGGGGCGGTTAGTCAAGCGGCTTCTGCAATCGAAGCCATTGACGAAGTAACCAATGTGCACGTTGTCACCGGGGAGTACGATATCATCGCCCAATTGTCGCTTGAAGATTCCAATGACCTGCCGTGGGTGGTAGCCGATGAGATCCACTCGGTGACCGGAGTTGTCGACACGGTTACGAACGTTTCGTTTGAGCCCTAGGGAAAAGATCGCTGACCACTGGCATTTACTGTCGATGCATAAATCGGTAGCGTAAGTAACACGGTATCTGCGGGGCCGTGGTAGAATTCATCAATTAACTCAGTTACGTCATCTATCGTTGACTGCGCGAAACCTACCGCTTTGAGCCCTTCCGGCTGAATCACAGGGAAATACCCGGATGAAGTAGCCTGTATAGATAAGAGGGATGTGGTTTCCTCATCGGCAGTGTCGAACCCAGGCTCTGTGAGCACAGGTGCTACATCATCCCAGATTGTGCGAAGTGCATTTGGCCATTGCGCTAAACACCGATAGATACTCGGAATCCCGGTATCGATTCCGTGAAATTCTTGAAGCGACTCTATCGTCCCGGATAAACTATCGGGTATTGATGTTGCATCGATCATCGTTGGCGACCCGTCTCGTAGTTCATCGTGTGTCAGCGAGAATGGCGCAGTACTATTGACACCCCGAGGGGCGGTCATCTCTAGGTCATTATGTAACCCGCAGTAAACTACTTCGAAGAATAACGCAAGCCGAGGTGCAACGGTGTCGAACGTACGGAGTTGTCGGCGTAATTCTCCATACTCAGCTGGTGAAATATCGAAATCGCTTGGTTGATACACTGGTACATCACTGGTTTCTTCGATCGCGGATAGAATTGTGTCACGATACTCGACGCCGAACGACACGAATTCTTTCGTTAAGAACATCGGTTTCACTTGGCCCCATAAATACCGAGTAAACTCCGGTTCGTTTGCCATTAACGAACGGAAAATCCAATTAATAATCGGCGCGCGAAATGTCTCTTTGATGTCGAGGTACACCCCCAATTGCCACCCGGATGCATCGCTTTCGTATAGTTGTTTGCTCGAATCCATATAGTGCACACTAGAGATGCACAGAAAGAAGTTTCCCTCATCATAGTTACGAAGACAGGTACGGCCGAATTACGCTGGTTCAAACACCGGGAGATTAATACGTGGCTCTGTCTGGATTTCGCGGAACGTCACTCGCACTGGCATTCCCACCTCGATATCCTCTGTCGCACAATTCACAAGGTGACTCGTCATCCGGACGGGCCGCCCGCTTGGATTTGACTTTCCCGATTCTAACTCGATCAAACACACTACATACGGCGTTTCGTCGGCATATCCGGTTTCTCCCGGAATATGATTTACTGTAAACGAATACACCGACCCACTACCATCATGATTGACGAAAGAAACCGCGTCACTCCAGCAGTGCCGACAAATCGATCGGGGATAAAATTGTGTTTCACCACACGACTCACACCGTTGGATAACGAGTTCTTCATCTGCTGCATGGTCCCAGTATTCCCTAGACTCATTATCAATTAACGGCAGAGGTTTTTCTCCCCATGAATCGTACGAGACCATCTTACGCAGCCTCCGAGAGAATCATGGTGGCATGCGAAGATAACACGCCACCAGTGCCATGCGTCAACACGGTTTCAACATCAGGGACCTGTCGGTCGCCGGCATCGCCACGGACCTGTCGAACCCCCTCGATTATCGTCAAAATACCGTACGTACCCGGATGATTATACGACAATCCACCACCAGACGTATTTACCGGGAACTCACCCCCTGGTCGCGTCGCCCCTGATACGAATAATTCTGCAGCCTCACCCGGTTCGGCAAACCCCATTGCTTCTGCTAGTAACAACACCGTGATTGTGAACGAATCATATAACTCCGCAACATCAATATCACTCGGTGATTTCCCAGCCATTTCGAACGCCGAATCAGCCGTTTTATAAGCCCCGGCCCTCGTCAAATCCGACATCTGGCTAATATTATCATGCGTATGAGTTTGTGCAATCCCATCAATCTCAACCGGCGTCGCACCCGATTCCTCTACCGTGTTTTTCTCCGTCAATATCACTGCCCCACCTGCATCACTAATCAAACAACAATCCAATTTATTCAACGGTTCACACATCGGGTCCGACGCTAACACGTCGTCCACGGTCAAATCATCACGCATCATCGCTTTCGGATTCAACTTCGCCCACTCTCTCGTCGACACCGCAACTTCAGCTAATTCTGCTTTCGTAACCCCATACTCGTGCATATATCGACGAGCGGCAAGCGCGTACTGTCCAATCGGATTAACAACTCCATAAGGCTGCTCGTACTGTCGATTCAACTCCGGTCCTTCCGTAAAGGACGAAACAGTCTCCGACCGTCTATCAGTGTACGACGTACTCCCATATGTGACCAAAGCCGTATCAATAATCCCTGCTTCAATTGCCAATTTCGCATACAACAGATGCCCATAGGACGACGACCCACCCATATCGTTCGAACTCGAAACCTTCGGCTCAACACCTAAATATTCACTCACTGCAACTTGCGGAAAGTGAAACCGCTCCCGATACCCACTCCCCTGGACGAACACCCCTTCTATCTGGTCAGATTTCAATCCAGAATCCGCTAACGCGTTCGTCGTCGCCTCAGCTTGCAATTGAAATACATTCTTATCTAGGACTCGCCCCATTTCGTCAGCCTCAGCAACCCCCGCAATCACTGCCTCTCGCTCTGGCATCTATCGACCCTCCCATTCGGGTTCTCGATCCTCGCGGAACGCCCGAACCCCTTCGTCTGCGTCAGCGGTCATCTGTAAATGCCTGTTAAACGAACTTTCGAGTCGAATTCCATCCGATAACGACATATCTCGACCTCTCACCGCAAGTTCCTTAATCGCTTGTACCGCAAGCGGCCCATTCGAAACAATCCGTTCCGCATACGATTCGGCAGTCTCATCAACTGTCTCTGGTGCCACAACCTCATTCAATAACCCCCACTCGTGGGCTTTTTCCGCATCAACAAAATCGCCCGTTAACAGTAACTCCATTGCCGCCGGATACGGCAACTGACGAATAGTTCGTTGGGTCCCCCCATTCCCAGGGAGAATCCCCCGTTTCACCTCTGACAATCCAAACGACGCTTCTTCACCTGCGATCCGAATATCTGTCGCTAGCAACAACGTCATCCCACCCGCAAGACAATACCCATTAACCGCCGCAATAATCGGCTTCCACACCTCTAACCCCCGATTCAGAATCATATCTTCCTGCGTCCGCCAAAACGCATCCCACTCACCCTCACCCGGACGAATGGTTTTCTCTAAATCCGCGCCGGACGAAAACGCCCGATCACCAGCACCTCGAACAATCGCCGCCCACACATCAGGATCGTCACGAATCTCGATCCACGCTTCAGAGAGCGCTGTGTACATCTCCGGGTCCATCGCGTTCATCTTCTCGGGCCGATTTAACGTAACTCGCGCAATATTGCCCTCAACCTCATACAGAATCTTATCGGTCGACTCAAGCACGTCTGTCATTCGGCCTGTGAGAATGACTGGCGGGGAGTTAAAACTACGTTCATACCCCGGCCAGTCATAGGCACCGATTGACCCAGTAATCCGCTTTTACTCCCAATTAGTCATTTCCATATTTATTTGGGGACCGGCGGCTGTGAGTTTCATATGACTCGCGTCGATAAATACGAACTCGCCACGTTTATCACTCACCTAGCCAGAGAAACCGGAGCTCCCGACACAGCTGCCGATTCTGTCGCCCAATCGCTCGTCAGTGCAGACCTCCGAGGCCACCACTCACACGGCTCTCGACTCCTCCACGCCAAATACGTCCCCG
>CAZITY010000011.1:13610-35082 GCA_964542445.1 uncultured Halobacteriales archaeon | reverse complement strand
AAGGAAGGAAAAATCGATCCAACCGCCGAACCCACGCTCGAATCCGACCACCACCAAGCAGCGGTCGTAAATGGCAATCAAACCTTTGGACAAGTCGTCGGTCGTACCGCCGTTGACTCACTGCTATCAAAAGTACGGGAACACGGCATCGGGGCCGTAGGTCTCCGGAATACTTCCCACATCGGCCGCATCGGCGAATGGGCCGAACTCATCACCGACGAAGGGTTCGCATTCATCGGATTTGTCTCCCACCCGAATTCACGTTGGGTTACCCCAGCTGGGAGTACTGACCCACGATTGTCAACGAACCCGATTTGTCTTGGAATCCCGACTTTCGACGCGCTTGATTTCCCGCTGATTCTCGATATGGCAACGAGCCAAGTCGCCGTCGGAAAAGTCAGATATTACACCGCAAAAAACGAGGAACTACCCGAAGAATGGGTTGTTGATTCATCGGGTGACTATCTTCGCGACGGTGATGAATTCGCTCGCGGCCAAACCCCAATCCTCCCTCTTGGCGGGTTAACCTCCGGATACAAAGGGTTCGGGTTGTCGGTCATGATGGAATTATTTTCAACGAACATCGCTGATTCGTTCATCTCAGGGGAAGACCAATCGATATGGGGGAACGCAGCGAGCTTTGTTGCTCTTGATCTCACTGATTTCACGACCAGACAACGGATCAAAGAACGGATCACTGCGTACGCGAAATACCTACGATCGACAGATCCTGGTCCTCATAGCGCCGGAGACGCAGCTTATGGTGAAGATTTACTCCTCCCCGGGGAACCCGAGTACGAAATCTCGAAAGAATACGAACGAAACGGGATTTCTCTCCCCGAAAACGACTACGAAGCCCTCCACGCCCTTGCCGAAGAATACGGTATCCTTGATGTCTTCCCCAAGACACGGGACACCGAACGAATCCGCGAACGCGAATAACCTCACCTAGTCGACCCAGACGCTATTTGGGAACGCCCCTCGTATCCAAACCAACTACTATGGTTTCCGCAACTATTACTGGTCTCGATCGAGGCAATATCCTCAGCGACCAAAACTACCACCGAGAAACAGACATCGTCGCAACGAAGTCCAACCCCCACCCGACGGTCGAACGCGCAGAAACCCCTGTGTAC
This sequence comes from uncultured Halobacteriales archaeon, assembly GCA_964542445.1. Classification (GTDB taxonomy): domain Archaea; phylum Halobacteriota; class Halobacteria; order Halobacteriales; family Hikarchaeaceae; genus CAZITY01. The sequence goes on along the minus strand of CAZITY010000011.1, from coordinate 33,946 downwards.
AACCTCATTATCGATCATCCAGAAGGCACACTCCTCTGGGACACTGGGTCTCACCCTGACGCAGGTGAAGGTTACTGGCCAGGCTGGCTGTACGACGCCTTTGAACATTACGACGCAGCCGACCACGCTCTCGACGACGAACTGAGTCAGGCCGGTTATCGCATCAGTGATATCGATTACGTGATCCAAACGCACCTGCATATGGATCACGCCGGGGGATTGTATCTTTTCGAAGACACGGACACCCCCATTATCGTGCATGAAGACGAACTCAAATTTGCCTACTATAGTAGTGTCACGAAGCAAGGAAGTGCTGGATACGTCAAACAAGATTTCGACCGAGACCTCAACTGGCACGTCATCCACCAAGACCGGACGCGATTGTTCGAAGACATCGAATTCATCAGACTCAAAGGCCACTCACCAGGAACCTTGGCCATGCTCATCCACCTAGACAGGGATGAATCAGTATTGTTCACGAGTGATCTCATTGAAGTCCGCGAAAACTACGAACAACACCGACCGCCTGGTCCCGGTATCCTATGGGACCGTGAAAACTGGTTTTCGAGCTTACATACCCTCCATGAACTCGAACGGGAACACGACGCTGAAGTCATTTATGGCCACGAGCAATCCCAACTCAGCCGCATCCTTGACGGCTGGCCCTAACACTCCTAAAAACTTATTCCTCGGAAAATCCGAGACTCACCGAATTAATACAATACCGTTTCCCAGTCGGCTCCGGCCCATCCTCGAATACATGCCCAAGGTGCCCACCGCACTGAGCACAAACGACTTCAATCCGGGACATCCCATGTCGCCCGTCATCGTTGAATTCAACACTCCCATCGATCGCGTCATAGAAACTCGGCCATCCCGTCCCCGAATCAAACTTTGTATCCGACGAAAACAACGGATTCCCACACCCAGCGCACGTAAACGTCCCATCCTCTTTTACTGATAATAACTCTCCACTAAACGGTGATTCCGTCCCTCGCTCTCGTAAAATCTGGTACTCTTCCGGGCTTAACCGTTCACGCCACTCTTCCTCATTATCCGGGAGTGATTCTCCCTCAGGATGTTTCGGACCCATACCTAGTTCTAACGCCCGAAACCGAATAGTCGTTCTGGCCACCCCATCACCTCAGCACAAGAAAAATCAATCAGATACGCCGATTTGCTCCGTGTCAAGTTCTGCTGTTAGGTGCTCGAATGCCGCTTGTACACGACCTTCATCTTCGGCGGTGACCTTGATTCGCTTCGGTCCATCCTCATTCGGATAACACCCAATCCCAACATCGTACTCCTCCCCAACCTGTTCCAATAATCCCGCAATGTTACTCTCGGGCTCATTCGTGTACGTCGTCTCGGAGTACAGCTTCCCCTCGAAATGCTCTGCAATATCACCAAACATCGCTTTCATTTCGCTCGGGATCCCTGGTAACACAAACACATTCTCGACCACACATCCCGGTGAAATCCCCTCGGCATTAATCAATGGATTTGCGTCGACCGGAATCGAAGCCTCCGCTTCTACATCGAGCGCCAAATCAGGCCGTCGTTCATTGATCTCACGAAGCGTCTCTTCGACATCCGCATACGCCTCTTCGTTCACCTGCATAGGGACACCGAACGCCGCTGCAACTCCACTCATCGTCTTATCATCTGGCGTGCCCCCAATCCCCCCAGTTACAATCACACCATCATACTCGTCACTACATCTCGCAACGTGCCACGAAATCGTATCGAGCACGTCAGGGATAGTGATGATCTCTCGGACCGCCACTCCGCGATTCGTTAATTGACTTGCGATCCATGTTGCATTCGTGTTTTCTATATCACCCGCCAGAATCTCATCTCCCACTGTAATAATTGCAACATCCATTACCATCACACAGAATCTGATTACTCTTCAACGTTCGTGTCCCCAGCTATTCTTCCCAAATCAGTAAATCCACTTTTCACCCTCGGTACAACATGTGCGTTGTCACGGATCAGGAAATCCCTCTTTAAATAACGATTTGACGAGGTTATTCCGGTGAATATTCGGGGTTCCTCCAGCGATCATTCCGCCCCGTAACTTCCGGAAGCCATACGACTCAGGTGTCTCACCAACATACCCAGATGCTGCTTTAATTTGTAACGCTGCATCCGCCACCTCATACGTCGACTCAGCAACATGTATTTTCGTCATAGAAGACAAATACCGATCAGGTAATTCCGTCCCAGCTAACGCCCTGTAAATTAAATATCGAGACGTCTCAAGCTTCGTAGCCATGTCTGCTAACCGATGAGACACCCCTTGGAACTCCCCGATAGGTTGTCCGAATTGTTCTCGCTCTTGTGCATATTCCAATGCCTCTTCGAACAACCACCGGGCCATAATCCAATTTACGGCCATACTCGTCACCCGATTCACATTGTACGTCGTGATTGCTTGTTTGAACGAATCTGAACCCACGACTAGTTCATTCTCGAGTGGAACACGACAATCATCATAAAAGATCTGTGATTGCGGATCATTGTACATGTTCAAATCGGGCTCGGACACCGTGACACCAGGGGCATCAGCATTCACAAACACTGATCCAACGTTCCCATCAGGCATCCGGACATACGTAACGAACCCGTCAGCGCTGTCTGCCCGAGAAACCCATGATTTCGTCCCGTTAATCACATATTCATTTCCGTCTTTTTCGGCTGTCGTATCGAGATTCCGGACGTCGCTACCATGCTCTGGTTCACTCATAGCAACTGCAATAAATGATTCTCCACTACATACTGGCGGCAAGTATTTTTCTTTGATCGATTCTGCCGCGAATTTCGCGATGATCTGGACGTTCCCGACATTTGTTCGACGGATAATCCCCGCTGAATCAGGACAAACCAAGCCCACTCCTTCCATGGCCATTAGGGTCTCCATCCAGGATGCATCAGCACCACCATACTCTTCCGGGAGTGTCATCCCAAGGAAGCCATGATCGGCGAGAATTTTCGCGTTCTCAGTTGGATGTTCTCCCTCCCAAGTAAACGCGTTTTCTGCAAAATGTTCTTGCGCTAATTCATGGGCGCTTCGTCGGATTGCTCGTTGGGTTTCGGACAACTCAAAATCCATCATTCTGCCTGTACTCACTCAACATAACTGTGCTTCTATAGTCTTCGATTTCGTTTCATAGCTCCGTCTCATCCCCCCCAGTTACCGAACTCCAAATCAACCCTTACCGAGGAACACTCTCATTTCATGTAACAAAGAAGAACGAACTCGTACCGACTGAACACAAACAGCTATGGCATCATAGCACATACTATCAGGCATGGCTCAAAGTGACCATAAGATGACGACAACCTGCCTCAATTGTGGTTACAATGCACCACAAGGAACTGGAAAATGGGAACAAGCCACACATCCCACCCTCGGCATGTTAACCAAATGCCCCGAATGTGGCAGCACTAACGTACAGTCTAGATAAATCATCCGCGTCAGTACCAGCTCGTTCTTCCTCCGATTTTCGTTTTCATACACTTTCACTGTACTAGCCGGTCATTCATCCTTACTCTCCGACAACCACGCCAATACACACCTTTTCGAATTCACCCCATGACTCAAACACACCAATCGATTGGCAACTGTCCCAAGTGTAACACACAAATTACTCCAGACCAGATACTCATAACATATACACGGTACACCAAAACAGCCGCATACGCAGAATGCCCAATATGCACAACAATCGTTAGACCTACAAATTCCGCTCAACCATCGGTCCGCACCGACTGAACGTCGATTAGTAAATGAGTTCGTCGTTATTCTCAACCATATACAGCGTCCGCGCCGCAATATTCACTGAATGATCCCCTACTCGTTCTAAATCACGGATCGTTAACAACAGTCGGGACACGTCAGCAAGCAACAACTCCACTTCCTCTTCGGTTCCCTCATCGATCCGGGTTTCAATCAAATCTCGGACGACCACTTGTCCCGCTTTTTCACACCGCTCATCAATCGCTTTATCCCGATCAGCCAACGAAAAACACGCCGCTGCATCTTCATTCGCATATGCTTCCATTGCGTCTTCGACCATCTCGACGACATCGTCACCAATCCCCTGGATATCCACATCCGGAAACACATCCTGGTAGGCTTCAATCGCATAATCCCCTAGATTAACCGCGAGATCAGCGATTCTTTCTAGATCAGTAATTATTTTAAATGACGCAGTAATGAACCTTAAATCGCCAGCGACTGGTTGTTGTAACGCAAGTAAGTCAATACAATCCCTCTCTAACTCAAGATACATTTCGTTGATTTCATCATCCCCCTTGATCACTCCCCACGCTATGTCTTCATCTTTCTGCTCCAACGCATCAAGCCCCCGCCGCATTTGCTCTAACACAATTTCGCTCATGTAGAGCACATCCTCTTTTAATTGACGCAACCGCTCTTGATAGCTCTCTCTCGGCATAATTCACCCAAATTTCCCCGTAATATAGTCTTCAACACGCTGGTTCTCCGGGTTCTCAAATATCCTCGGGGTATCCCCGAATTCCACTAACTCTCCGCCAGTAAGGAACACCGCTGTTTTGTCCGAAATCCTCGCCGCTTGCTGCATATTATGGGTCACAATGACAACCGTATAGTCTTCGGCGAGTTCCTCAATGAGATCCTCGATCTGAGATGTCGCAACCGGATCAAGCGCACTTGCCGGTTCATCCATTAACACAACTTCCGGGTCAGGCGCAATCGCTCTAGCGATACATAACCGTTGTTGCTGCCCGCCTGATAATTCAAGCGCGTTATCGTCAAGCCGATCCGACACTTCATCCCAAAGCGCAGCCCGCTCCAACGCATGTTGCACGGCAGTATCGAGATCTTGGTCCTTATTCTGGACCCGTAACCCGTATGCGACATTATCGAATATTGACTTTGGGAACGGATTCGGTGATTGAAACACCATCCCTATTTTCCGCCGTAACATAATCGGGTCCACATCATCGTCATAAATGTTCTTGTTTTCGAACAACAATTCCCCCTCCACCCGGGCATTATCAACCAAATCGTTCATCCGATTGATACATCGCAAAAACGTTGATTTCCCGCACCCCGAGGGTCCGATGACGGCGGTAACTTGATTCCTCGGGATTTCTAAATTAACGGGTTGAAGGGCTGCTTGATCATCATAGAATACCGCTAATTCTCTTGCTTCTAGTACCGTAATTTCTTCCTGGGATTCTGATGACTCTGGTTCATTGTCAACAGTAGTCTGTATGGATGGCGTGGTAGAGTCACTCATATCAAATTACTAATGGCCGTGTTGTTTGATTCATTATTTCATTGGTGAAAGTTAATTGTAGAGGTAACGATGCCGAATACCTGTATTCTAATCAAGATTGATATTTCACACTAATTATTGGTATTGGGTATTCACGGTTTGGTACTTTCCGTTACTCGGCCATAGTGTACAGATTGCTGAAAACCTATGGATGTTCTTGGTTTTAGTTACGTAATCATAAATAAATAGGATACTAATAGTAATAAATAGTAGTATATATCTATTAATATTATCGAATATTTCTAGGGTTAGTTGATTGAAAAGGTAAAATAATGGGGATTATGTCTTTGATTGCCCTTATACCGGAATTCTAAATTACCGAATTGTAACGATGAATATATAGGGAACGCTAATAACTATATATTATTGATGGAATCGAGGAAGGTCCAACTAACCGGGGGATCAACCTACACGGTATCGTTACCGAAGGAATGGGCAACGAGAAACGACATTACTGCAGGAAGCAACGTTTCATTTTTCGGCAACGACGATCATCTCGTCTTGGTCCCCTCAGAGGACACAAACCAAACTTCCGGCACACTCGATATCTCTTCCCTTGACGGTGACCGCCTAACCCGAGCAGTAATGACGATGTACGTGAGCGGATTCGACGTTATTACCCTCCAAGGAACTCGAATCTCCCCTGATCAACGACATGCAATTCGTAAAGCAACCCAAAATCTCGTCGGGGTTGAGGTGCTTGAGGAGACAACAGACCACATCGTCATTCAGGATTTACTTGACTCATCGGAACTATCGATTGATGACACGATTTCCCGAATGCATTTGATCGCGACATCGATGCTTGAGGACTCAATCACGGCGCTGGCTGAAAATGATGATGCACTTGCGAATGCCATCATCGAACGAGATGACGATATCGATCGCTTGTGGTTCGTGGTTTCGCGAACGTTCCGTGATACGCTGCGTTCTCCAAGTGCCGCTGAGGAATTGGGGATACCACGCGAGGTTTGTTTTGATTATCACACCAGCGCACGGCAACTAGAACGGATAGGTGATCACGCTGCGAAAATCAGTCAGTTAACCCTCTCACTAGATCAGTTGTCTGATGACGTGATTGAGGCGTTTTCAACGTTACATAACGAATCAGCACAAATAATTACGACTGCCATGGATGCGTTGTTTGAATCGGACAGCGACATAGCGACTGAACTAGCGAATGATTCTCAACAGGCGATTTTATCCGTTGATAAACATACGCGTGACATTGATGAAATGCTCCGGACGCTCGAACCCCATCATGCACAACATTTGGGATTAATTGCTGATTCGTTATCTCGGTGTGCTGATTATGGTGGGAATATAGCGGAGACTGCGTTACAAAAAGCTGCACCTAACCCTTGAAAATCCGGATTTGATGGTCGGCAGAAATACGGTAAAGAATAACCGGTGCGATGTTATTCGTTAATGAGGACTGCGTTTACTTCGCCGGTTTGTCCTGGTCGTGACGTGACACGTGCTCTCCCAGCTTCGGTTTCAATAATGGCGCCTTTTGTAATGATATTCCGTCGGATGTAGTTCAAATTCGCCGGGTTGTCGACGACGTCTTCAATTTTGACTTGTTGGGAGTCTTGTCCGTCTGCGACGGTCGCGATGTTCGTAGCAAGGGCGCGTTGTTTCGTTCGGCCGCCGCGTGAATCGATTGTTTGGAATCTTGGTTCATCGAGTTCCGTTTCAGCTGGTTCTCGCCCTAGTTCTGATCGTCGTTTTTTCCGAAAGTGACTCCGTCTGCCCCCTGTTCGTTTTCTTACGCCTCGACCTTGGAATTGCATATGAATAAACTGGCCAGTGAACTATTAAAAGGACTCGATAGGGTGATTTTCCGGAATTATTAGGCGTTCTCAGTGGTGACGTGAGAGCGAATGGATCTCGAGAAAGTAGTTGCTGCCCCGTTCAAACAACAGGGGTCAGATCGGCTGGAGGAAAGCAAATTTGTTGTTGGGTTATCGCTTGATCGGAATTGGTATTCGCCGGATCAGGCCGGTCGGGTTGTTGAACTCGGGATTCAGAATGGTTTGTTAATGCGAGAGGGAAACGAGTTAGTTGCGAATTTCACTCCTGATTCAGTCAGGATTCCGCCGGATTTTGGTCCGAGTGATGAGGTGGTTGCCCAGGAGTCCCCGTTCGAGATTATCCTGCGACAGTTGACGGATGCGGGCATGGAGAAACAGTCGGTTGTGGCACAGATTAATCAGCTGCAGGGAGAATTAGGGATTTCGGTTGACGCGGCTGCGGTGGTGTTTGGGAAATCTCAGGATGAAGATGTGACCACGGCGACTCAAGCGATGTTCGAATGATTAATTCGGAGGAACGAGCGGTTGGAGTCTACGATAATACGGGTGAGGGGTGTCTGGATACTTGGGTAAATAGCGCTAGCAAGGCCATGAGAGTTGGTTTTGGGTTTCATTTAGATGCGTGAGCACACCGGGAAGATCAGCAGTGAGGGAATCGCGATTAATATGTGCCACTGCACGTTCGTCCGGTTTCGGACCATTTCGATAGAGGACTTGAACTACAGCGTATCCAGCTTGGACGCCTCCTTCGATATCAGCAGTGATTTGATCACCAACATATACTGCCTTTTTTGGGGGAACGCCAAGCGTATCGCTTAGTGTTCTGAAAGCAGCGGGGTCTGGTTTGCCAACTTGTATTTCTCCGGAAATCACGATTGCGTCGAAATACCGCTCTAGATTGAACCGAGTGATTTTCTCTCGTTGCGCGCGACTCGGTCCGTTTGTTAACAATCCGATTGAGTAATCTTCCCGGAGGGTTTCAAGAAGCTCGAGGCTATCGGGAATGAGTGTAACTGCCTCATTAATCAGTGTCCGATACGATTCCGTCAGTGTCTGAGCAGAGACCGTTGTGTCTTTTGTTTTGAGAATTTCTGCGAAAATGGGTTCGCGGGTTTCTCCAGTTAAATACTGGTTGTGAGCTTTGAGATATTCCTCCCGGGTTATTGCGGGTGCATTTACTTGTTCTGTGGCTTCTTGTAGAATTGCTGCGCGGTCTCGATTGGGGACGAGTAGGGTTTGGTCTAGGTCAAATCCAATCGCCTCGATACTCATTTCACTCGTCTCATGAATAACTGGTCTCCACAGTTAATATTCGTTTAGGATTCGAATGAAGACTGTCCATATCCATCCATCGCTCTGGTACAATACTTACTCAGCAGTGATTCAGGGTATCAAAAACTAGTTGTAATGTTCCATAGTCAAGTACATTAATGGAATTTTTTACGCGGCTTGCTGATCGGATCGACCGACATGATACCGTGCTCTCTGTTGGTTTGGATACCGACCCTAATCGGATTCCTGCCTTTCTCCAGGACCATGAATTACCGCAGTGGGCGTTTAATCGACGGATCATTGATGCGACTCACGATCATGCTGCGGTGTATAAACCGAATTTAGCGTTCTATGAGAGTGAGGAGGGCTGGCGGTCGTTAACGGAAACAGTTGCGTATGCGAATGGAAAGGATGTGCCGGTAGTGCTCGATGGGAAGCGGGCTGATATCGGGAATACGGCGCGGTATTACGCGAAATTATTAGATATCGGCGATGCGATTACGGTGAATCCCTTTATGGGGCGTGATTCCCTTGAGCCGTTTCTCGCGAAAGAAGAGGCCGGTGTGTTTGTGTTGTGTCGAACTTCGAACAAGGGGGGCGGTGATATTCAGGATTTAACGCTTGATACTGGTCAGTTCGTGTACGAACGTGTCGCAGAGCTCGCGGCTGACTGGGACACAGTCGGAAATGTCGGGCTTGTTGTTGGTGCAACAGCTCCTGATGAATTGGAACAGATCCGCGAAGTGGCCCCTAGCCTCCCGTTTTTGGTGCCTGGGGTGGGGGCGCAGGGCGGTGATGTCGAGGCAGCTGTTGAATACGGAATCACTGATGGTGTCGGTCTCGTGAATTCGTCTCGAGGCATTATTTACGCCCAAGAGGGTGAGGAGTTTGCTCAGGCAGCGGGGGCTGCTGCGAAACAGTTGAAGACCATGCTCAATACCTATCGATAACCACGGAGTCCTGTGGTATGCTCAGTAGCCTCTGGGGTTAATTGGGATAGTTTCGGGAAAGTTTTTGCGTGGGTCCCCCTAACACGCCCGTATGGCTGCAGATCGGGCCGTCCTTGAGCAGGTTGTCGACCGAGGCGAGCAAGAAGATGGCCCGATTGAATTTAAGGAACGGTTGCAAAAGGATGTTCATTTGTCCGGTGGTCGACTGGAGAGTTTGGCTGCCCAGCTTCGACACCGCATTTTGTCTGGTGATGGTCGTGCAACGTACGTTATTGGGGTGACGGATGAAGGCGGAATTCGTGGCATCTTGCCGGATGAATTTTCCGAATCGATGGATGTGTTATCGTTGTTATGTGAGGAGGCGGATGCACATATTGAAGAAGTGAACACGTGGGGCGTTAAGAATGGGATTGTGGGGATTGCCGAGATCGCAGATGGGAGTATGATACCGGTTGATGATGGCCATATCGTCGTCGGGACGGCGGGGCATGTCGATCATGGAAAAAGCACACTCGTTGGGTCGTTAGTGACGGGAGAACGGGATGATGGCGAGGGGAGCACTCGATCGTTCTTGGATGTTCAGCCACATGAAATTGACCGAGGGTTATCAGCGGACATCTCATATGGGGTGTATGGGTTCACGCCCGAGGGGCCGGTTCGAGTGGCTAATCCGAATCGCAAGGAAGAACGAGCGAATGTGGTGGAAACAGCGGATCGAATCGTTTCCTTCGTTGATACGGTTGGCCATGAACCGTGGCTTCGAACGACAATTCGAGGGTTAGTTGGGCAGAAACTTGATTATGGGTTGTTGACGGTTGCTGCTGACGACGGCCCTACGCACACGACGCGGGAACATCTCGGGATTTTGCTCGCGACGGAATTACCATCGATTGTGGCGATTACGAAGGTTGACATGGTGGATGCAAGTCAGGTGGAAGCGGTGGAACGGGAGGTTGAGCAGTTGTTGCGAGATGTGAACAAAACCCCGCTTCGGGTTGAACGGCACGGCGTTGAGACGGCTGTAAATGAAATTTCACCTGATGTGTTACCAATTGTGGTCACGAGTGCGGTGACTCGAGAGGGATTAGATACGCTTGATTATTTGTTTGAACGGTTACCCAAACACCGGCGTGGCACTGGTGAGTTCCAGCTGTATATCGATCGTAGTTATAGTGTTACTGGTGTGGGAGCGGTGGCGTCAGGAACGATCAAATCTGGGTCAGTTTCGGTGGGTGATGTGTTACAGATCGGGCCATTTGCGGACGGATCATTCCGGGAGGTGGAGGTTCGTTCGATTGAGATGCATTATCATCGGGTTGATGCGGCGTCTGCAGGGCGAATTGTAGGGATAGCGTTGAAAGGGATTACTGAGTCGGAGATTTCACGAGGGATGGTTTTGGTGCCTGCGGAGGCCGACGTGCAACCTGTTCGTGAGTTTGAAGCGGAGATTATGGTGTTAAACCATCCAACTCGGATCGGTGCAGGATATGAACCGGTCGTGCATCTAGAGACGGTAAGTGAAGCTGCAGCGTTTTATCCAGAGAACGGTCAATTATTGCCAGGGGATTCCGGTCGAGCCCGGGTCAGGTTCAAATTTAGTCCGTATGCAGTTGAGCCTGGGCAGCGATTTGTCTTTCGAGAAGGGAAGAGTAAGGGTGTTGGGACGGTCCAAGTAGTGTCTCCGCTTGAGAGTGACGTGAGTTAGTGCGGGTGGGTAAATTCGAGGAATTCGTTACACTAGGCCGGTTTTTTAAATTACTATAATAGATAATTTATTTTCTTGTTGTGAGTGTTAATCGGTGGTTTTCTGGGGACTTATTATTAAAAACAATACTACTATTTTATTACTATATTCGTTGATAATTATCAAACTGGATAACGACGGCGCTGACTATTTAATCAATGCTTATCCACTTTGAACCATGGTCACCGCTGACGCATCGTGCTCAGGAAACAAAAAGCCAACCAAACTGGTAATATCTTGCTCCTTACCGATAGCACCTCCGAAACGACGGAATCGTGTCATTCTTTACTGACACAATCCCCGTCAGGCCCTCGTGACGTTCTCGGTATAGCAATAGATAAATCGCCGAATTCGTTGCTACGACACTGGCAACTCACAAACAATCACCAACATGTCGGTAATTATGGGTTTGTTGACATTGATGACGCGTGTCGATCAACAACCACCGTAACGGAAACCAACAGTGGATTTCAATCCCAATACTCTATCCGACTCGTTGAGTCACCTAGCGATCTAGCAGCAATCGGATCAGAGCTCACAGCCATCATCGACGCATGGGATGATAATCACAACCAGCTCGTCGTCTGTATGTATACACTGACAACCCTCATCCAACACACTGAGCTACCGATACTTTACCAATTCATCACTATACTCCCCCGACAACTCAGTGCAGAAAACGCCACTGCTCATTATCATGTCGACCCCACTCAAATCGATTCAGAAGCCCTGAACATTATCAAGCATCTCTTCGACAACGTCATTGATAGAACTGCCTCCTCCACTCAGTAGCCAGCCCTACAACGGGTGAAACCCAGTCGAGTTATCCTCCGGACGGATTAGGGTACTCTGCTTCCGATAATTGCACATACCGGTTGTTCCTGCATTGATACTTATAATAGTGATATTCACACACCAACCGCAACCCAGCAAACCCAGCTCCAAGTAAACCATTGAGTACCGATGTCCGATTCCCGCCGACCGGGTTCAACTGACTCGCCACTCTGAACGCTGTATCCCACTCCTCTGGCCCGTACTCACGGACTAATTCGGCCATCGCAACGTTCCGGACGACTTCATCACCGATCGCTTCCTTCCAGACCTGATTATATCGGTCGAGATCCCCTAAAGCGGCTAATTTACCAGCAATTTTTCCCGTACGAATTGCGACATGCCCACCCCCTTCATGGAACGCTGAAGTCACACCCATTGCCCCACCTACTACAGCAATATTATAATTCGTAGGGGAATCAATCGGTTTGGTAGACGAAATCGGGTACGTTTCCGTCCCCTTCCGTTTTCCAAGTCCCTCCACTACCGGGAACTCATCTAAATCGTACCGATCCCCATACACCATTGTTAAAAGCCGATTAATTATTTCTCTCCCAGTCGGCATCGTCTCATCGTCTGCCCGCAGTAATTTATACGCCTGGAGATTATCAACCGTTTCGAGATCAACTCCGATTGGCATCGTTAAACCGACTCGTGCAACATTGTCTCGATTAGGAAATACCCACGGGTACGCCGTATGCCCTGGGATATGACCCCACCAAAATTTAATCGTGGACTCTTCGAAAATCTCTGGTGGGAATTCCCGATATTCTTGATACGCGATGTGATTCGCGGATCGGGGAGATAACGCTGATTCCGCCCGGTTGTCCGGAAGGAATTGATCAAGCACACCAAGTGTCACGGTTCGTTGCGGTCCATCAGCGAGAATCACGTTCTCCGCCAGGTATTCGTCACCGTTACTGACCTGAACCGTATGCATCGGAGTATCACCGACAGCAGTCGATACACCGGTCACAGTTTGCCCGATTTGATTCACAACTCCCGCGGTGGCTGCCCGATCCAGTAACCAATCATCGAATTTCCGCCGGTCATACGCAAACCCAAAATGTGGATACGACGCTGGAATCCCAGTTTTCGTCAGCCGTACCGATTCACTCGGCCCAATGAATTCAGCGGCTTCTAACTCCTGGAGAATAATTCCCTCCGGGAACTCACGCGGGTCTAGCTCCATAATATCAACCCAATAATCGAGAATTCCCGCTGCATCTGTCGAGTCCGGCCCGAGTTCCTCTCTATCGGCACGAGGAACACCTTTTTCAAATAAAACTACATCAGCTCCCTCGGTCGCAGCAGCATGCGCTGCGGCCGTTCCACCGGGCCCACCCCCAACAACCACAACATCGACACGTTCCATATCAATACACGCCAGTGAGTGATATTAAACTTCGTTGCACCGCAGCCCTCTGTTCACTCAGATTCAGTCCCAATGTCAATAACGAACACGGGGATGTCCGCGTTCTTCAAGACGCGATCCGTGACACTCCCGAGATTCGCCAATCGATCACGGCCAGTTCGACCGTGCGTCCCCATCACCACCATATCAATTGCATTCCCATCGATATATTCGAGAATTTCTCGATACGGGATCCCATCTGCTACCGTGGCCGTCACCGGAATGGCATTCGCCTCCATTTCTCTCTGTATTTCACTGAGTGCGTCTTCCCCTTCGGCTTTGAGATTCTCTCGGATTTCTTCTTGCATATCGTCTTCTGCGGTGAGATACAACCGCCGATCAATGACATATAAAGCATGAATTGTGGCATCGTGATCTGCCGCTAATGTCCGTGCATGCGGGAGTACCTCTTTGATGCCATCGCTCCCGTCAGTGGGAACCAAAATGTCCTGATACATATCCTAGGTGTTGTTCTCCAACACCAAAGGGCATACTGCTCATTTGAGCTTGGTTACCTAGCGTAACAGTTCCCCTTAGATCGATTAATCAGTCGGAAGGTCGGCTGTCTTGGCCCGAAGATTCTACTATCTCATCGTCATTGATTATAGTAATGAGTCATCCGTCGGTCGTGACATTGCTCCCGGCCGCCACAGAAATCGTGTTCGCCCTCGGTATTGAACCAGTTGCGACATCCCATGCGTGTGATTATCCAACAGCGGCCACGGATCTCCCGACTGCATGCTATTCCACGATTTCTGGTTCAACCAGTGCAGAAATCAATTCATGCGTAGCAAATGCGAAAACCCAACAGGACGGCGGCTATCAAATTGATCGTTCAGTGTTCACCCAGACAGACCCAGACATTGTCATCACCCAGGGAATTTGTGACGTTTGCGCAATTGATCAATCAACAGTAACTCGGACAATCCAAGACTTAAATTGCTCACCTGAAATCGTCACGTGCCACCCCCACTCTTTCGAGGATGTCCTCGACTCCATCCATGAAATCGGCACGGCTATTAACAGAAAATCAGCCGCCATAAACCTAGTTGAATCAATTCGCGACCGAATCAAAACAGTAACCGATGCGGTCCCCGACTCTGCGCCGAGTATCGCGGTTCTGGATTGGATGGATCCCATCATGATCGCCGGCCATTGGGTCCCTGACATGGTGCAACTCGCCGGCGGCACCATCGAAATTCACCCCCCGGACGGAGACTCCGGCCCGATTCCGTGGACAGATCTCCGGGCTTGCGATCCGGATAAACTCCTCGTCGCGCCATGTGGATATTCCCTGGGCCAGACAACCCGTAACATAACTGAACTTACAAACCGGCCTGGATGGCAATCACTCACCGCAGTCTGTAACAACGATGTGTATTTCATCGATGGCAACGACTACCTAAACCGCCCTGGCCCTCGACTCGTTGAGTCACTCGAAATACTCGCCCACACTCTCCACCCAACCCACGTTCCTCCTCCTACCGATACCCAGATCCGTAGTTTCTCTACCATCACTTCTTCACCCGACAACACCCCCTGAGTTACCTGAATTAATACGATCGTGGTAACCCGAGCACGTTCTCTCCAATGAAATTCAATATTAACTCCTGCGTAATCGGTACCAACCGGGTCAACCGCGCTTCTCTGAAATACCGCTCAACATCATATTCAACCGCCACCCCAAACCCGCCATGCGTTTGTACCGCTGCATCCGCCGCTGAAAAGGCCGCTTCGGCTGCTTGGTACTTCGCTGCGTTCGCTTGCGCGCCCGCGTCCTTCTGCGCTATCTCATCAACGACTCCCGCCGCAGAATACACCAATTGCTTCGCCGCCAACAAATCCGTGTACGCCGCGGCAAGCGGATGCTGAATCGCCTGATTCTGCCCGATCGGCCGATCAAACACAACACGCTCATTAGCATACGCAACCCCCTGTTCAAGCGCAACCGCCCCTAGACCAATGCACTCCGCAGCGATGACTAACCGCTCCTCGTTTAACCCATCGAGGACTTGATAAAACCCGTTGCCTTCTTCTCCGATCAAATTCTCAGCCGGAACGCGAACGTCGTCGAACCACAACTGGAACGAGTGAACAAATTCACTCGCGTTTTTCGGGATCGATTCCATCTCAAACCCACCCTGGTCTTGAGCATCCGCCAAATCAACCAAGAACATAGAAATCCCGCGCGTTTTCTTTTCAACATCCTCGCGTGGCGTCGTCCGGGCTACCAATATTAAATAATCACTCACATCTACACGCGACGTCCAAATTTTCCCGCCATTAATAACATACTCATCACCATCACGCTCCGCGACAGTCTCCATCGCGGTCGAATCCGACCCAGCATTCGGTTCAGTCAACCCAAACGCCTGTATCGAAATATCGCCGCTCGCAACGTCCGGCAACAACTCTTCTTTCAGATTTGAATCAGCGTATTTCACTATCGGCACGGTATTATAAATCCCGCCGTGGATCGCCTGGGCACCTGCAAACCCACCGCCGCTTGCTGCTATCTCCTCCATCATCACGACCACTTCATCCGTCGACAACCCGGCACCACCATACTCTTCTGGTATCAACGCCCCGAGCCATCCATGTTCACCGAGCACGTCCACAAACGCATGCGGATATTCCTCTGTTACGGCACACTCCCGCCAATACTCGGCATCAAATTCGTCACAAATATCTCGAATACTCGACCGCACTAGACGCTGTTGTTCCGTTAACTCAATCGTGTCAAGTATCCCAGCCATTACTCAGGAGAAAGCACTGCCGCTCCATAACTCTACATGGTAAACTCCCATGCAGCGGTACCAATATCGGGGATTTAACATAATCTGACGCCGATATTCGTCGATTGTCGCCACCTAGTTTTATCTCTCCCTATTGTGTCAATTCGATAACTGTGTAATGGACCGAAACGATAAATCACTCACTGGGTTCACGATGATCGCGCATGCAGCCTTCCATGCCTATGAGCTCGCAATACCTGTGTTTCTCGTTGTTTGGTTGAGTGAATTTTCCACTACTGCTGCAATCCTCGGGTTCGTCGTCGGAATCGGCTATGCCCTTGTCGGATTCGGTGCGGTCCCGAGTGGCATTCTAGCCGACAAATACGGATCAAAACGACTCGTTCTGAGTTCAATTCTTATCATGGGCGGTGGATTCGGATTACTCGGTCTCTCCCCGAATCTCTGGATTCTTACTGTCGCCCTCATCGTGTGGGGGATTGGTGCAAGTATTTATCATCCCGCTGGGTTATCCTTACTGAGCCGAGGAGCGGAACAACGCGGTACAGCGTTTGCTTATCACGGTGCCGCGGGAAACGTTGGAACAGTAATCGGCCCGTTATTTGCCGCGGTTGGATTGGTGTTTTTTCACTGGCGTATCGTCGCATTTCTCTTCGTCATCCCCGCTATATTTGCGGCAATTCTAGCGGTTCGACTAGAATTCGATGAAACCTCCGCTGTTGACACGGACACCGAAGACGCTTCAAACGGGATCACATCCATTAGCGAACTCATCACGGACACCCGTCTCCTCTTCACTGGTGGATTCGTCATCGTGTTCGTTATCGTAATGGTGTACGGCATGTATTTCCGGGGGATTCTCACATTTCTCCCCGAAATCCTCAGTGACATCGATTACTTTGCTCGCCAACAAGTATTCGGTTACGAAGTTGAACCGAGCCAATACGTGTTTGCAGGGTTGTTACTGGTTGGTATTTTTGGTCAATATGCAGGCGGCCGATTATCAGACATGTTTAGCGTAGAACTTACGCTCGTGGGGTCTTTTCTCATTTTGATCGCAGCCTCACTACTCTTCGTTCCCGCAGCAGGCTTCGGCGTTATATCGTTGCTCCTCATTTGTTTCCTTATTGGGTTTTTCCTCTATCTCATCGCTCCAGTCTACCAAGCCGCTATAGCCAATTATGTTTCCGCTGACACGCACGGATTATCGTACGGCTATACGTATCTCGGTACGTTCGGGATCGGTGCACTTGGTGCCCCCATTGCTGGGTCGGCGCTCGCGTTTACGAGCGTATCAATCTTGTTCGTGATTCTCGCTGGGTTCGTTGGCGTTGGAGCGATTCTCGGTTGGGTGTTACACATCACTCGTTAGGACGGACCTAGTCTGTTGTGCCAAAAGCCCCAGCGTCTTTCCATTCATCCAGCGTCGATTGTGACCCTGCTACTTCACGAAACACTTCGGTAGTATGTTCGCCTAGACGGGGTGCGGGCCGGCGGATCGATGTGTCTGTCCCTGGATAATGAACCGGTTGGCGTGGAACGATCACCGCACCAGCTTCCGGATCAGTAACTTCTTCAATTAACTCTCTGGCTTGCGTTTGCGGATGAGAAACCACGTCGGCAACATCATTAACGGGACCGTTCGGAAAACCAGCTGCTGTTAACTTTTCGCTCCAATAGTCGGTTGATTTCTTTCTGATCTCTTCTTGAATAATTGATGTCACTTCACCCCGGTGTTCATACCGATCTTGGTTCGTCGAGTACTCCTCTAGTTCCTCTCGACCTAGTAACTCGACGAATTCCGCCCATCGTTGGTCACTCGGCACGGCCAACACAATCTCACCATCATTCGTATCAAATAACTGATATGGAACGATTGATTGATGCGTAACCCCCTGTGGCCCCGGTACCTCACCATCCATCGAATAAAACGTCAAATACTCATTCATCACACTCACAATCGCCCCAAACAATCCCACATCCAGCTTCCCCCCAAACTCACCCGAACCATCTAGATTGTCTCGCTCTCGAAGCTTTGCCAAAATCCCAATGACCGCATGCATCCCAGCCGTCAAATCACCAATCGCCTGACCAACCTTCACCGGCTTCCCCCCACTCGGTCCCGTCACGGACATAATGCCACCTTCCGCCTGCAACACGAGATCCATCCCTGGTTTCTCCCGCGACGGCCCTGTTTCTCCATAGCCCTTGATACTCGCGTACACCACGTCTGGATTTTCCTCCACCACAGACTCATACCCTACTCCCAATCGATCGGTAACCCCGTACCCAAAATTCTCTACTATCACATCAGCATCGCTCATCAACTCTAAGGCCGCTTCAGTCCCGGCGTCAGACTTCAAATCAATCGTCACTGACCGCTTATTCCGATTATTCGCAATAAAATACCCAGACTGACCAGCGGGCCCCACCCCCTGTGACCGCGACGGATCCCCCGTCCCCGGCCGCTCAATCTTAATCACCTCAGCACCGAGATCCGCAAGCAACGCCCCACAATACGGACCCGCCCGATGCACTGACAATTCCACTACCGTCAACCCGTCTAACGGCCCGGAGTTACCCATACTAGTCCCCGTACGTCAAGCGAAAAAACTCTACAGATTACTCAAGGAACTCATCCACCCGATCGCGGCGCTCATCAGTCGCGAATTGTTCCCACCAAATTTCTGCTTCTACTTCCCGCGCCGTCGCCCGGTCAGACGCGTCAGCAACCGCGTTAAACGCTCGTTTTGAATTCTTGACCGCAGACCGACCGGTGTCCTGAATTTCCTCACAAATTTCGGTCACCGTTGAATCGAGTTTATCTGCCGGTACCGCATGGTTGATCAATCCAATGCTTTCTGCATGCGCGGCATCAATCATGCCCGCAGTATACACCAACTCTTTCGCCTTCGCTTCTCCAACTAATTCGATTGCTCGATAGGTCGACCCTCCGGTTGGAATCTGCCCGATGTTCGCTGTTGGCACCCCGAACTTCGCACCTTCTCTTGCGACCCGAAGATCACAATACATCGCCAAAATCAATCCACCACCCACACAATATCCATTGATTTTCGCGATCACCGGTGCATGACACGAAAATATGCGTTGATAGATATCATAAAACAAGTCCTGTCGGTCTCGCTGCACTGGATCGTGCTCCGCCGACGGACCCGCGTATTGCTCGATATCAACTCCTGCCGAAAACGCCGCTTCACCCTCCCCAGTGATTACTACCACATCGATTGACCGGTCTAGATGGAATTCGTTGAACGCTCGGCCAAGATCAAGCATCGTTTCGGTATTCAATGCATTATGCACCTCGGGCCGGTGGAATTCCACAACAGCAATACCATCGGTTACATCAACTGAAATATACTCATACGCGTCATACGACACCATACGAGAACCACAACTCGGCCCAACTAAGAAACTTCCCACCCCACACCTCCCTGATCAATCTCGACTTGTTTTTACTCTTCCGCAAACAGATCAATCGTACCGTACTCTATTTTCCCGTTAGCTCTCACTCGGAATCCCATCGGACGCCCGTAACTCCTCGATTTCCTCACTCGAATACCCAATCGCTCGCAACACCGATTCTGTATCCTCCCCTAACAATGGCGGCGGACTCCGAAACCCTGACGTAACGTTCTCAAAATTCAACGGATGCTCAATGACAGGAATATCTCCAACTGTGGGATGTTCAATTTCACTCATCACCCCTCTCGCTTCGGTTTGCTCATTATCAAGCGCCGTATTCACATCAAACACCGGACCAACCGGCAACCCATGCTCATCAGCGAGCAACTCCACCCATTTTTCCGTAGAGCGTTCCTGGAAAACACTCGATAATTCCTCCTCTAAGGCGTCCATATTCTCAACCCGATCGGCGTTCGATGCAAACCGATCATCGGCCGCTAGATCCTGCCGATCAAGAGCTTCACACAGCTCTTCCCACAACTTCTGATTCCCACACCCCACATTCAAATACCCATTAGCGGTCGGGAACGCCTGATACGGAGCTAACACTGGATCTTTAGTCCCCATCCGCGTCGGTGTCTCCCCAGCAAACACCTTTCCTGCTTGTTTCGTCAGCCACGGTAACGCCGCGTCATGCATCCCGAGCTCGATCCGTTCACCCTCACCAGATGCATCACGCCGGCGAAGCGCCCCCACGATCCCGAACGCCGACCACATCGCCGTAATCAAATCGGTTTGCGGCAAC
>CAZITY010000011.1:9066-13600 GCA_964542445.1 uncultured Halobacteriales archaeon | reverse complement strand
CGCGGTCGTCGAACCCGACTTTCACTGGATCACCATTTGCCGGCCCCGTAATCGACATAATCCCACTCGTTCCCTGCACTAACAAATCATATCCCGGCCGACTACTCCACGGTCCAGTCTCACCGAACGCAGAAATCGAACAATACACGATTGAATCGTTCACATCACGGATATCCTCATACCCAACGCCGAGTCTGTCTGCGGTCCCCGGCCGAAAATTCTCGATGAACACATCCGCTTCTCGGGCAAGATCATACAATGCCGCTGTCCCTGACTCCGATTGCAAATTCAACTCAACGCTTTTCTTTCCATAATTCACCGTCCAAAAATACGGCGACTCTCCCCGATCAGACGCCGTTTTTCCCTCCGTTCTGGTGTCATCTGACTCGATGAACGGCGGCCCTGAATGCCGATTATCATCTCCCACCCCTGGTCGTTCAACCTTGATGACCTCGGCCCCCTGGTTCGCAAGCATCAACGTGGCGAACCCACCGGTAACGAACGTCGTCAAATCAACCACCGTTATATCCTCCAAAAGTGCGTTAGGCATACCACAGACCACCGCTTCCCCGAGAAATAAACCTTTATGAAAAACCTAAGACTAGCAATCGCTCTTCCGGACGGAGAGAGATCCGAACATTCACCCGTACCAGCGCATTTTTGTCACTTCCCAATTCCTCTCTCCGAGTAGAACACCCCTATATCGCTACTCCTCTTCTGCGTACCGTTCCTCTAGGGCCATAATCTCGTCCAACCCAGTCACCTCATTTCGCCCCTCCCATGTCACCAACTCATCCATAATCTCCACCTGAGTTCCCGTCTCTACGATCTTACTAAATACATCTTGCAATGTTTTTACCATCGCTTTAAATCCGGTTGCCGGGAAAATCACGATATCAAACCCTAATGCTTCCAACTCATCTGCCCCAATCATAGGGGTCTTCCCACCCTCCGTCATATTCGCCAACATCGGCGCATCGATTTGTTCCGCTGCCGCTGCAACTTCGTCCCGCGACTCAGGTGCTTCAAAAAATATCACATCAGCACCTGCCTCGATATACGCATTCGATCGCTCCACCGCCGCATCAAACCCTTCAACCGTCCGAGCGTCCGTCCGCGCAATGATGACAAAGTCCTCATCAGTCCGTGCGTCCACCGCAGCCCGCAATTTCTGTTCCATCTCACTGCTCGGAATGACGTCTTTCCCCTCGAAATGCCCACACCGTTTTGGGAATACTTGATCCTCAAGATGGATTCCAGCGGCCCCCGCCACCTCGTATTCCTCCACGGTCCGCCGCACATTAATTGGATTCCCATACCCTGTATCCGCATCACAAAATACGGGGATATCAACTGCCGTCGCCATTTGCCTCGCCCGCGTCGTCATCTCGGTTAGCGTCGTCACGCCAACATCCGGATAACCATGGGTCGTCGTTGACACACTCGACCCTGACATATACACCACATCACCGCCTGCTTGCTCGATCAGTTTCGCACTCACCGCATCATACGCCCCCGGAGCCACAAGGATATCCTCCGCCATGACCATCTTCTTGAACTCGCTTGTTACAGACATCAGTATCCGATCATAACTGCTGGAACTCGTATAAATACCAAAGATCCAATCCTCGAACAACCCGCGACACACAAATTTGATCTAGTCAGTGTTTTTGGACCTGCTTCCTAATTAGGTCTCATGACGGACACACTACTCATCTCCCACCCGGAACAACCAGAATTCGTCGTCGAGGTTAACACACTCAAAGAACATGATATCGAGATAACAACCACATTCACGGAAACTCCCAATGACCTCATCGATATCGCAACTGACGCGTCGATCATTATCGTAAGTAGTCGAACTCCGATCACCGCTTCCGTCTTCGAGAACCTCCCACAATTACAAGCTGTCGGTCGACTCGGCATCGGCGTCGACAACATCGATATCGACGCCGCTGCCGCCGCTAATGTCCACGTCTTACACACTCCCGCATACTGTGTCGATGAAGTCTCAACCCACGCGATGGCCCTCATTCTCAGTACCTACCGACATCTTCTCCAATACGATTCGGCCATCAGAGACGGAACCTGGGACTGGCGGGTCGGAGAACCAACCCACCGTTTTGCAAACCAAACTGTTGGAATTGTCGGTGTCGGGAAAATCGGCCAGGCAGTTGCCGAAAAACTCAGTGGGTTTGGCGTTGAACTCCTTGGATACGATCCGTACCTCACCGATGATTCTGTCCCCCAATCAGTCACCCTTGTCTCATTCGATCAACTGCTCGATCAATCTGATATTATTACCATCCATGCTCCATTAACAACCGAAACCAGGCATCTCTTCGATCGCGATTCGTTTTCCAGAATGAAGGATTCGAGTATCCTCGTTAATACGGCTCGCGGCCCAATTATCGACCAACAAGCATTATACACCGCACTTATCAGTGACGAAATCGCAGCCGCTGGCCTCGACGTGCTTGAACAAGAACCACCTAATGATACGCCGCTCACAACCCTGGATAACGTTATTTTCACGCCGCACGCTGCGTGGTATTCAGAGGCAGCCATTACGGATCGAAAACAAACTATGACACAGGATGTTATCCGAGTGCTCAACGGGGACGCACCACAGAATGCTGTGGATCCAGACAGTGAATGGTAACACCCCCGGCTAAGAAAATGTATGGATAGCCTGCGTTACTCTTCTTGCTCAATCCACTTTTTCCGTAATAATTCCTCGTTTCGCGCACCCAACTCAACAACATCACCGTCACACCCCACTATCGTAGAATGCGGTATTTTCCCCTCACTAGCCAGTTGATTTTCCGAACCCAGTACCTCTCCAAACGTCGGATCGCATATCCAGCTTGAATACTTTGTAGACCGTATCCCTTGAATCTGCTCAAGACCCCCCGACACAACTACTTGTACACCACCTCCAAGTCCCATGGCCGCAATACTCGTTTCTATCACTGACTGAGACGAACTACCCGGCGGGATCGGGGCACGCGCTGTCACCGCCTGCAAATCATGTAACCCGCCGGTATTGGTCCGAAGCATCGATAACACGTCACTAGGGGTGGTTGTGGCAATCGCCACGCGTCCACTCAAACTCTCTGGCGGACACACAACAAAAAACACCCCACTTGTCGGTTTGCCTGTCTCTGCTGCAATCTTCTCCGCTGCAGCTTCACCAGGCAGTTCCTTACTGTAACAGGACACCACAGTAAAGTCGAATTCTTCCTCGATTGACGGGATTGTATCCTTGAGTAACATCTGCACAGGGCCACTCATCACTCCCGAGAATCCCTCAGTGTCGAGTACCCGCTGAGGACGAATGACGCTGGTTAATTGCTCCGGGTGATCACACTCAAGTTCGATATACGTCCACGGAACACCATCAATTGCGTCCAATCGAGTTCGTGTCACGATGAGTCCACCTGCCTGGATTTCAGCGAACAAAATCCCGGCTTCAAGACCACCCGACTGTCTAATGCCACAATCGATCACAGTCGCTTCGTTGTCTAATTGTGTTACCCCTATCCCGAGATCGTCGGTAAAATCAATCGCTTCATCAACCAACTCGACCGCGACTTGATTCACACTCTCCATAGCTGGCGACAACCCTCACATTCCCTCTTCTGTACCCTAGTCACTCCCAGTCACTCCTGGCTGCTCGCCCGAGAATCGCTTCAACATCATCCACTTTTGCTTTAGAAGGCTTCTCAGATGTTCGCTTGTCATCAACTTTCAAGAACGTACTCACCCGAGAACCATCTACGGATTTATGCGCTGCTCCCACCACTTCAAGTAGTTCGTCAATGGTCTCCGTTTGAATCACGGTCCCCATCGGATTTGTTTCGTATGTAACGTCAAACTCATCAATAGCCTCAATCACTCCCGCTACATCTTCTGCCATCGAACCCTCCTTCACCGGTGCTACACTCAATAATGCCGTTACTGTCATTCGTTAACCTATCTGGTCACGAGCCTCAAATACTCACCGTCCAATGAACTTCTCAACTAACTACCATCACGGCTATTCTTGGAGATACTGATTCCATTTCTCCTCTCATGACCCTGTAACTATATAGAAAAAACTGTAATACATTGAACTATATAATCATACCATTGTCTAATTAACTCCATGTATCAATAATATATGAGTATATGAACTCTCAATGGAAAGCAATCACCAATGGGAGGACAGACCCTGCCGGATTCCCCACTAATCACGCGGAGAAACGCCCTCAAAACACTCGCAAGCGCAAGTATCCTCATCGCCCCAGGCTGTACGGAAACAGAAACCAACGGGAATCAAGACTCACTATCAGGGGAGATCACAATCGCAGGAAGCAGTACTGTATTTCCTCTTACAAGTGCCATCGCAGAAGAATTCCAGAAAGAAAATCCAGAGGTAAATATCAATCTCAGTCAAACCGGAACCGGAAGTGGATTCTCAAATCATTTCTGTGCGGGAAACACTGATTTCAACAACGCTAGCCGACAGATAACAGACTCCGAACGACAAATC
>CAZITY010000011.1:0-9056 GCA_964542445.1 uncultured Halobacteriales archaeon | reverse complement strand
GACAACGACGTCGAATTCATCGAACTTCACGCCGCAACTGACGCGCTTACTGTTATTGTCAGTAACAACAACGAATTCGTGGATTGCCTCACAACCGACGAACTCGCCCAGATTTGGCAATCAAACGCTGCCCAATCCTGGCAAGAAATCAGAGAAGAATGGCCAGACGAACCCATCGATCGATATGGCCCTGCAGATACCTCGGGCACCTACGACTACTTTATCGAACACATCCAAGGATCCGACGCAGGCCACACCGACGACTACCAAGCAACCGAACAAGACAACACAATCGTTCAAGGGGTACAGGGCAACCAGTATGGGATTGGGTATTTTGGTTTTTCGTATTTCTATCAAAACCCCGATGTGGTAGAATCGGTCGCCATACACAACGGCGACCGGTGCGTCGAACCGACGCTTGAAACCGCCGAGGCAGGCGAATACCGCCCACTTTCCCGTCCATTATTTATCTACTGTTCTAAACAGTCACTCAGCGAAGAACACATCGCTGAATTCGCCCGATATTACCTCGAGCAATCAACAAACGAAGAAATCGTCGCTGGCGATGTGGGCTACGTACCAAATTCACAAGAAACTAAAGAAGAACAACTAGACCAGCTAAATGAAGCAATAACTGCAGCTCAATCATAATGCCATGACGACCCGATATCCACAAATAACCCACTGCTCTCGAGTCAGGTAATACACAACTCATGCCAATAGTTCTCTTCCAATTACCTGACTCCACACCGGATATGCAGTTCTCATAGCATGCCTGATGATGGTACACTGCATGATCTCGAGCGAGATAATACCCTAGACCGTATCCGTGAACAATCATATAGCGGACTCTTCATCGCCTGTGCCATCGTCACCATCCTCACAACCATCGCGATATTCCTCAGTCTCTTTGTAGATGCAATTTCGTTTTTCGCTGAATATCCCGTAATCGAATTCTTAACCGGTGTAAATTGGAGTCCAAATCCCCGAGGCAGTGGATACTCCTTCGGCGTCATACCGTTGTTCGTCGGCACCATCGTGGTCACGATAACCGCCGCATTCGTGGCGCTCCCCCTTGGAACCCTTACGGCAATATATCTCAGTGAATACGCTTCCGTAAGCGAACGATCTCTTTTGAAGCCCCTCCTCGAAATCCTCGCCGGAATCCCTACCGTTGTGTACGGGTACTTCGCGCTCGTATACATTACCCCGGCTCTCAAAGCGACTATATTCCCATCGATCAGCACGTTCAACGTGCTCTCGGCTTCCATCATGGTTGGCATCATGACCATCCCGATGGTGTCGTCTATTAGTGAAGACGCGATGACTGCAGTCCCGGACGAGTTACGCGAAGCTGGGTACGGCCTCGGCGCCACGAAGTTCGAAGTTTCCACCGGGGTTGTGGTCCCAGCAGCCCTTTCCGGCATCTTCTCCTCGTATATCCTTGCTGTGTCTCGGGCGATCGGTGAAACAATGATTGTCGTGGTCGCCATGGGTGCCCAAGCCAACCTCCCACCAGTCCGAACAACAACATTCGGCTTTCCCTACATACATCCAGGCGAAATCCTCCTTGAACCCGGCATGACGATCACTGTGGCTATGGTACAAATCGTCGGTGGCGACTTGACAGGCGGAACCATCCCTTACGACGCGATGTTCGCCCTCGGTCTCACCCTCTTTTTCATAACCCTCATCATGAACGTTCTCAGTGACCTTGTCGCGAAACGATACCGCGAGGAATACTAGATGGCAATCAGCGAACTTCCCCTCACCGAACGCATCACCCGAATCAAAGGCGTCCTGTTCCGCTACCTATCGTTATTTTCGTCTATCATTGGTATCGCTGCCCTGGCCATCCTCCTCGTCTACGTTACGATTGATGCCTTCGATTTAACGAACGCCAGCCTCGAATGGTTCGTCATTTATTTTGCCACCCTCATCCTCCCCATCATCGCGTTCTTCCTCTACTGCGCCAACGACCGAACTCTCACTCGAAACACCATCCTCATTCTCCTCCTCGGTCCGCCACTCATGTACGTACTCCTCGAAGGAATCGCCATCGCAATCCAGCCAATATCGCGCTTCTCGTGGTACCTTGCCTACCTGTTTTTCATTCTCATCCCCCTCACAGCCTACGTCGCCTACAATGGATCACGAAAGGAACTAGGCCACATCGCGTTAAACGCCCTCGGTCGGATTCTCGGTGGAATCGCCATCGGCGCTGCCCTTCTCATCTTCATCACCGTCTTCGACACTCGCTTGTGGTTTCTCGCCTACACCCTCGGGGTTTTCCCAGCAACCGCCCTGCTCCTTACCAAGCAACACCATCGCCTCACTCACACGATCTCCCTAGGGGCCATCATCCTACTTACCGGGCTTATTCTCGCCGTTTACCTTCGACCTATCCTTCAAACCTACCCAGCTACGTTCCTCATCCTTCTATGGACGATCGCCATCCCGATCACTATCGGTGTCTCATTCCTCGCTACATCAGAACCGAACTCCCGACGACTAGTATACCTCAACACGCTTGTTCTCACCATACTCACTGGCCTTAGTATTGTCTCCCAACAATTCGGTCTCCCACCCAAACATGTCCTCGTCCTCCTCGTCCCCATTGGCATCCTCGCAACCACCCATGCCTACCAAACACTCGCCAACAACAAACCCACAATCGGACTTTTACTCCCCTTACTAATCGTTACAGGATTCATTTCGGGATACATACTCGTCAATCTAACAGGCGTCCAAGCCCCCAACCCATGGCTCGATTTGGGATTCCTCACTAACCCCCCTTCCCGTACCCCATCAGAAGCCGGACTTTTCCCTGCAATCATCGGTTCAGTCCTCATAATCGTCCTCGTGGCCCTCGTTTCCTTCATCATCGGCGTCGGCACCGCAATCTTCCTCGAAGAATACACTACGAACTCCGGCTACATCGGGTTTATTTCCCGCGTAATCCAAGTCAATATCGCGAACCTTGCGGCAGTTCCCTCAGTCGTATACGGACTCCTCGGCCTCGCCTTATTCGCCAACCTACTCGGATTCGGTATAGGGACTGTCGTCACAGCTGCAGCCACACTCTCCCTCCTCATCCTCCCCATCACAATTATCGCCGCCCAAGAAGCCATCAGATCCGTCCCCAACGACCTCAGAAATGGCGCCTATGCACTCGGGTCCACTCAATGGCAAACAACCCGAAACGTCGTCCTCCCAGAAGCACTCCCCGGAATCCTCACTGGAACCATCCTCTCACTCGGCCGGGCAATCGGCGAAACCGCCCCCCTCATCATGATCGGCGCACCAACCACCGTATTCCAAGCACCATCTGGCATCTGGGCCCGAGCTAGCGCCATGCCTATGCAAATCTTCGTCTGGGCCGACTTCCCCCAACCAGAATTCCGCTACGGCGTCGTCGCCGCCGGCGTCTTCACCCTCCTCCTCGTCCTCCTGAGCATCAATGCCACCGCCATCATCATCCGGTCAAAAGCAGAAACACCCACCTAACTCACTATTCCATGCGCCGGCCGGGATTTGAACCCGGGTTGTGACCATGGCAAGGTCACGTGATACCACTACACTACCAGCGCGCACCTAATGGATTCGTTGAAACAAACAAAAGGATTCCGAAACCCCTGATAACCACCACCCAACACTCCCCTAGACCGGGTTACTCGGTCGGCACATCGATATAAATCCGATCAGGATCAAGCGTATCCCGAATCAACGTCATTTCTTCCTCCGTCGGCTCAACCGTTTCAGTCACATCATCACCGAACCGAATCTCCCACCCTGTCGCTTCCTGCACCTCTTCTCTCGTAACTCCCGGGTGCAACTGATCAACATACATCTCCGCATCCTCATCGAACAACATCACCGCCTTATCCGTAATCACCGTCGACGGCCCACCGCCCTCTAGATTATTCTTCTCCCGACCATCGGGTCCATCAATATACCCCGGACTCGTAAGAAAATCAACCGATTCCGGGAACCGGCGCTTTTCGTGCGGCGTAATAATCATGAACCGCTTTGCATTACACGCAATCTCACACGCCCCGCCACTCCCCGGAAACCGAATATCCGGCTGCGAATAATCCCCAATCGCAGTCGAATTAATATTCCCATGTCGATCAATTTGCGCCCCACCAAGGAACCCAACATCAATCCGACCACCTTGCAACACCCGACTAAACCCCTCAAACATCGGGTAAATCCCCGTCGAATCACTCGCTAACTTCGGATCCGCAATCGACGTCGGCACACCCCCCGTCGAAATCGGCGCGCCAATTATCCCTGATTCATACACCAACTCCAAATTCGGTGCATGCGTTGATTTCGCCAAATTACACGCCAACATCGGCGCCCCAATCCCCACGAACGCCGTTTCATCATCAGCCAATTGCTTCGCAGCCGTCGTCACCATAATTTCCGTATCAGTATAGTTCATTGATAACCCCCCATATCGATCGGTGTCGCATAATTCGTATCCGGTTCTAAATCCAACAGCCGACCCGCCCCTAGCTTCTCTAAATACTCCCGATGGTTATCCACCCCATACACCCACTCATCGAGATATTCCTGCACACCCTCCTCTGTCGACGCAATCGCATCCCACTCCCGATACACCGACCGATCCCGATCATAACACCCCTGCACATACGACGGATGACACGCATACGGCTCCTCGACTACATAATCCACCGCCGAACCAGGTACCACCGTCCGATTCGGATCGCTCTTTATCACCGACTCATCAACGATCTCCTCGGTCGTCATCACCACCGTATCCGCCGCTAACGACGAATCAATAATATCACCAATAATCCCCCATGCCTGCCCATTCCCATGCTTATCTGCCCGATGCGTATGCACAATCGTCACATCAGGATTCAACGGTGCCACCACATGGATCTTCTCACCAGTATACGGACTCTCAACCTCCTCAATCCGATCATTATACTTCGACAAATCTGTCCCATTAAACGTCCGAACCGGTAAAAACGGCAAATTATACGCCCCAGCCGCTAACCGAGTAACCATCCCAAAATGCGTATACTCCTCAAACTCAACGTCACCCTCCTCTAAAGCCCGCCGCAATCCCGCACCCGCGTACGAAAACACCACTTTCTCCGCACACCCAGCCGCTATCATCTTATCATACACAATCGATGGCGTCGCCCGAGACAATGTCAAATCCCGAAACCTCTGTCGAATAATCTCATTTCCCGCTGCATGCGGAATCATATGCGTGAACCCGGCGATATAAATCTCCTGTCCATCCGCAACTACCGACGAAATGGCGGTCTCCATGTCAACAACAGTCATTGCATTAACCCCCCGCCCAAAACTAATTGAAACTATCGGTTACCCCCCACCCATGCAAGAACACACCACACGCCCCCTGAAACACCATCCTTATACGAATCGAACGAATACAATCGCCACAGTCTAGTGGCGAGAGCGCCACTACGAAGGCATGACACGGACGGTACTCGTGCCTTCCTCCCTCACCAGGGACGCAAGCGACAAACGAGAGGCAACACGGAAACTCGGCTACATTGCACGAACCGCCGCTGTCTTCCAAATCGACCGCCTCACCGTCTACCACGACGATCCTGGTGAAAGAAACTACGGTGGGACGTTCATCCAAACCGTACTCGACTACGCCGCAACTCCCCCCTACCTTAGAAAAACGATATGGGGGAAACGCGACGAACTCGAATACGCCGGAATACTCCCGCCGCTCAAGCTCTCAACACGGACCGGCTCCGGATCCGACGATTCGGAGTCGTTAAGAAGCGGAATCGTGACCGAGGTCGGATCTGACAACCGCGTCCGGGTCAATTGCGGCTTGCAACACCCGATCTCCCTCATCACTCCTGACGATATGACACTGACCGAGGGAGAACGCGTGACCGTCAGCATCTCTTCGAGAAGACCGATTCGTGGCCGAATCATCAACGAACCCTCACCTGGGTATATCGTTGACACCACGGATCTTGCAAACGCACTATCACGGGAAGATGCCGGGATCGGCATCGCTACGAGTCGATTCGGTGACCCCCTCTCACTGGGGCGTCTCACACGACTCGCCCCGACCTGCACCCGCGAGGGATTTACACTCGCATTCGGTGCCCCCGGCCGGGGACTCCCCGAAATCCTCGGAGTAACACCTGGCGATACCACACTCGGGTTCGATCACTGGATCAACACGATTCCACACCAGGGAAGCGAAACCGTCCGAACGGAAGAAGCAATGATCGCTTCGCTCGCAACCCTGACACTCACGGAGTGAAACGATGCCAAGCTCACATACACCACGCAAAGGCTCGCTGGCGTTCGGGCCAAGAAAACGAACGACGGATTCGGTACCACGATTCAATTCGTGGCCCGAAGGCGATGGACAGCCGACGCTACAGGGATTCGCTGGATATAAAGCAGGTATGTCGCATGTGATAATGATCAACGATGAAGCTGATTCATCTCGTGCTGGGATGGAAGAAACTGTCCCGGTCACCATACTTGAAACCCCACCAATACACGCAGTGGCCGTACGAGGCTATAAATCAACCCCGTACGGAACCCGACCGATAACTGATGTCTGGTCGGAAACGATCCAAGATGATCTCGAGCGAACTCTTTCTACCCCAACTGATGTCGATCGCGACGCTGCAGAAGCAACGCTTCGCGACGCAGCCGAAGACGGCCAGTTGTCTGATGTCCGGGTCGTAACCCACACAGACCCCGGGGCGGTGAAAAGTATCCCCACGAAACGACCAGCAGTGATGGAAAACCGTATCGGAGGGGGAACGATGGAAGAACGACTTGATTTCGGACTCGACGCCCTCGACACTACGGGTGCATATGCTTTCCCTGATTTGTTTCGAGCCGGCGAGTACGTAGACGTGTGCGGGATCACGAAAGGAAAAGGCACACAAGGACCCGTCAAACGCTGGGGTGTCCAGAAACGAAAAGGGAAACATGCCCGGCAGGGATACCGTCGCCGAATTGGTAACCTCGGGCCGTGGAACCCAAGCCGGGTTCGCTCGACGGTCCCGCAACAAGGACAAACTGGGTATCATCAACGAACGGAATTGAATAAGCGATTGATCGCTGTAGGGGACGGGACAGATGTAAACCCGGATGGTGGATTCGTCAACTATGGCGAAGTAAATGGTCCGTACGCCCTAATTAAAGGATCTGTCCCGGGACCAGACAAACGCCTCATTCGCCTTCGACAAGCAATACGACCAACTCGGCAACCGCGACTTGACCCAGAAGTACGGTATGTCTCGACTACATCAAACCAAGGATAACCTATGGATACAACACTATTTACTATCGACGGGACGGAATTGGAGGAGCTACCGCTTCCGGCGGTGTTCGAGACGCCATACCGACCGGATTTGATACGCCGAGCCGTGCTTGCAAGTCAAGCAAACCGCAAACAAGATTACGGTCCTGATGCGTTTGCTGGGTTCCGAACGTCTGCGGAGTCTCCTGGTTCGGGTCGTGGAATGGCACATGTACCACGGTCGAATAACCGCGGTCGACGAGTTCCACAGGCCGTGAAAGGACGCCGGGCACACCCGCCGAAACCAGAGACGGACCGGTCACAGAAAATCAATGACAACGAGCGGCAACAAGCGGTTCGAAGCGCCATTGCGGCGACGACAGACGAAGAATTGGTTGCAGCCCGTGGTCATTCGTTTAATTCATCCCTATCACTACCGGTCGTGATTGAGGACGAATTCGAGTCATTATCAAAAACCCGAGATGTCGTTGACCTGCTCCAATCAATCGGGATGTACACTGACATCGAACGGGCTAATGAAACAACCGTCCGTGGTGGACGGGGCACGACACGAGGCCGAAAACACACTCGTCCACGATCCATTTTGTTCATCACGGCAGAGGAACCATCGGTGGCCGCGAGGAATCTCGCTGGAGCTGATGTGGCAACCGCCCGGGAAGTGAACGCTGAGGATCTCGCCCCAGGGACGCACCCGGGCCGATTGACGGTGTGGACTGAAACCGCAATCCAGGAGGTGGCTGACCGATGAGTTCTGATATTCTCAAACACCCCCATATTACGGAGAAGGCGATGGACGAACTGGATTTCCAAAACACCCTCCAGTTTATCGTCGACCTCTCTGCGACCAAACCAGAGATCGCCGAAGCTGTTGAAGATCGATTCGACGTCTCTGTCGTCACTGTCAGAACTCAAGTAACTATGAATGGAACAAAAAAAGCCAACGTCCGATTGTCCGACGACGATAATGCCGAAGATATTGCTTCCAGAATCGGGGTGTTCTAACGATGGGTCGAAGGATTCAAGGGCAACGTCGTGGCCGTGGCACACCGACATTCAGAGCACCGTCTCACCGGTATAAAGCGAACCTAGAACACATCAAATCTGATGACATCACAACGGGGGAAGTCATTAGTATTGAACACGACCCCGCCCGAAGTGCACCGATCGCACTCGTCGAATACGAGGATGGGACCCAACGATATATTCTCGTACCAGAAGGCGTTGGTACCGGAGAAACGGTCCAACTCGGGATCACTGCGGATATTAAGGCTGGCAATACATTACCGCTTGCCGAAATCCCGGAAGGAATCCCGATTTGTAATGGTGAATCGAGGCCAGGTGATGGGGGACGATTTGCTCGCGCATCGGGTGTGAACGCAACTCTCATTACGCACGACAGAAACGCCACGGTGGTTCAATTACCAAGTGGCGACGTTAAGCGAATCAACCCTGAATGCCGAGCGACCATTGGCGTGGTCGCTGGTGGTGGGCGCACGGAGAAACCGTTTGTGAAAGCAGGAAACAAGCACCATAAACTCCGATCCCGTGGCACGAAATACCCGCGAGTTCGAGGCGTGGCGATGAACGCCGTCGATCACCCGTTCGGAGGCGGTGGCCGACAACACCCAGGCCGACCGAAAACTGTATCGGGCGACGCGCCGCCAGGCCGGAAGGTTGGATCAGTATCTGCCCGACGAACCGGGCGAGGTGGAAAACAATGAGCACAGATTACCATACCGGT
>CAZITY010000010.1:50943-56906 GCA_964542445.1 uncultured Halobacteriales archaeon | reverse complement strand
TTTCTTCGCCTTTTTCGCGGCCTTCATCCACTATTTCTGTTCTGAGTTCTTTGCTCGGGGCGGGCGGTGTTGGGTCGAACGCTACCCACCCCTGCCTCGGGAAGTACACTTCGACCCATGAATGTGAGTTCAGCGCGCGGACGACGTAGGTATCGTCATTGACTTGTTGACCAGTCGAATATCCGACCGCCATGCGAGCAGGAATATCCTGGGAGCGTAACATCGCTACCATTGTGGTGGCGAAATACAGACAATATCCAGCGTCCATTTCGAACAAGAATTGAGAGGCGATATCGCCTGATGGATTACTGACGTCGAGCGAATAGTCTTTTTCAGTGCGCAACCATTGTTCGATGACTGCGGCGGTATCGTATGGGTTGTCGGCATTGGCCGTCAGATTCCGCGTGTACTCTCCGAGTGCTTCCGGTGTGGTTTCGGGCAACTGGGTGTATCGGTCTGCAATTCCCCCCGGGTAGTTCGTTCCGGCAGCTTGGAGTACCTGAGGATCAGTCTCGATCGTAGAACTCGTGACGCGATACGTCGCTCCTTGGTCGAGTTGATTCGCGGTCCGAAGGCCCCCAGTGCTCGTAACGAAGATGTCCGTTGGCGAGTCGTTCAAGTAGATTGGTTGCCACACAGCAGGCATCGTTCCCGATGGTTGTTCCAGGGTTATTTCTTGGGTCACTCGTTGGGTCGCAGCGGTTTCTGGACCCGGTAAAGAACCGGTGTATTGACTTGGTTGTCCGGTTAACACCCACCCGGTTCCTGTGTACCGGTCATATGCATCCGCGCGCCAGTAGGCTGGTTCAGTGGAATTCACCGTGAAGTGCACCGTTGGGGCTGTTGAGACGCTCCCCGAAATACGGACCTCATCATCTAACCCAAAAATCGAGGCTTCTATTGTCGTCGGCTCATTGCTGGATACGAGGGGTTGGGCTGTTCCACCAGGAACAAGCGAAAAAGTCGTTGTGATCACGAGGATAACGACGCCGAGTGTAAGGAGAATATCTCGCTGTCGAGTTGTGCCACCAGTGGTTTGTAACCGACCGAACCCGAAGACGCCGATTAGTCCAAAAATACCGAGTAATCCGAGGACAGCATCTAGGTCCCCGGTGAAAAAGAAAAACAAGAGGGTGAGACCGCCGATAGCGCCGCCGAGGCTGTAGCGGGAACGAAAAAAACAGTACCAGGATAGAAAAATGGGTGCTGGAGCGAACCCAATAACCCACCGACCGGCGTTCAGCATCTGGAGGATTGATACCCCACTGATCAACGTAACGAAATCCGTGAGCATAACGCGTAAATCGAGTAAACCCACTGGCACGCCCGCAAGGTAACTAATGAACCCACCGACGAAGAGTAGGCTAGCAATAAACAGGGCTTCTTGAATCGATATTGACCGGGAGAGAAGCCAAGCAAGTATCAGCGCGGTCAGTACTTCGATTACGAATACCCAGATGGGTATTGTGCCGACAATGTCGATTACCGAATATAAAATCGAGAGATACGTGATGGTAAGGATGGCCCCAGCCCCAAGCGCCCAGATGCGAAAGGACTCTAGTGGACTGATTGCGGTAGAAAGAGTGCGGTGAATCCGCTGGAGGATCGTGGAGGGAGCGTATGAACTCATTAGGCTAATGACTCGCTGATTCGTCGAGCTTGGGTCAGTGGTTTTATGAGATGGTTGTCTGATTGTAAAATCGACCGGCCAGCAAGTTCATCGAACGTGCTCCTGCGTCCTTCAATATCCACATACACGCCAGTGCGGGTAGCGTTAATGAGGATTTGGGGATTGTGTTGTTTATTGATTTTTCCCGGCCCAGTACGGGCTAGGTGATTGAGAATCCGATCGCGGGGATTAGTCGCATCGAACGGGGCAACTCGACCGTGGGGTGTTGTGAGGCCGACGTTTACCCCTGCTTCGAGGAGGTGTATCGCGATACTTGCCGCCGCGTCAGCCATCATATCATCACAATCAGGTGCCGCTCCGGTGGCGATTTCGACGGTTCTCGTCCCTTCGTCTGCGGTGAATTCTTTCACGACGAGATCAGGTCCGGGTTTTTTCGCACTTGATTTCCAGTGGATGTCTCTGACGGAATCGCCTCGCCGGTATTCACGTAATTGACTGAATTGTAAACGGTCGTCACCGGATTCACCGTATAGTTGGACAAGATCAATACGGCGGGGGCCTTCGATTAGATACACGTTGGGTCGCACGAGGATACTATTGGTTTCGTCATATAATCGGGTGGTTTCTACAAGGCCGAGTACATCTTCAGCTTTTAATCGTAATGGCCCGATGCGATGTTCGCCGCGTTGATCGAGAGATAGCTCGTAATGGATAGTCGTGTCGTCGATGGAAACAGATTGTGTGTTGTTTGTCGCCGAGAGGCTGTCGGGAATAGAATCGGTTATGGTTGCATTGATTGGTTTTCCAGCGTAGAGTAGTACGCGACACTGAATAGTGTCATGGATAGAACCATACGTGGGGACGTACCGTGTCATTGAAACGTCCCCCATTCGGTAGACCTGAATCGCCCCGAACACGAGTGTAACTGTCCCTGCACCGACGATTGTGTTTAGTCCCCGTGGTCCGAACCGATACGCGGAAATGTACGAAATGACAATTAGGCCAACAACGATCCATCCCCGCGTAGTTAACCTCATGC
This sequence comes from uncultured Halobacteriales archaeon, assembly GCA_964542445.1. GTDB lineage: Archaea > Halobacteriota > Halobacteria > Halobacteriales > Hikarchaeaceae > CAZITY01. Next base: position 54,237 of record CAZITY010000010.1, on the reverse strand, counting down.
GATAGGCGTGTTTTCAAGGGCGTCAGTAATGATTTGTTGGCCGCCTTCGCCACCGACTCGTTCGTTCGGATCTCGCCGGACCCGGTGGTCTAAGACAGCATGTGCTTCTGTTTGGATATCATCAGGGATAACGTAATCACGGCCATTCAGGACCGCGCGGGCTTGCGCTGATCGGAGAAGTAAAATGGTTCCTCGTGGGCTGATTCCGACATCGGCGTGTTCTCGCGAGTAGTTCGCGAGATTCGTGACGTATTTGCGGATTGATGATTCGATGGTCACACGGGAAACGGTTTCTCTTGCTTGGAGTATAGCTTCGACGGAGACAACAGCTTCAATTTCGTTAATTGGGTGGCGTTCCACAACCCGTTTCAACATTTCTGGTTCTGCTTCATTATCGGGGTATCCGATCCGGAGGGTTTTCATGAAGCGGTCTAATTGGGCAACAGGAAGTTCGTAAGTCCGATCGCGCTCGATGACGTTTTGGGTTGCGATGACCGTGAATGGTTGTGGGACGGGTCTGGTCTCTCCATCGACTGTGACTTGTTCTTCCTCCATGGCTTCCAGAAGCGCGCTTTGTGTTTTTGGTGGGGCGCGGTTGATCTCGTCTCCGAGCACGAAATTGGCGAAGACTGGTCCGGGTTGGAATTCGAATTCGCGGGTTTTCTGGTTGAAAACGTTTACGCCGGTAACGTCAGTGGGGAGTAAATCGGGGGTGAATTGAACGCGTTTGAATATGCCATCAATGGATTGTGCAACGGCCCGAGCGAGCATGGTTTTCCCGACACCAGGGACATCTTCAATGAGGACATGGCCACGGCCGAGGACAGCTGTCATCAAGTCCTGAATAGCAGTTCGTTTGCCGACGATAACCTCCTCTATGTTGTCGATTACTTTGTTGGTGATTTCCTTGGCTTCTGATATTTCTAGGGGTTCGTGCGATGCCTGGGTTTCTTGAACGGTTGTTGGGTTTCCATCTGGCATTGTTTGTCGATGAATTGTCGCTAGTGCATCATCTTCCTGCGGACGATCAATTCGTGGATGAGTATTATAAGGGGAGCCCGGTACGTAGGTTTATCGCCGATACTGTTAAAATACGGGCATAATCGAGTGATGATCGAGAGATTACCAGCGTTTACATTCTTCACAGACGAGACCGTCATCACTATTCCATCGTCGAGTGACTGTGGTGCCACACTCGGTACATCGGATTCCGTCCGGGACTGATTGGTACGTTAACTCAAGGGCGTCGGGGCTAGAATCCTTTGGAGGTTCGGATTTGTTGAGGAACTCGTCTAGGGAGCGGTTGTCGGCCACAGTTACTCTAGCTAGGCTTGTTTTGTAAACCTAGCTGTTTGTTAGGATTCAAGAAGGCGGGACTGGCCACAAGGCACGCTCCAGTTATTCCGTGAGGTACAGGCGGGAAATGATCACATCCAAGTACACGAATGGTGAAAAAGAAATATGGTCAATGTCGGGCGGGAAGTCACAGAGATACTCGGGCTGTTCAGTGAGATCGCACAAACAGATATCGTCTCCACCGGGCTGTTAATTGTTGGTAGTCTATTACTTGGGATTACGCTTCTTGTGTTTGGTGTACTCAGTGTCGGCGCGGTACTTAACGAATTCAAATATCGTGTATTTGCGTGAGGACGTCGCCCAATAGCGGAACAGCTTCTTTTAGATCGGGGCCCAGCGGGGCAGCCGTAACAATACTATCCACGTACTGTGCGATGTTCGCCAGATCATCTGCGACGGTTACCGGAGTACCCGTGATGCTGAATGCCTCTAACATGTCGTCTGTTACTGCGTCAAAGGCATCTGAGAACCGAGATTCCGCGATTAATTTCCCGACGTGATGCGCTTTATCGTGTGGGATGTTGTGCCGATCGAGGACGTGGTCTGGGGCGCCGCCAGTGATGAACGCTACTGGGGGACGGGCTGCCTCAATTGCAGCATCCGATGATGGAGCGATACTCACGCTCGTAAAGGCGACGATGTCCGGGGCTGATGATCGATCCCGGTGTTCCAGCCCTTGCTTTATTTCGTTGGTTGCCCATTCGAAATCACGCTCATGCGATGCATTCACAAGAATCCCGTCGGCGTACTGGGCGCTCATCCGGAGCATCTGGGGTCCCTGTGCGCCGACATATATCGGGAGATCGTATGGGACTGAGTAGTTTAATCGGGCCTCCGCACTAGAGAACGTTCCGTCGTGAGAAATGGTGTTGCCGTCAAGTACTTCCCGAGTGATTTCAATGGTCTCACGGACGCGCTCGAGAGGTGATTCTCGATCGATCCCGAGGGTTTGAAGGGTCGATCGATCACCTGCCCCCAGTCCAAATATCACTCGGCCATCGGTTACTTCCGTGAGTGTAGCAAGGGTGGAGGCGAGAGCTATTGGGTGGGTAAGATAGGGATTACTGACTCCGGGTCCAATGTAGAGAGATGTGGCAGCGGCAATTCGGTCAAGAGCGATAAATGGATCACGGTTGTTGTAATGACAACTCGAAAAGACAGTGTCAAAGCCCGCTGTTTCGGCGGTTTCACTGAGCGAAACGAGTTTGGTAATGGGGTGCTCTGGGGTGAGTTCGATTCCTCGCATTCCGGTACGTGCAGTTACGTACCGGGTGAGGGGCCTTACACATTGAGTAATGGAGCAACTTTTGCCACACTACCTCTCTCGAATGCTCATGGTGCTTTGCGAGATAAGTTATGGTGGGCATTGACAGAATCGACGCGCTAGCGTCTAGGTTCCTAAGTGGTTTACACGGTCTAGGGAGAGTATTGGTAGCTCCACGTGCGGAGTGCTTGACGGATGTAATCGTTTTCGACTGATCGGAATACGTCGTTGTCTCCAGCGTGATCGCCGAATGACCAGTCTCTGATTACAACAACTGGCGTGCCATTGTCGCCTTCGCCCATGATGAGGTTGGCGGTTCCCGCGAGTTCATCGACAACGCACTGGACGGTTACTTCGAGTTCATATCCATGCCGGTCATGCTCCCCTCGCCAATCCCGGTTTGCCGGGATTCCGTCCCAAGCGATCGCAACGCCTCGCTGTCCGTATCGAAATGGCCGTCCGCATGTATCAGTAATGATGACACCAGCCGCGTTTGGTAGTGCCGAGTTGATTCTCGTCGCAGAAGCAACTGGATCTTTCGGAAGTAATAAAATAGCATCGCCCTGTGAGATGTTTGACCGGTCAATCCCGGAGTTGACCCCAATATGGCCAGTTGTCGTTTCAGTCAGAAGGAACGGTGCCTCGATTATTACGTCCGTGCTTTCTTCGAGTAC
>CAZITY010000010.1:0-50933 GCA_964542445.1 uncultured Halobacteriales archaeon | reverse complement strand
TACCGCTTGAGCAAACCGCGGATCTTTTTCGTCACCGATGAGCGTCTCAAGTTGGTTTGCGATTTCAGTGGCTCGTGGCCCGGGCGGGAATGAATCCAATTCGGCGATCCGGTCTTCGCATTTTGAGACGATGGTACTCGCAATGCACACGATATCACCGTCTTCGAGCGAGATATGGTCGGCAATGAGCCCAGGTAACTCATCTGATGACGTTATCTCGGGGAGGCCTTCAACTGGGAGTACTTCCATGATCCGTGTTGGTTGGGAACCGCAAAAATACCCCGGACCTCACTAGTTCTTCGCTCCAAAAAGCACGATACAGTTGTCCTAGTCAGTGCCGGGTTTTTATTGCGGATTCGAGGTAATAATCGGGTATGTCGTCGGGGACGCCAGTGGTAACGTGTTTTCTCAGGAACAAAAGCGATGTCTTGTTGATGCATCGATCAGAACACACCCCGACGTATCCAGGGAAATGGGGCGGGATCTCAGGACTCGTCGAATCGGAATCGCCGGCGGAAACTGCGAACCGAGAAATTACAGAGGAAACCGGGATTTCAGCAAAAACCCTGGTTCGAACCGGAGATCTATGCGTTGTGGAGGATGATCCGTATACGTGGACCATTCATCCATTCCTTTTCGAAACCAACACTCGAACCGTCGCGCTCAATAAAGAACACGAATCCTGTAAATGGACAAGCCCGTCCGAAATTCCACGCTTGGACACGGTGCCGTGCCTCTGGAAATCATACCAATCCGTGGCACCCTCTATTGACTCACTCACCATGGATACAGCACATGGTTCTACATATCTCTCTATTCGCGCACTCGAAGTCCTTAGAGACACTGCGACTACAACGGAAGTCACGGATGGCGATCCAGCAGGTGTCATCGAAACCGCAAATAACCTCCTTGAAGCGCGGCCATCAATGACTGCCGTCGAGAATCGCATTAACCAAGTAATGTCGATAACCGATGATGATCCAGAAAGAATCGAACTGGCGTGCAAAGAAGTAATTGAGAATGCATATGCGGCTGTTGAAACTGCAGCCATGAATGCACAAGAACAAATACAGGGACAACACGTCCTGACTCACTCTCGATCTGGGACGGTCGGTAACGCCATTACCAATAGTGACGCCTCGGTGACAATCACCGAATCACACCCCGGTAACGAGGGAACTACCGTGGCTGCAAACCTTAGCGCCAATGGGTACGATGTTACGCTCATCGCTGATGCTGCCATAGCTCATGTCTTGCATGATCATGCAATCGATATTGTGCTAGTCGGCGCAGATACGATCCTCCCTGACGGGAGCGTCTTCAATAAAATCGGAACGCGAACCATTGTCTCTGTCGCAAACACAGCAGAAATCCCAGTATATGTCGTGGCATCTACGGACAAAATCTCGTATAAAGAAACCACACAAAATGAATCCGGTGACCCAAATGATCTCTATGACGGCCCAGAAACTATCTCAGTGTACAACCCACGATTCGATACCACCCCGCCTAGTCATATCACTGGGTACATTACGGAACAAGGAATCCTATCGCAAGACGCGATCCACTCTATCGCCTCCCAACACCGAAGCAAGCGGTCCTGGCAAGAAACCACCCCGAAATAATTCAAGGGCACCGAGACCATGATGTTTAGTTTCATCACAGCCTACGCTCCCCTAGGTGGCGATGATGAAAGTTACCCCCACTCAGCCCCTTGGTGATGAAACACACACTCTGAGCCACCATTCTAATCACCAGCATTATCTGCGTCATCGTAAATTGATCTACTGATTCGATCAGAAAAATTGTAACAAGTCGTCGCGGGACTGCTCGTGTAAGTGATCCCGGATAGCTGTTGTCAACGCGTCGAGTTGTTCATTTTTCGCGCTTACCGGGGCAATTATATCCCGCCATTGTTTCCACGGCGGAATCATCCCGAAGCGATCAGCCAAGGCATCCAGTCGCGCATCTCGGTCTGTCACCTTATCCATTTTATTCACGGCGATCACTGTTGGCACCTCTAAATCCTGTAACACTCCAAACATATCGACCGCATACGGGACGTCACCGCGCTCGGAATGTCGATCAATAATATCAATTACACTTTTCCCATCAACGACCAATATTGCGACGAGAAACGAGTCTTGGTACTCCTCTAAATACCGAACGATATTCGTCTTAATTTCCTCTCGTCGATCCGCCTCAACTCCCTCCATAAACCCGAAACCCGGTAGATCCGTGATTAGAAAATCCTCGCTCGCCCAGTCATAATAATTCGGAGACCGTGTCACCCCAGGGGAGCGACCTATGCTAAAATCATGTCCCGTGAAAATCCGCATAAGGGTTGACTTCCCAACGTTCGACCGACCAACTAACACAATTTCTGCTGAACGCGGTGGCCGACCATCGAACATACACCGTCTAGTACGAACTCAAGCGTTAAGCCCGTATCACCTCAGAACCGCGAGCACACCTAATTCTTCGTGACTGATTTCCCCCTGAGTTAAAGGGATCGGGGGCGAAACCGCATCACGTGCGGTACGTTGAAATAGCAATACCCGCAGGAAAACGAGACACGATTCTCTCCACGCTCGACAGCGAAGGAATCGATTATCTCGTAACAGAAGAAACAGAACGACACGGGTATACGGCTATCGTCTCGTTTCCCCTCCCCACTCAAGCAGTCGAGCCGGTGCTCGAGAAACTCGAAAACGCCGGTCTCCCCGAAGATGCCACCACCGTTATTCTTGACGCAGAAATCGTTATCTCCCGGAAATTCGAGCAGTTAGAAAAGAAATACGAAGAAGACGCCCGAACCGAAGAACGAATCTCAAGAACCGAACTCGCTGCTCGTGTTCAATCCTTCGTGCCCGCCCTCGGACCATACATCGCGATGATTATCGCAAGCGTCGTGATCGCAACCGCCGGCGTCCTCATTGATTCCGCAGCAGTTGTGGTCGGATCAATGGTTATCGCTCCATTGATAGGACCCGCCCTCGCCACCAGCCTCGGAACCGTCATACAAGACCGCTCATTGTTCCTCAAAGGAGCCAAATACCAGGTGTACGGTGCGATTCTAGCCATTGTTACCGCCGCAATCTTCGCTGGATTCGTTCGGCACCTCCATCTCGTCCCACCCGGCATCGAAATAACGTCGATTAGTCAAGTACGCGAACGAATACAACCAGATTTCCTCGCGCTCGCAGTCGCAATCGGTGCCGGCGCCACAGGCGCTCTCAGTCTATCTACCGGTGTGTCCACAGCACTCGTCGGCGTCATGATCGCCGTCGCCCTCGTTCCTCCGATCGCCGTCATCGGAATCGGCATCGCATGGGGAATCCCGAACGTCGTCATCGCCGCAACCGTTCTCGTCATTCTGAATTATATCTCGATTAATCTATCAGCACTCCTCATGCTCTGGTATCAAGGCTACCGACCCGACGAATGGTATGACCTCGAATCGGCTCGGGAATCCCTCATTAAACAAGCAAGCACATTCGTGATCATCATTATTGCCTTATCAATATTTCTCGGAACCGTAACAGTATCTGCCTATCAAACAGCCACAACAGAAAACGAAGTCCGGGACGAAGTAACCACGGTTCTCGAAGAAGAGCAATACCAATCAATCAAATTAATCGACCTCACCATCGAAAGTGAAAGCGTCCTCTCAGCGGACATCATCCCGTATGTTCGCGAACCACGCACAGTCATTGTCACCGTCGGCGCACCCACTGAGCAACGAAACTCAGACCTCGCAACTGCTATTAAAACACGAATCAGTACCGACCACGAAATAGCAGTCACAGTCCGCTATATCCAAACCGTTAGCGCCTAACGCCAGTCTAGTTCCTAGACTCGAGTTCAGAGGTGATCGGTATCGAATCTATCGCCGCCTCTAACACCGCTGTGACGCCAGTTTCTTCCGAAATACTCATCTGGTAGGAAAACTCATCAGTGTGACCGAGATCTTGTTTGTTCGCCACCGTAATCACTGGCACCGAAAATGTCTCCGTAAGTTCATCTCGTAACGACAACTGAGCCGCAAGAGGATACCCGCAGGTTTCACTCGGATCAACCAAAAACAAAATACAATCAGCGAGATGCGTCAACGCACTCACAGCCTGATTCTCTGTATCGTTACGCTCATCGCTCGGGCGATCAAGTAACCCCGGCGTATCAACAATCTGATACCGATAATGCTCCATCTCAACGTGCCCCACATGCACTTCCGTCGTCGTAAACGGATACGTATCGATATTTCGCCGCGCATTCGTCACCGCATTCACGAACGAGGATTTCCCCACATTCGGATACCCAGCAACAACAATTGTCGGAACATCAGGCCTAATATCAGGAAGATCAGACAACGCATTCCGCGCCTCCCCCAGCGCCTCAAGCGCCTCAGAAACATCCCGCACGACTGATGCAAACCGAGCGAACGCCTGCTTCCGATGCTTCCGCGCCGTCGACACATCCGTTTGACGAACCCGCGAGTGATACTCCGACTCAAGCGATCGAATTTGCTCACTCGCCCACGACACTCGACCGAGATTCTGCCGTAACTCATCGACTCCCTCCATGCTATCCACCACCTCATAATAAAATGGATCTAACGAATCAAAATCAGGCCACACCGACACCACGTTCGAAAGATTATCAGCGAGAATATTCGCTGCCGTCCGCAACATAGACTCCTGCGCATCCGTCCCATGCTTCGCCCGGCCACTCCGAGCCGCGCGTGAAAACGCTTTATCGATCAACTCCTCCGACCGCGGGACCGTCGGAAGAGATTCAAATTCCATTATCAACTATATGTGACCCGACAGTAAAAGAACAACCAATTAATAGCCTTACCGACGATTCTCTAATTCCTCGCACACAAGCTCCAACGACACGTCCTTCGCTGACAATAACACCAACAAATGATACAACAAATCCGCTGATTCGTGCGCAATTTCCTCCTGATTGTTATTCTTCGCCGCGAGAATGACTTCCGTAGCTTCTTCCCCGAGCTTCTCTAAAATCGCATCCTCACCACGCTCATGCAGAAACAACGACGCCGTATACGAATCATCCGGTAACGTCTCTTTTCGCTCCTCAATCACCGCAAAAACTTCCTCAAGTACTTCAGTCGTCATGATAATTCGATAACCTCTCGGATGTCTTGTAACTCATCGAATTCATCTCGTTCTTGTTGACACGAATCAAACAACTCTTCATCGATTTCCACCGGCGCATTCGTCCGAACCGCTAACGCTAATGAATCGCTCGGCCGAGCATCAACAATAACTTCGGTCCCCATTGGCGTATGCAAATGCAACTCCGCAATATACGTATTATCCTCGATATCACTCACTATAATCTTATCCACCCGCCCACCAAGCTCCTCAATCACATCCAGGACTAAATCATGCGTTAACGGCCGACCAATATCCATCGCATCAAGGCCCCGAGCAATACTCACCGCCTCATCAAACCCAATAAAAATCGGGAGAACAGTCTCAGTTTCCGCATCGGGCGCAAGGATAACCACGGGAATCGGACCGTCAGGCGTCCCCGCAACCCGAACGGCATCAATCTCGGCGTCCATACCTCTCATCGGTGGAGCGAACAGGAAAACCCTGCGCCCAAGCCACTACCCCGCATTCACGCCATAATATTCAAAAGCTGAATAAAAATCCCGAACATCACGCACGTTACAAGAATCGTTCGCGGATCAATCCGAATCGCATTCCGATCCTCCGAATCAAAATACCGAACCAACCCCGCACTACTCATTAATCCACCGGACCGGCGACCTGAACTCATACCGCAGTTTTAGTGAGCCACTCGTCTAAAAGTTTCGCTCCACACCTCATTGACGGTGAGAAATCCTTATTCCACTCGGTCTAAAAACTACCATAGAGATGCCCATCCGTCTAAAAGACTTCCACGCCGACTGGTGCGGGCCCTGTAAAACACAAGACCCGATCGTAGACGAACTCGAACAAGACTGGGGTGACCGCGTCACCTTCGAAAAAATCGATGTCGACGAAAACCAAGACGTCGCGAACCAATACCAAGTCCGATCCATCCCAACAATCATCATCGAAGACGATGACGGTGTCGTCGAACGATTTGTCGGGGTCACCCAACGCGAAGACCTCGAACAAGCCCTAGAAAGAGCTAGCGCGTAATACCGAATACAGCAACCCTACTCAAACCGCACACCGAGATCGTGCATTCCCTTATTATGCATCGCGATATTGATTAATAACGCGGTTATCCCCTCAATCTCTCGTGCATTCGCTACCGCTCCCGCATCAAGTGGACGTAATCCCTCAATCGAAGTCGTCAACATCGAAATCAGATCTTTCGCATCATCATCGTTAGCTACGATAGGAACATCATACGCTAAATCCGTATCGAGATTCGCTAATCTATCAGCCGCGAGATTATGAAACGCGCCAACCACAGGCACGTCATCAGGGACCGTTTCATGTACGAGTTCAGTGATACTCCCTGGCGCTGGTGGTCTAGAGTGAAATCCCGAGTCATCACGCTCTAATGCAACCGCCGGCGAAACAACGATCGCATCACCAATCCGATCAACCACAGACTCAACAGTAGACACAATGTAATCGGCCGGAACCGATAACACGATGACGTCGGCTCGATCAGCCGCCATTTCATTCACAAACCCCTGGACCGATCGGTCAACATCTCGACTCGCAAGTTCGGTTTCGTATTCCTCAGCTTTTCCCCTCGCTCGATCAGGGTCTCGTGAGCCAATAATGATATCGTGCTCCGTGTGAAACGCCCACCGCAGCGCCAACCCCTCCCCAATGTCACCCGTCCCTCCTAGCAATGCAAGACGCATACACATGGAAATGAAGGGCCTTGCTAAGGATATTGTGAAATCACATTTTACCAATGAGAACCGACAGCTCCCAATATCTAGTAAATCCTTAATTCTCGGGAATAATCACCGAGTGAAGCTCATTAATCGTCTCAATGACAGTCGTAGCACCCGCGGAGACCAGTGCCTCCCGACCCGAATCACCAGTTAATCCCCCGGTCTGCACCCCAATACCATAATACACTCGTGACGAATCCAAATCATTCGCATTGACCACTGTTTCCATATCATCAAGCGTATCACCCACAAACGCAATCGTATCCACCCCTAGCCGATCCGCTAACGCCACTAACCCATCTGGAGCTGGTTTCCCTGGCGGACTGTCATCCATCGTTACCTGAAGCTCCTCAGGAATCGCCAAGCCTACCCGATCAAGTGCTATTGCCGCCTCTTCCGCTGGCCGGCCCGTAAACACTCCAACCGGAACCATGGATTCGAGAAAATCAATCGTGGACGCCGAAATCAATATTTCCTCGTCATGAATAAAACCCGCACAATCGATATTTGGACAGCGAGCTTCGAGTTCTCGGTAGAGATCTGTCCCTAAATACAACTGTTGAAACACCGACCGAATCGCCTCCGGATCCCACGCATCGAACACCGCCCCCGCAGCCTCGCACCGATCCGTGACCACTTGTTTCGCGCCACCTAACCCCCCACCAGCCGCTGCAATCGCTGTAGTATACGCCTCAACATCCATGGCCGCTCCATTCCGCTGGGCAAGGACGAATAACGCAACTGCGTCGGTTAACTCCCAATCGTTATTGAACCCTCCAGCATTCTTGAACAGTTGCACGGCAGACCGCGGAATCGAATCGTCATGCAAATACTCGACGGTTTCTACAATCGCCCGACGATAAGAGGAAGACACATCAACTAACACCCCGTCGATATCGAGAATAACCCCTTCTACTTGCATACTCATGGTCCAGTCGAACCGTGATACAATCCTCCGGTTTCTACTGGGTTCGCATACCAATACACCGTGTCCCCCGGAATCGTCTCCGGGGTTACCGACGCTACCGACGGATCAAATCCAAGCGTCGTAAACGCGAACTCCGCGTTAAATCGCGCTGCACACGCACTCGCCGCCAGCTGTAGGTCAGGTGGGAAATTCAACCCGTAGATCAAGTCACTATCTGCATACACTTCCGGTGACGGATCCCTGATATCATCTATATAAAATTGCACATCATTCGGCACGTCACACGGAACTATATCCGTCGCTTTCACCGAACTGACCCCCGATAATGCCGTTGCTACCGCCGAATTCCCCCCGATCCCAATCTCAACTATCCGCGAATACTCACTGAACCGCGATACCAACGCAGATATCGTCTCCTGGCGCACGTCGGGATGTTTATGGATTAGCCAATCATACGTGTTTCCATGTTGGTTGACGTGGTGCCGATTGAAGACATTCCCGCCAACGTCAAACGAGAAATCTCCACTGTCCTCCGGACCATCTATCAATCCGAAGTAACCATCTACGACACACAAACGCTGCCATCAAACGCGTATGACTCCTCGCGAGACCAGTACCGGGCAGAAGATTTCATTGAACTGGCCAGCCGAGTCGGTACCGGTACCAAAAAACTAGCCGTAACGACGAAAGACCTCTATTATCGACGACGAAACTATGTATTTGGCCTCGCTTATCTCGGAGGTAACGCGAGTGTCGTCTCCACCTATCGGTTACAGACCTCCTCGGATGGTGGATTCTCAAATAAATCAGCCAGTGAAATATTCTCCGATCGAATCAGGAAAGAAGTCATTCACGAAATCGGCCACACACTCGGCCTCGAACACTGTGATAATCACCGATGTGTCATGAACTTCTCACCAACCGTCCGAGAAGTTGACGTCAAAGAAGAAACCCTCTGTGGCTCCTGCCAACGAACCCTCGGCTAGTAACACTCCAGTAACAATAATCGACAGTACCCAAGGAACCAGTCAGACGTAATAATACTCACCACTCCGCTTTTGTTCTTTATCCAACTGACTGCCCGGCTTATTCACCCGTGGCCGATTCGTCCGCTCATCCCGCCGGAACGTTATCCCAAGATTCGATAAAAACGCATTCATCCCGGAACGCATATCCGTCGGTTCTCCCGCATGTCCACGTTCAGCTGGTTCACCATCAAACACCATCAATCGATCTGCCAACAAATCCATCATGTAAATATCATGATCAATCACGAGAACCGTCGCACCCTCATTCTCAGCGTACCGACGAATTGTCCGCGTCGCCCGAACCCGTTGTTCAACATCCAAGTGCGCGGATGGTTCATCCAACAGGTACAACCCAGCGTCTCGCGATAAACACGCAGCAATCGCCACCCGCTGTCGCTCCCCACCGGACAAATCAAGCAATGACTGTTCGAATAACTGCTCTAACTGTAGCGGATCACCGATTTCGGACTGCCAATACGACGACCCAAAATTATCTGATACCGACGACAAATAGGCATCCACACGATATGGATCATCGCTCTCGATATACTGGGGCTTATACGAAATATCTAACTCGACCGAAACATCACCATCATCGGGTAATACTTCCCCAGCCAATATTTTCGCGAACGTAGACTTCCCAATCCCATTGGGACCCACTACACCAAGCACCTCATCGCGTCGGATGCTCCCCGGCGAAACATCCAACTGAAACCCATCATCCCCGAACTGCTTCCGTAATGACGAATACTCAATTAACGGCTCCGTCGCAATTCGATTACGAGGCGCATGCGCCTCAAACTCGATTTTCTCCGGGCGAACCCGCATATTCTCCGCCGACAAATACCCCTCTAGATACTCATTAATCCCATTCCGCGTCGATTTCGGCGACGTAATCACCCCAAAGGCCCCCGGCTGCCCGTACGCCACATGTAACGAATCACACAACAAATCCAATATCGCCAAATCATGCTCAACCACCAACATGGACCGCGACTCCTCCTGCGCCAACTCCCGAATCAACCGCGCAACATTTACCCGCTGACTAATATCGAGGTACGGCGTGATCTCATCAAGAAAATAAAAATCAGCATCCCGTACCAACGTCGCCGCGATAGCTACTCGCTGCAACTCACCCCCAGAGAGCGTCCCGATATCCTGATCGAGTATCGGTTCTATCGACAACCGTTCAGCTAATGACGCCAATGCCCCCCGTTCATCAGTCTGGGATAACAACGCCCGCGTATTCCCATCGAATTGATCCGGGATCCGATCAACATACTGCGGTTTCTGCGCAATCGATACCGATCCCCGTTCCAACGCCTCTATATAATTCTGTAATTCTGTCCCCCGATACGCATCAATAACTTCATCCCACCCCGGCGGGTCATCATACGCACCAAGATTTGGCTGCAACTCACCCGCCAACAATTGAACAGCCGTAGACTTCCCAATCCCGTTCGGCCCAAGTAACCCCGTCACTCTACCCTCCTTCGGAACCGGCAACCCATATAACGCGAACGCATTCTCATCGTACCGATGCGAAGGCTCCTCCTCTAACTCCTGAGGTAAATTAATTATCTCAATCGCATCAAATGGACACTTAACTACACAAATCCCGCACGTTTCCCCCAAACAAATTTCCTCAGAAATCCGTACTTGATCCGGCGATCCAGCAAACGAATCCTCATCCTCATACGCCTCCCCTCGCGTTACGATACATTCTTTCCCAGTCCGGTTCGGCGGACAAAAATTCGCACACTCGTAATTACACCGGTCTGGTTGACACCGATCCAGATCAACGACCGCTATACTATCATCAGCCATAGACACTTAATGAATTAGTCGTCAATAGCACCGTCAACGTAATAAACCACAAAGCAAGCGTCATAAATGCTACATACAATTGGTCCTTTTTACCAAATTCACTCAAATCAACCCCGAGCACATGCATCACTCCAAATTCGACGACGACTGCCAGAAACACCATTGACAACCCGACAATACTCATTCCAGTCGGATCGATCAACGGCGTAACCAAACCAGCGAAAATACCCCCGAGCGAAGCGACAGCTGTCACTATTATCCCCCGCAAATGTGACGCTCGGTTGTTCTTCGTCTCCGTCGCCATGCCTGAATTCTGCGAGGGGCAGGGAAAAAGTGATCGCTCTCGGTGAACAGTTTTATAACCAGTGACGTGTAGGGTTCGTAGCAATGACAAGCAAGGAATCGCTCGAAGAACTCCCACCGAGTGCAAAACTTGTGTATAAGGTCCTCGAATACAAGGGTAGCCTCACCCAGAAACAAATCGTCGAAGAATCAATGCTCTCCGCTCGAACGGTCCGATACGCCCTCGAACGACTCGAAGATATCGGGATCGTGAACGAAGAAGTCTACTTCGCCGACGCTCGTCAAAATCTCTATGAACTCGCCGTCGGGGGCGATACCGAAGAACAAATCGACGCCCACACCATCGAATAACACACAGTTCTTTTCCAAACCAGACCTGTTATCAGCCTAAGGCCACCTCGCCCACCCACCAACGGAAAACTACCGTTCGAGTCCCCTTACGTGGGAACCACAGTGATTTCATGACCCAGATCAATCGCCTCCTCTAGGTCGTCCGCGATGCCACTCCCGCGAGAAACCTGAATCTCACCACCACGACCGACCGTCGCAGTAAACAAGTATTCACCGTTCGCAAGCACCTCAACAGTTTCGCTTACATGTCCCTCGACCGGAATGATCACGTGTTGCGAATTCATTTCCGGAACGACCGTGTTACCGGAGAAATCCTGCCGATCAGGAGTAGAATCCTCGGTTGGTTGCTCGTCAAGGGTTCGCACGTCAATACTAATCCCTAACTTGTTCTCGATCTCTTCGATCCGACCTCCCCCTCGACCAATCACTTGAGAAACATCATCATCAGAAACATACACAATCGCTCGATCATTCCCCGTAAATTCGACCGATACCGGTCCGGACGCGATCGATCGTATTTCACGCTCCACTTCTTGACCGGCCAATCGATCCACACTCGATTCCTGAGTCGGTTGGTCATCAAGCGGGACGGTCACAATCTGGCGGTTGAACGTGTAAATCTCGTATTCAGGGATCCCCGTTTCAAAATCCCTGATCTCAATGACTGGCCGAGCGAGGTCCGCTTCCATCAATCCTTGTGGTACTTTCACGACAGTCGTCACATCATATACCTTCGCGACTTCACCCGCCTCGATGTACACCACCGTATCAACGATTTGCGGAATCAACCCTAACTCTACACGACCAATCAATCGTTGTAAGGCATCGATCGCTCGTGTCGCATGCACCACTCCTATCATCCCGACACCAGCCAGCCGCATGTCCGCGAATACCATGAAGTCGCTGGTTTTTCGTACTTCATCGTAAATCGTGTAATCCGGCCGGACCATCAATAACGAGTCAGCAGTTTTCTCCATTTGGTCATCGAGCGCTGTGTACTGCGTGATTTCTGGTCCCACCTGGAGATCCCGTGGTTTTTCCATGGTTTTGACAGAAAACCCATGATCATTCAGGAATTCAGCAACCGCCTGCGCGAACGTGGTCTTTCCAGCCCCCGGGGATCCCGCAATCAGGACACCACGCTGCCGACTACTCAACCGCTCCTTAAGTTCCTCAGCATGTTCGTAATCCTCGAGATCCATTTCGACAACTGGACGAACAGCGATGATTTCCCAGCCGTCAGCGAACGGTGGTCGCGCTATTGCGATCCGATAATTCTCATATTGCACGATCTGCATCCCATCTTCATCCAATTCGAGGAATCCATCAGGTGATGCTTGTGCCATGGAGAGAATTTCATTCGCCCATTCTCGGAGTGACTCCTCAGTCACTGGCGTGTCATCGATCGGTTCGAAGTACATTTCACCGACACTGCCCTGTTTTGCCATCGGGACCACGCCAGTTTTGAGATGGACACTCATCGTATCTTCGTCAAAAAACGATTCGATCGGGAGTGACCCGGATTCACGAATTTTCGGTTCGACATATTTCACGCTGAGACCTTTCGCCTTTGCGACTTCGCTCTGCACAACATCACTTGTCAGGATAACCGCGTCATTATCTTCTGCGGCGTCTCGAATTAGCGCATCAATCTTTCCTTCGGCTGCACCGCGTCTTTCTTCGTGAGATGGTCGCCGCCCGACGTACTGGAGACCGATTTTATTACCGTCGGCGAGATCAGTGAGTGCTTGAAGTTCAGTTAACCCACTCCATCCGGTATCGTCTGATTCGTTCGCAAGTGCTTCGAGTTCGGCAACGACGGCCTCCGGAATGAGAACTGTAACATCGGTGAACGTACCATCATTGATGAGCTCGGACACGCGACCGTCGATGATCACACTCGTGTCCGGCACAAGGTTCATGGGTTCCATTGTTAGTGAGGCGGGATAAGGATTTCAAGACTGATTCAAGGGTTGAGGTGAATTAAGGATGTTGAGCGGCGTGTTGGTGTATGGGTGTTCGTGAGTTAACGGAGGAGTTAGTTGGTATTCCGAGTCATGAGGATGAAACTGAGGTTGGGGATTTCATCGAAGGGTGGCTTCGTTCAGAAACCGATGCGGTCGTGGATCGTGACGAAGTTGGAAATGTCTTCGGTCGGTACGGGTCAAGTGAAAAGGTTGCGTTGATCGGTCATCACGATGTCGTACCGCCGGACGATGCGCAACTTGAGGATGGAGATCACGTGGTGTTTCAAGAGGGGGATCGGTTAGTTGGACGAGGGACGGCAGATATGAAGGGTGCAGTTGCCGCAATGATGGTTGCATTTCGTGATGCGGGACCGATCGATGGGCGCGTGTTTGCGAGTTTCGTAGGAGAGGAAACCGGGGGGCGGGGAGCACAGTTTGCTATAGATAATGGGTTTGCTCCTGATCGGGTAATAGTGGGTGAAGGGTCAACGAGTTATTCAGCGCCGGGTATTGTTGATCTAGCGGTTGCGCATAAGGGACGTCGGGGAAGTACAATTTCGGTTGGTGGTGAGGCAGCGCATGCTAGTGAAGAATCCCAGGGGGAAAATGCGATTTATCGCGCGTGTGAGGTTATTGGTGAGTTGCGATCTCTACAGGCCCCTCAAACCGATGTTATGGGCAATATTATGGAGGGGTCACTAGTAGTGACGGAAATCAATGGTGGGTCTGCGTGGAATATAATACCGGAGGAATGCACGATGACGATCGACGAACGGACAGTCCCTGGTGATCGAGCGATGATTGAATCGGTTACTGAAGCCGAGTGGGTGACGTGGACAATCGACCAAGATCTCCCACCGATGGCGTGTCGAGATTCAGATTTTATCGAGACGGTGCACAATTGTGTTAATTCTGTTACGGGTGGATCCGATTTGGTGATTAAACCTCACGCCACTGACGCTGGATGGTTATCTAGCTCAGGTGTGGCGTGTTTGATATGTGGCCCGGCAGAACCAGGTGAGGCGCACACTGCCACGGAGAGCGTGAGTCTACCGGTGTTAAGTGACTGTTATGAGATATACCGAGGGGTGCTTGAGCAAGTTGATGGTGATTAATCTTCTATCGTACAAGGTGATACTATGAATAGAGGGCCGGAAGATCCGATGAATCGAGTAAACGAGTTGGTGCAACGAATAGGGATGCTTGGGAGTGCCCGATCGGTCCTACAGTGGGATCAGCAAGTCATGATGCCGGAAGCGGGAACCACAGCGAGAGCTGGGCAGCTCGGGGCATTGTCGTTCGTTCGGCATGAATTACTCGCGTCTGATGAACTGGGGGACTGTTTGAATGCGGTAGAAAATGAGTCGCTTAATCAGAGGGATGCTGCATTGGTACGGGAAATGAGACGGGAGTACGACCGGGTTACCAATGTGCCGAGTTCGCTCGTCAAGGAGATTAGTGAGGCGACCACCGAGGCACATCGGGTCTGGGAAGAAGCGCGGGAAAACGACGATTATTCGAGGTTCGCGCCATCGCTCAATCGGATTGTGGAACTGAAGCGGGAGTATGCGTCGCATATCGATCCTGATCGTGATCCGTATGCCGTGTTATTCGAGGAATATGAACCATACTTGGGATTGGATACAACTGAACGGATCCTCGGTGAGATTGAAGATCGAATCCCGGAGTTACTGGATTGTGTAGATACGGGATCGTCTGTGGGGAGCCTCCCGGAAGGATGCTTTCCGGCGGAGAAGCAAGAATCAGTGGTGCGGACGGTTTTGGATCGATTGGGGTTCGATTGGGCGCGCGGTCGGTTAGATACGTCGACGCATCCATTTTCGACGGGGAACATGCATGATGCCCGAATTACGACTCGGTTTGACGGTAGTGATCCGCTTGATGGAATTATGAGTGCGATTCACGAGTTTGGGCATGCGTTGTATTCATTAGGGTTGCCGGCGGAAGATTTCGGGACACCAATTGGGAGTCCACGAGATTTGTCGATTCACGAGTCGCAATCTAGATTCTGGGAAAATCATATCGGGCGGTCTGAGGGGTTTTGGGAATTAGTCCATCCGGTGCTAACGGATAGCTTCTCGGAATTTAATCAAACGAGTCCACGTGGGTTGTTTCTGGCGGTGAATCGGGTTTATCCGGATAATTTGATACGGGTGGAGGCTGACGAGTTGACGTATCACTTGCATATTATTGTGCGATACGAGATTGAGCGGGATTTAATTAGAGGAGACCTTGACGTTGAGGAAATCCCGTCGGTGTGGAACGAAAAAATGAACGAGAAACTCGGAGTGGTACCGGAGTCAGATACGCGGGGATGTTTACAAGATATTCATTGGAGTCAAGGGAGTTTCGGGTATTTCCCGACGTACACCCTTGGAAGTGTGATTGCAGCGCAGTTGTTTGGAGCGATCGAGCTTGAGTTGGGTGATCTGGAATCGATTGTTCGGGCGGAAGAGTTCGGAAAAATTCGTTCGTGGCTCCGTGAGAATATTCATCAGCATGGGTGTACATACACGACACCCGAATTAATTGAACGGGCGACTGGTGAGTCATTATCGGCGGCTTATTTCTTGTCCCATGCGGAACAACGGTTATCACGGGTGTATGACGTGGATGTGTAAGGTATTGGGATTATCAGTTGTGGGAGTCAGACCAGTACCATTAAGTATTGGTGTGTCATACCATAGCATGTATGTCGACTGGGTCTATTGATGAAGTGTACGATCAGTTTTTAGCCCGAAATGGACACACGGTAGCAGAATCATGGGGCGAAAGCTATAACAAAAAACAATGCCCAGAGTGCGGTGGCCTCCACGAACAATCAGCGACTGAATGCACGGTTTGCGGGTGGAGTGCATCATCATAAGTAACCTCGAATTTTTTAGTGTGCGATAAATTGCCTCGGAGGGACGGGTTTCATATCGTTTATAGGTACGCGGGCCTTGTAACGGTCCAATGACTGACGGGTCGCCTACAGTCACCCGATTGTTCGGGGGGCCAGGCAGCGGGAAAACGACGGCGTTATTGGATCGGGTTGAATCGATTCTTGAATCGGGTGTTTCGATGAATGATCTGCTTCTTGTTTCCTACACCCGGGCGGCGGCGACGGAAGTTCGTGAACGGTTAGCCGATCGACAAGATGTGAGTCCCCGTTCGCTTCAGGGAAATGTGTGCACAATGCACGCGAAAGCCTATGAGTTGTTGAATCTGTCACGGAGTGATGTGGTGGATGAGAAAGACAAGAGTGAGTTTTGTGATGATTATGGACTTGAGTATGAAGATGAATACCAGAGCAATAATCGGCGGACTGCTCGGTCTACGGCGTTGGGAAATAAGGTGATTGCGACGAGCCAATGGTTGCAGCGTACGCAGCTAGAGGTTGGTGATTGGTACGATGTACCGTTTGAATGGGATGTTGAATCCGTGCGGTTACCGCCTGAGATTGATCCGCGCTCGCAGTCCGGGAATAAATACACGCCGACGTGGAAGAGCGATGACGATCGGGTGAGTATCCCGGAGGCCATTCGGGCGTGGCGATCCTATAAGGGAGAGCAGGAAATAGTGGGGTTCGCAGATATGTTGGAACGGGTGAACCAGCGTTCATTACTCCCGAACGTGTCACATTTGGTGATTGATGAATTTCAGGACATTACGCAATTACAGTATGCGGTGTATGAGGAATGGAAACTGCATATGGACCGAACGTTGATTGCAGGGGATGATGATCAAGTTGTGTATGCGTGGCAGGGGGCTGATCCGGCGTTATTATTAGCGGAGGAAGGGGAGGATGTCATACTTGATTTGTCGTATCGGTTACCGTCTGAGATCTTGCGGGTGGTCCAGCGAATGATTCGGCATGTGAAGGAGCGACAATCGAAGAGTTTGTCACCTCGGAAAGAAGGGGGGGCAGTGGAATTTATCCAAGACCAGTCACTCCTTGATTTGGTCAGGAATATACGTGACACAGTGAGGGAAGATGATGGTTCGATTATGGTGTTATTCCGAGCGCGGTATCAGATGTTTGATTTCATCGATGAGTTCGTTGGGACAGGGATTCCGTTTCAGGTGATGACGGATTCGCGGATGTGGACGAGTCGGTTTTCTGATTATGTGGAGGCAGTAGAGCGATTTGAGCGAGACGAACCAATAACGGGGTTACAGGCACGTCGGTTAGCTGACATGTTGATGGATTCAGCGTTCGGATCCGGGTCGAGAGACCAGTTGTTCGAGGCGATAGAAGATGAGCAAGAAAAAGTGGGAGTCGAGGATTTAAAAGAACTAGAAATCAACCCGGAATTTGTCCGGGAGTTTGTGCCGTTTATGCCGGCGCCAGCGTCGTCAGCTGATATGGTTCGGAAGGTGACGAAAGTCCAGAAGAAGAGTTTGAAGTCGTATTTCACTGGTGAGTTTCAGGATGTGGATCCGAGTCGCGTTCGGTTAGGGACGATTCATAGCGCCAAAGGCCGGGAGGCCGATCATGTGTTTGTGGCGACGGATTTAACAGAGAAGGTCGTAGAGCATATGGCGGCGTCCGTGAGCGAACAAGATGTCCCTGAGGGAATTGAGTTTACGGCGAATTCGAATCCAGTTCCGCTGTTGACGGATAATGAACGGCGTGTGTTCTATGTAGGGATGAGTCGGGCGCGAGAACGGTTGGTGGTTATGGAGAATTTGATTAATGGGGCGCCGACGTTACCGATTAGTGTGTTGTTGTGTAATGAGCCGCGGGAGGCGTCTGTCGAGGAGTTATTAGCTGAGACGAGAGAAATTGTAGCGCCGCAATAATACAGGGTAGTTGCGTTTTTGGTTCGGTTCGGTGGAGTAATCAGAAGACGCTTTCGTTCGGATTGCGTACTTAATGGTATGTTTACTGGGATTATTGAGGAGGTGGGGGAGGTTAGGGATGTGATGTTGGATTCTGGTGGGAGTCGGGTGCAAGTGGCGTGTTCGTTTGTGGATCAGTTACAGGAGGGCCAGAGTGTGAGTGTGAGTGGAGTATGTCTCACGGTGGAGTCAACTGGTACATCATGGTTTGAGGTGTTTCTTTCGCGTGAAACGAGAGAGAAAACATCATTTGGGGATATTTCGGTTGGTGAACGGGTGAATCTAGAGCGGGCGATGTCGGTTGGCGGGCGGTTTGATGGGCATTTCGTGCAGGGACATGTTGATACAGTTACAGAGGTTGTTGGGGTTTCGTCTGTGGGAGATGATTGGGAGTTTGTGTTTCGATTACCGGATGGTATCGCTCGATATGTAGTAGAGAAGGGTTCAGTTGCAGTGGACGGTATTAGTTTGACGGTAGCGAGTGTTAATGAGGATTCGTTTCGCGTAGCGGTTATTCCGACAACATGGGAAGAAACCGGATTATCGGAGAAACAGGAAGGTGATGCCGTGAATCTTGAGGTCGATGTGATTGCTAAATACGTCGAGCGTTTAGTCGCTGGGTATCAGGTTGAATCCCCATCCTGATCTTCCATGGGATCGCTGGATTGGGTCGGTTGATCGGTTGTGTGTTTTGGTGGAGTGAGATTGTATTCTCCGTTAGTAATTTGGTTTGCTGCGTTAGTTTGTCGATAATAGTGGTGGTATCGGTTGATTTTCCGATAGATAATGTACGCGAGGGTGCCGTCGTAAATAACGATAAATCCGATGAACGCAATGAGGGTTAGTGGGAGGAGGCTAACGAGGGTATTGTAGAGTGCGTGGACCACCGCGGCGACGAAGAGGCCTTTGATGACGATTGGGCCAGCGTGCTCAGGATTGAATTTTGCGAGACCGAGATAGTAGCCAGCGAAGGCTGAGTAGAGAACGTGGCCGGGGCCGGCGAGAGTTCGGGAAAATGCGATGGGGAGGACAGCTTGAACTGGTTGTCCAGGGATGGTACCGGCTTGAATTGTTGTGAGATATTGTTGACTGATGTAGAGTGTGTTTTCGATGGTAGCGAACCCGAGACCGGCTACAGCACCATACACAGCGCCGTCGAGGACCGTTTGGAACGTTGGTGTTCGGTAGGCGTAGAGTCGGATTGCGAGCCACTTGACGGTTTCTTCGACTGGACCGACGATGATGAAGAAAAATAGTATCGTTCCGATGTAGGGGATGAATGAGAAAAATGGGCGAGTGAATGTATTGAAAACGGCGGCAAAGCTGGCGAAGAGAATTCCGAGTATGAAGGTGGCGATAAGCATGGAGAGGGGTTCGCGGATGATGATGTCGGCACGCCAAACGAAATACGTGATGAGAAGCGCAGGGATGATCGAGAGGATGACGAAGAGACCCACGAGTGGGTTAATGAAAACGGCGAATCCGCTGATGAGAATGAGGATGAGTGATATGAAGGCAGCGATGAGGATGGTGATAGCACGGGCGGCATGATGGAGATATCGATAGAGGTGTATGGAGAATCGATCGATAATGGTCCGAGGTTCCCATGTGGTGACATCGTAAAGGTCGATATCGTCATGATCGGCGGCCATCTGTATTGGGTCTCGGTCGCCAGTCATGGTGGTTATTACTAGATGCAGGAGGAAAATGTTTAGTTTAAGAGGTGAGGAGTGAATTTTGGGGGATTGGTTGGGAATATTATGAGGAGAATGTTCGGTCGTGTTTGGGTTTCCAGTTTTGGGATTGGATTGGTGCCATGAGTTTTGGGAATGTGAAACTGCGAGGGATTTATCGCGGGTGAGGGGTGGAGTATAGTACAGCCGTCGAATGCAATTCGTGGACGGTTTAGTGAAGAATTCTTATTTGATGAGCCCGATGTGGAGATTTCGATGACGCGCGATCGAGAGGGAGTACTGGTTACGGGATTATCGCAGGGTGTTGACGGCGTTCTTGAGGTGCTTGGAGAGATCGGGACGGATACAATGAGGTGGAATGCACGGGCGTCTCGAGGTGCAGTTCGTGAAGAGCCAGTCATCGAGACGACGGCTAGTGGCGCGATAATTGGGTGTGAGGCAATGGAGGTGTTCTTGCCCTTTGAACGATCAGATACGTATATTGCTGAGGGGGATACGGTGACGGTGCAAGTACAAGATCCGCGTCCGCCGTGGAGTGATCACCGACCAGTAGCAGGTACCAAGAGAGTGATATTCGGTGGGCTTGCTCACCTTGAACGTGCTGATGGGAAGTCACGAGCGGATATTTCAAACGAGGAAGATGCCAATGCACTCATCCGAGAAACCGAGGTGTTACCGACCGAGATCCCTTCTGGATGGCGGATTCGGTGGCAACCGTCAGCGATCGGCGCGAGTATTGATGAAAAAACTTCGGCAGTGTCAGAATTGAGAGAGAAAGTATCCAAGTATGATCAAGCAGTACCGGTATCGCCAGAGTCATCGTCGTGGTTGTGGTTTGGTCGTCAATCACGGGAGGCACTCGATGGGTTACGAGAACCCTATGTGGCAACGATCCCGGGACATCATCGAATCAAGGCGAGTACTGATACCGCGGGAACCGCGGTTGATTTCATTGAAGGGCTTGAGATGATCCCGAGTCAATTTCCTATTGAAACCGTGTTTGATGTGTTCGGGCCTCAGGTTGGGGATTCCTATCAGATCGATCACGGGAAACCCGAAGGGAACCGATTTACACTGGGTGTTGGAACTGTGATCGATATTGATGGGGATACAGTCACGGTCCGGCGGGAGATGACGGCTGGTGGGGAGTACGATGGACTTGCGGTTCCACAAGAATAGGGGGATGTAGCGATCACGAATTTCAAAGAAGGCCGGTGGTGGTATCCGACCGTGTACCGGGACGCTGATTCGTCAGTCAAGGGGACGTACGTGAATATTTGTACGCCAGTTGAACTGTTTCCGGCGCGAGCTGTGTATTTGGATTTGCACGTTGACGTGATACGGTATCCTGATGGGACGACGGCACGTCTTGACGATGATGAACTCGACGCGGCGGAAAATGATGGGCATGTTTCTCGGTCGCTTGCAGATAAGGCTCGGTCGGTAGCCGACGCTGTGCTAGCTGGCCTCGACTGACACCTAGAAGATGGTGGGAGGACTAGGCGTCAAGTAGCGCTGTGAGAGTGTTGTGTAGGTCTGTGAGGTATTGGTCGCGAGTGTACCCGAGGCGAGATAACCAGACCGATTGATAGGAAGGGTGGAGGACGGGCAGGAGTGGTTTCCCGAGTTGGTCAAGCGTGATGGGTTCTAAGACGATATCAAGAAACCCATCGAGTTCCCGGTTGTCGAGTGAAAAAAGAGTTTCAGTGGCGATCCGGCCTGTGGGGAGAATGACCGCGGGGTCAACTTGCGTGATTTCAGTCCGGAGGTGCTTGAGGCATGTCGCTCTCTCTTCTTTTGTCGGTTCCCGTGAATCGCCTTCGGTACTCATGGGACAGCATTTCACTGTATTTGTATAATAACAATCAGTGGGACTGTAACCGAGTTCTTCGAACATCGATCTGACTTTTCTACCTGAGTGTCTAGTTGTGTACGCCATGCCGGTCCAATTACCACCGCGCCATTTCGATGCCGACGAATCACCCGTCCCGGGAGCTTCGCCGATGACCATGAGAGTGGCGTCCATCGGGCCCGTTCCCCATGAGATGGTGTTCCGAGAATCCACTAATTCAGGGCATCGTTGACACGCCGGTTCGAGGACATATTGCTCCTCAGTTGAGGGGAACGTAGGCATGATCGCTGTACTCTCACTGCTCCGCTGAATCGTCCTCAACTACGCGAGTTCCCCGATTATTGACAGCATTCGGGTCCAACCCGATTTCTTCGAGGAACTGGCGGTATTCTCGTTCGCACTGCTCGGCGGCTTGTTGTCGCTCCGAAGCCCGATCGCACAACTTCACGAGGTTATCAGGGACATCGTTTGTGTGTACAATCCAATGGTTCACTAGATCTGACATCCGCCGAATTGGGCTCGTGAAATGCCCATAGATCTCGAAATTTAACGCGTGGTGTCCACCGAACGGATCGTTCATGTAGGTCGCGCGGGGCATGACTTTCATCACGGCCCACTGTATTTTCCCGAGTTGTCGTTCTGGTGCCTGCTCAAGCGTCGCGTTAACCGCTTTCCGGGGATCATCGAGGTTTTCACTTGGAATCGATACCCCTTCGAGGTCCTGGATTTCTCGGAGTGCTTCATCCCATTCCTCCGGTGACGGCTGTGGATGAACTCGATACATCGCTTCGACACCCCGGTTCCACATCAATTCGTGTGTGACGGCCTTATTCGCTTTTAACATGCATTCCTCGATGATTGTGTGGGCGCGATCTCGTCGTGGATTCAGGACTAACGACCCGTCTTCTTTTCGTTGTTCATGCAGTCGATCAGCCAGATCAAACGCAAGCGAACATTCCATGTGTAAGTCGGTATCCGGGGTATCCAACCGATTTTCGCACTCGGAATATGTCAACCGTTCATCGGACAAAATAACTGATTTATAAATCTCGATTGAGTCGTACGATAATGACTCCTTATCGATTTCCATCTCAACTGTGTGCGCTAATCGAGGTTCATTTGGAACGAGCGAACACACGGTTTCCGCTAAAATCCTGGGGAGCATGTGTACCGTGTACCCAGGGAGATAAATCGAGTTCCCTCGGTCTAGTGCTGCTGACCACGTCTGTGAATCAGGCGTAACATAATGAGTGACGTCAGCGATATGGACCCACACTTGGTATGTCTCTGCGTGTTCTTTGATGCTCAATGCGTCGTCAAAATCTTGGGCGTCAACGGGATCAGTCGTCCAGGTTGTTAACTCCCGTAAATCAGTTCGATCCGAAAGCTCTTCGTTAATTGTTTCAGAAATGTCACTCGTCCATTGTTCAGCCTCACGAATGACTTCCGGAGGCAGTTCATCGTGCAAATCGAATTTCTCGAGAAGTTCCTCCCGCTTATTCTGAATATGTCGATCTATCTCAGGCGTGATCTCAACCGGGCCTTGTTCCGCAGCCGTTCCAGCTTGCGCCTGCGCTTCCCGCTGGCGGGTCATACCTACAGTGGTCGTTCAAATCAGTTAGGGGTATCGCCAACGACCCGTTCATATTCACATTAAGAACTGTGGGGAAATTACGGGTGGTTTATACAGGAATATACCGCACTTCTAGGTATGCGGATTGTGTCCCGTCATCATCTTCGATCAGATGACGTACAGGAACTCACAGCGACACTCGAGGAAAGATTCGGGATGGCACTCTCAGGGTCGAATTTTGAAGCAGTCGAACTCGCAGACACGAAGTTTGATATCGTGCTCGTAGACGGCGACCCAGTCGTATTCAAACTTGGTGGTGACATCGCACCGACTGTTAGCGGGGCCAATGAATATCCACCGACAAAACACGTCGTTACTGTTGATGCTGGGGCCGTATCGTTCGTGAGTGATGGAGCGGATATCATGCGTCCCGGAATCGTTGAAGCCGACCCAGATATCGATGCCGGAGACCTCGTTGTGATCCGAGAAGAAACGCATGGAAAAATCCTCGCAGTCGGCCGCAGCCGTGAAACAGGCACAGATCTTGTCGGGGATTCGGGGAAAGTAATCGACTCAATTCACCACGTCGGCGACGAACTCTACGACTTCTCACCCTAGTCCTAGCGATAGCGATCAGACGGGTTCGAATAAATTTGTCTGACGTAAGAACTATACCCATTCCGAGCCGTCTTTTGAGCAAATGGGTTTCATGGAGAAAATCATCGGTGGCGAACAACGAAGCACCGAGGACTACGTCGAACTCGACCTCGATGACGTCGCACCAGCTGCTGACGCTGGACTCCAAGTTCACATCGCTGAAATACACGATCAAGAAGACGTTATTTCCATCAAAGACGCCGTCTATGACGGAGATCTCATCATTGCTGATATCACGCGATTGACGACGAGTGACTCAACGGTCGAACGGATCACCGACGAACTCAGACAAGTGGCAAAAGAAGTGGGTGGCGACATCGTCCAAAAAGGCGATGATCAACTGATTGTCACACCAACTGGTGTTTCGATTAGTCGAGAAAAACTCGGGTAATAAGCTATACGTTATCCGGGGTTTCCGGTTCGTTTTCCACTTCTCGCTTCAACGATTCCCGCCGCGATTTCGCGTCACGTCCAGTCGCTTCGAGTAAAAACTCGTTCTTTAATTGTACAGCTTCTTCTGCTTCGTCTGCATGGCCACCGTCGAGGATTTCCTTCGCTGGCCGTTCAGCAAAATGAACTACGAGCGTGTCTTTCTTCCCGGAGTATTTCCCTTTCCCAACGAGAATCTTTTCGAACACAGGGTTTTGCGGTGAATCAATCACGTAGAGTTCGTGGCCGTCTTGTTCCTCAGTTCCCGCAATCGGTCCGAAATAATCCTCAATGGTCTCCGTAAAATCAGGGATCCGGTCCTCAAGGTACTCACCTCGACGCATCTTGTATTCTCTCATATCGAAAAATAATACGGAAGCCCGTATACTCCTTTCGTCTCCAGTGAAACGCTCATAGTTAGTCTGCTTGTTCGCTCATATACCCATTTCGACATTCGGGGCAAATATCTCCTGCGCGAAGCGACGCACCAACCCCCGGTGATTCGTACCCGCATTCAGGACAAACAAACACAGCGTCTGGGCCAGCCTCTTGTTGACGGCCCGTTGGGGAAGGACCTGGGCCGGATCGACGGATCCCTGATTCCAATGAAGAACCATCAGTTTCGGCAGCCCCAGCCGTTGCCGATATGCCGGGTTCGTGGTCTTCGTCCGAGTCTTGGCGACGTTCCGGCATTAATCCGTTCTGTGAAAATTCCACGTCCGATGCTGGTTCACCATTATCAGGTTCAGCATTAAATCCTTCATCGTTCCCTTTCGGATCCGGCCACTGTTTCGGTGATTCTTCCTCAGGGGTCTCTGGTTCGTGTTCGTGCTCAGAGTCGGGCCATTCACCGCGGGCCCGCTCATCGGCAGCTTCCTCAGCTGCCGGTGCATCATCTGGTAAAATAATCCCGTCATCGTCTTCTGCACTGATCTCTTCAGACGCCTCATATTCGGGAGACGGACTGGTTGGTTCCGGTGGTTCGTTTTCTTCTTCAGGGGATGGCGACAACGGTTTGACTTCTTTATTTTCACTGACAATTCGACGGTTCCCGCACCGTGAACATTCCCGATATTCCCGGATTGTTATGACGACTTCATCGTCAGTTTCGTCGCGTTCACTTTCAGTTTGTAGATCACCATAATTGTGACCCACGAGACACCTAAGACCCATTACTGGAATGTTCCCGGTATAGATGAAAAAGTCTACCGGCCAAAGATATCATGGTGCTAGCCTATCGTGGCATCGGCAAGACGTAAGGAGACCGCTACTGTAGTATTACGTATGACCGCTAAGCGTGAGTTGTCACATGAGGATTCAACGAAGGATGCGATTACTGACGCGCTAGTGGACCGAGGGACGGACGGGATGACTGTCCTTGAATTGCGAGCGTATGTCGATGCGGACATTAATGATATTGAATCGAATCTAACTGATCTGAAAAACGAGAATTTGATTGAGGTGACGAATGAGGATGGAGCGACGAGGATCAAACCCGAGGACAAATTAATTCCTGATGAAGACGAGCATTGGTCGGGGGATTCATTACTCGGGCGGCTTCGAGAGTACTTTCCGTTGTAATTGAAAAGCGTCGTATCGCCTAGTTAGGTGAGTTTCGAACACATGGGCTTATTCCCATAGCCATGGTATTATGGAATAGGAATGACTTGCAGGTACATTGGGGGTGTGAGTGAGTAATGATTGCTGCTCGAAGTTTCCATCAGGATCACAGTGCTGTCTTCCGGACTATTGACGGGACCGAAACGGTTGATCATTATCACCGGCCCGACCGGACGCATAAAGCGGTGCGGAACGGCGTGGGCGTGATTGAACACCCATTTAGTGCGCTCGTCGTTGGTGGTTCCGATCGGTTTGAGTATGTGAATAATGTAATCACGAACCAAGTCCCGGATGAACCCGGAGCGGGGATCTATGCGTTATTACTTGATCCCCAGGGAAGGATCGAGACCGATATGTACGTGTATTGTACTGAGGAAGAATTGATATTGTTTTTACCGCCCGGGAAGGCACCCGAGGTTGCTGATGGGTGGGAAGTTTTTATTCAGGACGTAACTATTTCGGTAGCGACTGACGAGTATACTGTATTCGGAGTACACGGGCCGACTGCGACGGAAAAAATTGCGAGTGTCTTATCGGGAGCGTCGCCGCCGATTGACGCGTTATCTTTTGTTAAAGGGTCGCTCGGTGAGGCTGGTGTAACTGTTGTTCGCGGTGATGACGTTACGGGTGAAGAGAGTTATGACGTGGTGTGCGCTAGTGATGATGCAGCCGACGTTGCGGATGTCCTCGTGAATTACGGGCTGAATGCCGTGTTGTTCGGGCAAACGACATGGGACGGTCTGACGCTTGAAGCAGGTAGTCCTTTGTTTGCTAGTGAACTTGACGGGAAAATCCCGAACGTGACTGGATTAGAGAATGCTGTTGATTATGAGAAAGGGTGTTTTGTTGGCCAAGAAGTTGCGTCGAAAGTAAAGAATAGAGGCCGGCCGAGTCAGCGATTAATCGGGCTACGGGTTTCATCGCTCCCAAAACCAGAAGCGAGTGTGTTCAATGGAGACAGTGCAGTTGGTGAAGTTACCCGCGCTATCCAAAGCCCAATACTCGAAGAATCAGTTGCCCTTGCGTTCGTGGATTATGCCGTGTCAGAAGACGCGGCATTAACGGTCCGAGTCGATGGCGATGATGTTGCGGCAACCCGTGCCGAACTCCCGTTTTACGAAGGAAGCAGTCAATCTGCTCGATTGGCGGCGTACCCTTCAACAGATTCCTGATTCGTTGTTATCTCGAAAACAAGGCGCGTAATTGATCAGTTGAAAATATCGAGGTTGGTCGGTCCATGTGCACACCGATTTCACCGGATAACACCCGTAATCCGAATCGTTGGAGTGGCTTCGGGAGGGAATACGCGGTCCGGATAATGTGGCCGAGTCGTTGTTCGTTAGCCAGCTCGTTCCGCCACGCTGATTCATACACTGAAAGTGTAGCAGGATCGGTCGGATCGATAGTTGTGGCAGCAAGATCGGCAATCGTCATCCCGTACAGGATCCCGCCACCCGTAAATGGTTTCGTGTGACCAGCAGCGTCACCAATGAGAAACCCGCGGTCGCTCGTGATACGATCCGGTGACCCGATCGGAATGCCTCCAGAGCATCGGGTAGTAATAGTAGCCGAATAACCGGAGACGAGAGTTTCAAACCGGCTAGAGACGGATTCCGTCGGTGGGGCAGCCAGCCCATATTCTACCCCGGCTGATCCACGTGGAATTCGCCAGGCAAAAAATCCCGGGACGGTTAAATGAACGTCCACGAAATCATCGTGGTCAGGCGTATCGTCAAAACCCAGAACACCGTGTAATTGGTCGGCTGGCGCTGGTAAATCAAGGGCCCGTCGAACGCGAGATTGCGGGCCGTCACAGCCGGCGACCATCCGGGAAGTAACCGTAAACATTTCATCCGCAGATTTCACGGTAACCTGAACATTGTCTTCAGTTTCAATGATTTGTGTTACGGTGTGATGGTCCTTCACTTCGGCCCCGTGTTCGCGAGCTATATCAGCTAGCGTTTTGTCTAGGCCTACCCGATCAATGGCGTTTGAAACTGGTTCGTTCTTATAAAACTGATACGCTTTCGAACCGGGGCCGTCGACGTGGAAGCGAGCCCCAAAAATGTCGTTCTGGAATAACCGCGGTTTCGCATCATCAGTAACGTACTCCCAGATGTCGAGACTCACATGCCCGGAGCACGCAAGTGGTTTGCCGATTTCGCCTTGATCGAACACAATCACATCATACCCGGCGTCCGCTGCAGATCTGGCGAACCGGGAGCCAGCAGGCCCAGCGCCGACTACGACGAAATCATACATCGGTGGTCGCTATCCCATGGCCGAATAAATACCTTGCTCTCCCACCATGATACTCTCCCTAGACGACCGCAAACCCACGAACTGGCGGGATATCAGATGCAGCTTCCCAAGGTGCGTCTAGATCATTCCAAGAATCGCCCTGATCCAGTGAGTGATAGACGCCCTGGTTATTGGCGGCGAAGAATTCACCCGATCGAGTCCCATTAGCGAGTACTGCTCGGGAAACTCCGGATCCAGTAGGGAGACCGGTGTCGGTGAGTTGCTCCCAATCATTTCGGGAAGATCGACGATAGACGTATGACTCTGGTGCAGTCGTTGCATGAGCAGATCGGGGGCCTGACGCGCTCGAAACTAGAACAATGTCCGGATTCCCTGGGTCGACGGCGACACTCCAAACATAGCGATGAGACAGCCCGGTTTGGGGGTGTGTCCAAGATTCTCCACCGTCAGTTGATTCCGCGTATCCGTCTCCGGCAGCAGAATAAATTCGACCGGGGTCGTCCGGATGGGTTGCGAGTTGGTGGTTGTCTCGTCTGGATCCTTGCGGGCGATCTATCCATATGGAACCATGGTCAGTGCTTACGAGGAGGGCGCCTGCTTCAATCCCGATGTACACCCGATCGGGATCGTTGGGATCGAGTTCAATCCAGCGGACGTGGTGGGTTTCTGGTCGGGGAGGAAACGACCACTCGTCGCTCGACGGTACGGCAAGAATGCTCTCGTGTTGCTGCCAGGTCGTTCCTGCATCGGGTGAATGATACAGGCGGCTTGGTTCTGTTCCAACCCACACTTCATTCGGGGCAGTGGGATTCGTTGCGATTGCGGTAACTGCCGGTTCGAGCAAATTAGTACCAACAGCCTTCCACGTTTCTCCTCCGTCCGTTGACGTGAAAACCCCTGATCCGAAAGTGCCGCAATAGGCGGTCGGGGTAGTGGAACGCGTGAGCGCCACGGACTCTGGTTCGGTATCACGCAACGTCGATGTCCATGTGAGCGAATCAAGTGGACCGGTCGCAATAGCAACCTGCGTTTCCAGGGCGACGAGAAGCATCGGCATGTGAAGCGTATTGTGAAATGTCTAGGGGTTGGTGAGAAAAACACTTGCCGGTAGTACCGCTTGGGCGTCCATTCCCACAGTCCTGGCCTAGACGCTAGTAACTCATCCCCTAGAGCGAATCTTCTCTAACTCAATCAAGCAGTCGTAGCGTTCAATCGTCAGTGGTTACAGACACTGGTTGTTCTCGGTTCGACCGCGGCCCGTCTAGTTCGATCGTCGGGAGTTTGTTCCGAAGATATCGACCTGTATACGAATGGTCCTGCTCGGCCACTGCTTCTGGTGTTCCCGCCGCCACTACGTGCCCACCGGCCTCCCCACCTTCCGGACCGAGATCAATAATGTGGTCAGCGTTCTTCACCAAATCAAGTTCATGCTCAATTACGACGGCCGTGTTCCCCCGATCCACTAACCGATGGAGTACTTGGATTAATTTCCGTTCATCCTCAGAATGCAATCCGGTTGTCGGCTCATCCAATAAATACAAGGTATCACCGGAATCGCGTTTCCCGAGTTCCTCAGCGAGTTTCACTCGTTGAGCTTCCCCGCCCGATAACGTCGTCGAGGGTTGGCCGAGACGCATATACCCAAGCCCCACATCCTTCAGCAATTGTAACCGAGACTCGATCCGGTCATCAGCGGAGAAAAACGAGTGCGCCTCCTCGATAGACATATCTAGCACATCAGCAATCGTTTTTCCCTTATAAGTGACGTCAAGCGTTTCGTCGTTGTACCGAGCGCCTCGGCATTCCTTGCATGGAACATAGACATCTGACAAGAAGTTCATCTCGATTTTCACGTCGCCCTGCCCGCCACACGCTTCACACCGGCCGCCTTTCACATTGAACGAAAACCGGCCTTGATCGTACCCACGTTGCTTCGAGAGTTTCGTTTCAGCGAATAATTTCCGGACATAATCGAACACGCCGGTATACGTCGCGGGGTTCGATCGGGGAGTACGCCCAATCGGGCTCTGGTCGATCAATCGAACCGACTCTATTTCATCGATCCCCTCAATCGAATCGTAGGACCCAGGCACGACTGACGTATTATCATTCATCATCCTCGCGAGAGCTTTATACAATATTTCGTGTATCAGTGTCGATTTCCCAGACCCGGAAACACCGGTGACTGCCGTAAATGTCCCAAGCGGAATCGTGACGTCAATATCTTTGAGATTATACTGATTCGCCCCCCGAACCACTAACGCTCCATCGCCTTCGCGGCGATCCTCAGGTACCGGGATCGACCGCCGACCAGACAAATAATCACCAGTAATCGACTCTTCACAATCCAATACATCCTCCACACTACCATTCACCACTACCTCTCCGCCGTGCTTCCCTGGCCCAGGACCCAAGTCGATCACCCGATCTGCGCGCCGCATCGTCTCCTCATCGTGCTCAACCACAATCAGCGTATTACCAAGATCCCGTAACTCCTCAAGCGTGTTCAACAACCGATCGTTGTCCCGTTGATGCAACCCAATCGATGGTTCATCCAACACATACAACACGCCAACTAAGCCTGATCCAATTTGCGTTGCCAACCGAATACGCTGACTCTCACCACCAGATAACGTCGACGCCTCCCGGTCTAGTGTGAGGTACTCCAACCCCACTTCCTGCATAAATCCCAATCGCGAACGAATTTCTTTCAATATCTCTTCTGCAATCCGCCTGTCCCGATCCGACAACACACCTTCGAGGCCTTCGAAATGATCGAGCGCGTCACCAATACTCATCTGGTTAATATCCGTAATCGAATACCCATCGATCTGCACCGCTCGACTCTCCGCTTTCAATCGGGTCCCCTCGCACGCTGGACACGTTGTCACCGACATGTACTCTTCTATATGCTCGCGGGTCCCCTGACTATCCGTTTCAACGTGCCGACGTTCCAAATTCGGGATCACTCCCTCGAACGGCTGCTTCTTCCGCCGAACCCCCGATTTTGTCGTCCGCTCAAACACCACTTCCTCGGACGTTCCGTATAAAAACGCCTCTTGCACCGCCGTATCAATCTCCTCGAACGGCGTCTCTAAACTCACGCCAAAGTGATCGGCGACCGCCCTAAGACGCGTCCGATAGTACGATCGAGAGTAACTCCACGGTTCAAACACGTCCTTCAGTGGTTTCGACTGGTCCTCTATCACTTGCTCACGTGTGACTTCCTTCGTGTTCCCGATCCCCTCACATTCAGGGCACGCACCATGCGGGCTATTGAACGAAAAACTCCGAGTTTCAATCTCCGGTAAATCAATACCACAATGAGTACACGCGAGTTCCTCCGAGAATTCAACCGCGAGTCGCGCATCTTCATCTCCCGCCAAATCACCAGTCGAACGAGCACGCGATCCCACGGATAACTCACTCGGGGGATCAGGAATTATCAACTTCAACACCCCATCAGCCTCTTCTAACGCAGTCTCAACCGAATCCGTAATCCGAGACCGCGCGTCATCACGAATCACAACACGATCAACGATAACATCGACCGTGTGATCATAATTCTCATCAAGCTCCGGCATTTCATTCGCCAAATCAAACTCCTCCCCATCTATTTCGACGCGTGAATACCCCGCCTGTACCAGTTCATCAAACAACTCTGCAAACGCCCCTTTCTGATCACGAACCACTGGTGCGGCAATCTTCACTCGCGTCTCATCCGGTAAATCAAGCACCCGCCGAGTCATTTGTTGAGCGGACTGCTCGCCGACCTCCCGACCACACTCAGGACAATGCGGTGTCCCAACCCGAGCATACAACAACCGAAGATAATCATGCAGTTCCGTTACCGTCCCAACCGTAGACCGCGGATTGTTCGCGGCATTCTTCTGATCGATAGAAATCGCTGGAGACAATCCTTCAACCGCTTCTACTTGGGGTTTGTCCATTTGCCCGAGGAAATTCCGCGCATACGCACTCAATGACTCAATGTACCGGCGTTGCCCCTCTGCATAAATCGTCTCAAACGCCAGCGAGGATTTCCCCGACCCAGATAATCCAGTAACAACCGTTAATTGATCTCGTGGTACCTGAACATCGAGGTCTTTGAGGTTGTGTTCCTCCGCACCGCGGACCTCGATATACTCCTCAGTCATCGCCGAACCATATGTGTGGCGAGACGGAAGGTTTGTCGGTCCACCCGTCACTCACCAACGTCATAATCATGAACATCGAGATGGGTGTGTGGCTCCCCTTCGACGAACTCCGACGCGTCTCGATCTCCCGATTTAAATTCTCGGGTTCGCTCCTCGAACTCCTCACGGGAAATCACACCCGCATCCACTAGGAGTGACTCGAGAGCATCAACCCACTCGTCATAGTACTGATTCTCGATATCAGTAGCCAACGGCTCCGATCCGTCGAGTTCAGACACAAATTCTTCATTGAACTGTTCCCAATCAAACGTACCAGCAGTTTCCCGATCCGTAATGGCAACTGCAATCGCGAACGCACGAGCTTGCCACGGTTTATCGAACGATGGAAGTGACGAGGACTCACCAGTTGAACCCGAATCCGGGTCGAAGGAGTTCACGTATACCCAACTACACTGTGGTCCGAGAAGTTAACACAGTTGGTTCAACCAGTACAAAACCAAATTATCACTCAGCCAGTATCATGCCTAAACACAGGTAATGGAATAGTTAGTTGAACGAGGGGATTACTTCCGTCGCAAATAATTCAATGGAATCGCGCACATCCTCGAACGCCATCCCTTGATACTGCGTCCTGATCCCCAAACTATCCGGCGAGAACGCATCGACGTATCGATCAAGTTCCCGAATAACGTCATCCGGCGACCCAACGATGAACCGTTCGTCTTTCAGACTCTCCCACGCCGAATCGAACTCATCATCCTCAAACACCTCATCCTGCCCCCACTCGACGTACCGATCGTACTTGCGCAACAAGGGTTCTTTCACGATCGCTTCAGCTTCTTCCCTTGTTTCAGCTACGTAAACCTCCCGACCAATATCCAAATACCCGTCGTCAAGGCCGTGTTCCGCTCGTTCTTCGCGGAACGCCTCGACGCGACTCGCAATGCCGTCGAACGGTAAATGCGACGCCTGCCACCCATCGGTCATCCGAGCGGCACGCCGCACACTGGACTCATTACTCGCTCCAACAACAATAGACGGTCGTGGATCCTGGGCTGGTTTCGGATTGATCGTAACGTCATCAAACTGGAAATACTCACCATCGTATGAGACCCGGTCATTGGTCCAGAGCGCCTTGATGATTTCCACCCCCTCGACGAACCGACCGAGCGCGTCCTCACGCGGAATCCCGAACGCCTCGAACTCTTTCGGCCGATACCCCTGGGCAACACCCAATCGAAACTGCCCACCCGTTAAGACATCCACCGTCGCGCCAAACTCAGCAATCCGCACCGGATTATGATACGGTAAAAGACACATCCCGGTGGCGATTGTCATATCACCGATATGTTCTGCTACGTGAGACAACACAACTTCGTTTGTTAAATACTGGTCTTCCGTGACATGGTGTTCCGGGATCGCAAGGACATCAAACCCCTTATCACGTGCTAATGTCGTCTGTAGGATGAGTTCATCACTAACATCACTCAGGTCACGATCCGGTTCGAACTGAATCACGAGCGATAACCGAAAGTCCATGAGCCCTAGTCAGTGTCGGACTATTTATTTCTTGTAAATACACACGCCAACCCATCATGTGTGAACCCATACCATAATATTTATCATGATTTTCGATTACTATCTAACATGGCGTTGGGTTTCACACCAAAACTTCGATCGTTCATTGAAACACCCGTCATCCACATTCCCACTTACGAATGTGAACAATGCGACACACAACTCCACTCAGAAACGGACGTGTGTCCCCATTGCGACCACCCCGTAACCCAAACCGGCGAAGAACCAATCCCAATCCTCTGGCAATAACCACCCCTCACGCTCACACTCGCTGATGGTCTCTTAGTTACTACCCTAGTACTACCAATCCCACAATCACCTAGATTCGAATCCCACAGGGGATATAATCCAGGGCGTAATACTCATAGCCATGCCCCCAGCCGCGACTTGCAACGACCGCGTGAGGCCGGTATAATGGAACGGTTACACCCACGAATCCAACTCATTTGGATCATTAAAATACTCATATTCTCCGGGATTATCGGTGTCGCCGGCACACTCGCCGGACGGTACTTCGAAATCCCGACTTGGGCAATCGCCCTCACAGTTGCCGGAATCGTTATAATTGGAACACTCCATGCCATCGCTCGCTATCGCCGTTGGGGATACGAAATCCGGGACGACTCCCTCTACCTCGAACGCGGAGTCCTCACCGAGGTCCGAACAATCGTCCCTCTCGTCAGAATCCAACACGTCGATTCGAGCCGCACCCCCATCGAACGAATACTTGGCCTCGCAAGCGCAGTAGTCTACACAGCCGGATCCCGCGGCGCCGACGTCCGGATCCCCGGTCTCACCCGAACAACCGCCCAAACCGTCCAAGAACAACTCAAAGAACTCGCAATCCACGCCGAAGGAGAGGACGCCGTGTGAAACTCTCACCCCGCTCAATCCCGTATCGCGCCCTCCAACGCGCCGGCAGCATCGTCATCCTCGCCGTTTTCGTCGGTGCCGGTGCCGGCCAACAAACCATCGGGCCGGTCCTCATCGCGTTTACCGTTGTACTCGCTCTTATCGGTATCACCGCCTATGAAATCACGTACTTTAACCGATTTGAATACCACCTCACAGAGTCCACACTAGACATCCATTCCGGCGTGTTCAACAAACGAGAACGAGAAATACCCTACCGCCGAATCCAAAACGTCGATATTTCACGGAACGTAATACAACGCCTACTCGGAATCGCTGTCGTCAACCTAGAAACCGCCGGCGGGGAATCCACTGAAGGATCAATCCAGTACGTCAGCGTCCACGAAGCGAATAGACTCCAAGAAGAAATACAACGCCGGAAACAAGAAACCAGCACACCAGACAAACCACCAGCAACCCCCGATGAGCTTTATCGGATCACGCCAACAGAACTCTTACTCGCTGGGATTTTCTCATTCGACCCCCGAATCATCGGGCTAATCGGATTACTCACCACCGGATCAATACCATTCGTCTCAACCTACTTCCCCGATCCCACCACGATCATCTTCACCATCACAGGACTCATCCTAATCATACTAATCGCAATCGCTTCATGGCTGCTCGGCGCACTCATCACGATATTCAATTACTATGGGTTCATACTCACCAAAGCCCACGACGAACTCCGCTACGAACGTGGACTATTCCAACGATTCAACGGATCAATACCCCTCACAAAGATCCAAACGATCACCGTCGTAGACAACCCACTCAAACGATTCTTTAATTACGCAACCCTGACTGTCGAAACCGCTGGGTACACATCCGGACAAAGCGGAACCGAAGGCTCACAAGCAGCAGTACCAATCGCCCGACGAAACCGCGTATTTTCCCTCGCCACAACCATCGAACCTATCGATCACACCCAAATCTCATACACCCGACCCCCGACGCGAATCAGACGCCGATACATCGCCCGCTACCTCATCGCACTCTCCCTACTCACTGGCCTCGCGTATTACGCAAACACACTCACAACAATAGCCCTCCCCTGGTACTGGTTACTTAGCGCCATCATCCTCATCCCCCCAGCCGCTCATTATAAATGGAAACACCGCGGATACTGGATCGGCACCGACCACATCGTAACCCGCAATGGCTTCTGGAACCGAACAACCAAGATCGTCCCGTACTACCGCATCCAAACAATCATTGATTCAAGAACAATATTCCAACAACGCTGGAACGTCGCCTCCATCATCATCGACACCGCAAGTTCCCAGTCAATCATAGGTCACGGCGCAACCGCCATTGACATCGACCAGACGGACGCTGACTCACTCAGAAAAACACTCCCAACCGAACTCCAAACCGCGCTCAAAACGAAAGGAACGCCCTCGACCAGAATGAAGCCCACGAGTCCTGACTCATAATCACGAACCTTGCGTATTGCCGCACCCGACTCCTTCAATCGTGGGTTAACACGTCGAGAACGACCGGCCCACTAGAGGACACCGCTCGGTCAACCGCCTCCTGAATCGCATCCGGATCATCCACCAACTCACCCTCCGCCCCGTGACTCTTTGCATTCATCGGAATATCAACCGGCGGCTCGAAATCCATCCCAACGAAGTCATAATCCGACTCCTCACCACCAAACAACCGAAGCGTATTATCCTTCAAAATCCGGTAATTCCGATTGTCAGGCACAATAATCGTAACATCAACATTGTACCGAGCTGCGGAATACAATGATTGCGGATAATACAGATACGATCCATCCCCAATCAATCCAATAACGGACCGTGGATCATCGACTTGTTCCTCAGCAATCGCGGACCCAATCGTCGCCGGTAACCCATACCCAAGCCCACCACCACGATTCGAGTAATACTGCCCGATCTCAAAATCATACACATTCTTCACCGCACCAGCACTCGTCGGAGCTTCCGCAACAATCCGGGCGTCAGGCGCTGCGCCATACATCGCCGCTGCTAATTCATCATCAGACGCCCGCGGATCGTCCGGATTCGACGAAATGGTATTCGTAGCGCTCACCTGCGCCTGCAAATCGTCTATTCGGGATAAGCGACGGTCGCGCACTGAATCCGATAACTCCTCATCGAGAGCATCGGCCAACCGAGCCATCACTTGCCCGGAATCCCCAATAACACTAACATCAGCATTGTGATTCTTCCCGATTTCCCACGGCGACTCCGATATATGGATAATTTCCGTATCGCTCGAAATAAAATCAAAATTCTGTGGGTTGGTCGTCGTATTAGAAACCACACCAGAAAACACAATCACATCCGTATCTAGGTATTCCACGATTTTCTCCTGATCTCGCGGTAACCGCCCAAACCATTGGTCATGATCCATCGGGAAACTGACTTCACTTGCTTTCAATTCACCGTGAACACGGATACCAGCTGCCTCCGCAAACTCACGACCGGCAGCGACAGCTTGCGGCCCAGATCGACCGGTTAAATCTCCAACAACCATCACTGGTTCGTCAGCATTGACGAGCACCTCCGTCGCCCGATCAATCTCTTCTTGATCCCCCTGCCCGACCGTCGGAATCGAGCCTAACCGCGCCGGATCATCATCCGTCTCAGCGGTCATCACGTCAAGCGGAAGGCCTAGAAACACCGGACCGGTCGGTGGCGTTAACGCCACCCGAAACGCTCGTCGAAGCATCAATGGTAATGAATCAATACTATCTGCCTGCGCACTCCACTTTGTGAACTGCTTGGTCATCTGCACCAGATTCCCACCGAGATTCGGTTCCTTGATCTGGTGATCGAACGGATGTGCCCCTGCCGTCACGACGATCGGCGCCCCTGTCCCAATCAAACTCGAATCAAAAATATTCCCAATTCCGTGTGCTAACCCAGGTGCTACATGCAAATTCACAACCCCTGCAGGAAATACATCAGGATCCTCCGCGCTATGATACATTCGGGTTTTCGCATACCCGGCGGCCATCCCCACAGCAACATCCTCGTGCAAACCGAGGACGTATTCTAAATTACTATCACCGATCGCATTCATAATCGGTAATTCTGTCGTTCCGGGATTCCCGAAAATATGCGTTACACCGTACTGTTCGAGAGATTCTGTGAATAATTCAGCACCGGTAGAAGGCATACCCTAATATTTCTAGTCAATCTTATAGTCATTTCGAAACACCAACCCTCAACTCCCCAACCAGATTCAGACAATCCCCAGAGCACCAATAACGCTCATGTGAGTTATTGGGCGCGAAGCAACCGGAACCGACCAGCAAACAACCCAATGAACAACCCCGTAAAATGCGCCACAACTGCTACCTGATCTGCCGCCGTCACCACCGAAACGAGAACAGCCACTCCACCAAAAAGCACGAGTTGCCACTGCCACGAAATCCGAACCCGATCGAAGACAACTCCCGAAACCCGATTACTCGTGACTAGATACCCAAACAACCCGAACACAACCCCGCTCAACCCGAGCACTAACCGAGCTTCACCAAGTACAAACCCAACAGTCAACTCGGCAATACCACCAATCATCCCAACCCCCAACACAAATCCATAAAACCGTGGCGCTGACGACCCGCGTTCAATAATCCGCCCAAACAACCAGAACGCAGCGATATTCACCACTAGATGCATCGACGAAGCATGCGCAAACA
This sequence comes from uncultured Halobacteriales archaeon, assembly GCA_964542445.1. GTDB lineage: Archaea > Halobacteriota > Halobacteria > Halobacteriales > Hikarchaeaceae > CAZITY01. The sequence goes on along the minus strand of CAZITY010000010.1, from coordinate 12,373 downwards.
CACTCATCACAACCGTCCACGGCCGCACCAGTAACGGAAAACTCAATCCAAACCACGCAACCCCAACCCCAACGAACGATCCCACTACCTGGCCAACAAAAACACCCACACACACACCAATCACCACGTTGGGCGGACGCCAACTCACAACCATCACTGACGCCCCTCAAAAACACGCATCACAATAACACCGCCGGAAATTAATCTTCGAGAACGATCTCGATACTCACGTCGTTAGGAACTTGAATCCGCATCAACTGCCGAAGCGCTCGTTCATCCGCATCAATATCAATCAACCGCTTATGAACCCGCATCTCCCAATGCTCCCACGTCGCCGTCCCCTCACCATCGGGCGACTTCCTCGTCGGCACCTCGAGTGTTTTCGTCGGGAGAGGCACCGGGCCACTCAAATTAACACCAGTTTTATTCGCGATATCTCGCACGTCATCACAAATTTCATCTAGATCGTCAGGGCTCGTCCCAGCGAGCCGGACCCGTGCCTGTTGCATTCTATGCCTCTTCTACTTCGAGAACGCGTCCCGCGGCGATTGTCTGTCCCATATCTCGAATCGCGAAACTCCCCAATTCAGGGATTTCAGAAGACGGTTCAATCGAGAGTGGTTTCTGGGGCCGGACGGTCACAACAGCCGCATCACCGCTCTGAATGAAGTCCGGGTTTTCTTCGATCACTTCCCCGCTCGATGGATCGATTTTCTGATCGATCGCTTCCACGGTACACGCAACTTGCGCAGTGTGCGCATGGAACACTGGAGTATATCCAGCAGTGATGACGCTCGGGTGCTGCATAACAACGATCTGTGCCGTAAAGGTTTCAGCCACCGTCGGTGGATCATCAGCTGGACCGCACACATCTCCCCGTCGGACATCGTCCTTCCCAATACCCCGAACATTGAAACCGACATTATCTCCGGGGCCAGCCTCCGGAACTTCTTCATGGTGCATCTCGATCGATTTGACTTCGCCACCGACATCTGACGGTTGGAACGAAACGTTGTCGTCTGGATGCATGGTTCCGGTTTCGATCCGACCGACTGGGACAGTACCAATTCCTGAAATCGTGTACACGTCTTGAATTGGGAGTCGAAGCGGCGCATCCGTTGGGGGTTGCGTTTCTTGAAGTGCGTTCAGCGATTCGAGAATCGTTGGTCCATCGTACCACGCCGTGTTGTCGCTGTGGTCAGAGATATTATCGCCTTCGAATGCTGATGTCGGGATGAAACTCGCGTCTTCCGTCTCGAATCGAACTTGGTTCAATAAGTTTTTGACTTCGTCAACGACCTCGCGGTATCGGTCTTCGTCGTAATCCACGAGATCCATTTTGTTGACCGCGACGACGAGTTCGTTAATGCCGAGGGTTCGAGCTAGGAACACGTGTTCCTGGGTTTGCGGTTGGACACCATCGTCAGCTGCGACAACGAGAATAGCGTTGTCAGCTTGTGACGCACCAGTGATCATGTTTTTCACGAAGTCACGGTGCCCTGGACAGTCGACAATAGTGAAATAATATTCGTCAGTATCGAATTCTTGGTGGGCAATATCAATCGTGACCCCGCGTTCTCGTTCCTCGGCGAGGTTATCCATGACGTACGCAAATTCGAATCCGCCTTTGCCTTTTTCCTCAGCTTCTTCTCGATATTGTTCGATGACGTGCTCCGGGACGCTCCCGGTTTCAAAGAGCAATCGACCTACGAGAGTACTCTTCCCGTGGTCGACGTGCCCAATGATTGCTAGGTTTTGATGCGGTTTGTCGCTCATAGTCGTTCCTACTGCTGAAATTGTTCGGTAGGTTTGACTAAAACGATTTCGATACGGTCTGAAACTTGATTCCGTCACGCGGTTTTCGTGTGAAGAGTTATCACGACAGGGGTTGGAGTCGGTTGACGTCGGCGAGGATTGCGGTGGCGGTTTCAGGACCGCCGGCCCCACGGCCGCCGAGGTTTAATCGGCCAGCGTGGGTGGTTTCGATTTGAACGATGTTCTGGGTGCCGGTGACGGCAAGGGAACTCGTTTTGGGGACGAGTTTCGGGCCGACCGTGACGTGGTTGCGAGTTGCTTCACTGATTAAACGGACGGTACGGTTGTCTTCTGCAGCAAGAGCAAGTGCGCTACCAGAGACGTTCGTGATGCCTTCGATTGAGGCGTCGTCGAGAGTGAAGCCACCGTCGTTGATGACGTTCGCGATGATGACACCTTTTAAGGCGGCGTCGGTACCCTCGACATCGAAGGAGGGGTCGGCTTCGGCGACCCCGAGGTCTTGGGCTTCAGCGAGAACGTGTTCGTACCCGAGGCCTTCGGCCGCCATGCGTGACAACACGAAGTTTGCCGTGCCGTTGAGGACGCCGCGGACCGTCGAGACTTGGTTTGGTCCGTAATCTTGGATGGTCCCGATCGCTGGTATTACGCCGCCGACGGTTGCTTCAAATCGGATCGTGCCGTTGCTAGAAGCGACGATTGACTGTAGTTCATCGTAGCGTTCTGCGACGGGGCCTTTGTTGGCGAGTACAACATGTCGATCGCGTTCGAGGGCGTGTTTGGTATTGGAGAATCCCGGGTTGGCGTCGCCGAGTGTTGTGGGGGTGGCTTCGATGAGAACGTCATAATCTGCGTCGAGTAAGTCGGTGTGGTTTGCCGATCCCACGGTCCCATCGGTTTCTTTTTTCGTGAGAATGTCGTTGACGTTGATCCCTGTTTCATCGACGACAGCCGATACAGAATCCGCGATCCCCACGACGGTGTGTTCGAGAGTGGGTGCTAGTTCGGCGACTGCTTGGCCGACTGCGCCGAAGCCCATGACAGCGAGCTTCATGCATTCACCTCTGTGTCGACGGGTTCGATTACATGTACGTCTTTTTCATCAGTGATTTTGCGGATAGTTTCGAGCGTGCTGGCTTTTGCGCCAGATTCGACCGCGAGACGAACCCGGGCACTGGAGGGAGTGTCCGGTCCGTTCACAGCGGTTAGTGAAAAATCAATAACTCGGGTGGTAGAGCAGGATTCGATTCGTGTGATCGTGTCCGAAAGGTCGGTTTCGACGAGATGACCGATGAGTAACAGGACGACTTCTTCGCCGAATCGGTCTTCACCGGCTTGAATGACATTGATCCCTGCATCCTTGAGCGCCTCTACGATCACTGAAAACTGTTTTTCGGGGCATTCGAGGTCGATTTCTACCGGGATGCGGCCACGTGGCGTGATGTTTCCACGTTCGTGGAATATTGAGAGTAAATTCGCGCCGTGATCTGCAATTGGGTCGAGGGCGCGGAGGAGTTCGCCTGGTCGGTCAACGAGTTCGAGGCGGACGGTGTAGGCGTTGAGTTCAGCGTCGTCAGCCATACGGACCCCTCCCTAAGGAACTTTCAGTGGCCGGGCGGTGCGAGTATGATTTGTGAGTGGTTAGTGGGTGTTGCATGCGTGTGGTGTGTTAGGTAGACTGGTGAGTTGTTGGTTCGTGCGGACAGGGCAGTGTGGATAGAATAGGTGGGGCTGGCTAGGGAGCCCCAATAATTGTGCTAATACCGATGATGGACCCAGCGGTCTCCATCCATAAATTGATGGTGGAGTGACCGTTTTTGTGGGTCATTGATAAGTAGGCAGTGGTGATTATGTATTAAGGTTACGTTCTAGGGTGGATTTGTTGCCCCTGTGGTATTCGATAAGTCTTATTTGTTAGCACCGAACATACATAAGTTAAATGACTAATTATTTGTTGCTGGTCGAAAAGGGAATCGCTATCCTCCTCGCAATTACCATAGCGGGTATCCTCGGGGTAGTGTTCCCGGGGATCGCGTCCACAGCAGGCGGAGTTATTGCAGCTACGTATTTCTTTTCTCGATATCCTTGGGTGGGCGGGAAGAGACCAACGACCAGCTCGATGCAGTATTTGACCGGTATTTACCGTTCGAGGTCACTCGATAACCTCTGTATAGCGCGGGAGACTAAGTGACTATTCGTGGCGTGGGATAGAGCCCACCGTTAACGTGAATGACTTGACCCGTGATGAACGAGGCGTCATCGGACGCCATGTAACAAATCGCATCAGCGACTTCCTGGACTTCCCCTAACCGGCGTAGTGGAGTTGCGGCTTCGACTTGTGATTTCGTATCCTCCCACTCGGGTCGGGGATCTCGATCCGTTCGGATTAATCCTGGAGAGACACCGTTGACGCGGATGCCGAGCGGACCGAGTTCGCTGGCGAGTTGGCGGACCATGCCCTCGATCGCGAGTTTGCTCCCGAACGAATGTGACCGATTGTTCGTCCCAAGGTAGACTAGTGTCCCAAGGAGATTCACGATTGCTCCGTTTCCGGTTTGCTTCATGTCCCGTGCGGCAGCCTGAGTCATGAGGAACATCCCGCGGAAATTAATATCCTGGACGGTATCGATGTCGGCGGTTTCGATATCAAAGAACGATTTTGACGGTCGGATCGTCGCGTTGTTAACGAGGATGTCTATCGGGCCGAGGTCGTCGCGGATTGACGAGACAACTTGTGAGATGTCCTCGGGGTTTCCGAGATCACCAAGCGCGTACGAAGCTGTACTCCCGGTGTCTTCTACGCGGTCTGCTGTTTCGATACATCCGTCTTCGTTCGATTGGGCGGTGATCCCGACATTCGCGCCGTGTTCTGCGAGTGTTACTGCGGTTGTCTGGCCAATATTTCGACTTGCCCCAGTAACGAGGGCTGTTTTGTTAGAAAGGTCCATGAGACGAGTCGAACAACCATCCACGCATCCTAATAGGCATCGAAGCCTCCGTCAAGCCCCGGTGACTACACCGAAAATTGGTGTATTAGAAGTAATCGACGCCCTGTGGCAGTTCGAGTTTGAGTCCTTTGCGCTCGCGGATTTCAAGGATGGTTTCATCTTGGAGGTTGTCGGCGAGGATTTCAAACCCGGCGTTCTCCGTGTTCCACGACGCGCGTCCCTCTGTTGCTGAGCGGATATCGCTCGAGAAGCCAATCATTTCCTCAACGGGTGCAACGCCTTCGAGTACCATCCGATCGCCTTCTTGGTACATATCGTCGATTCGACCCCGGCGCCCTTGTATCTCGCCAGATGCAGCCCCCATGTGTTCGGATGGGACATCGATGCGGACGTTCTGCATCGGTTCACGTAACGCGATTTCCGCGTCGATTAAGGCCCGGTGGAGGGATTCGCGGACCGCCGGGATTACTTGCGCGGGGCCTCGGTGAATGGCGTCCTCATGCAGGCGGGCATCAAGTAATCGAACCAGCGATCCTTCCACTGGTTCTCGCGCAAGGGGGCCTTCGTTAAGGGCCTCTTCGAATCCTTCGAGGACCAGTTCCATTGTTTCATTCAAATGCTGAATCCCCTTGGTATCATCAATAACGATGTTCGTTCCGACGATGGTTTCGACGTTCTGGGACGATTCCTTATCAATCCCGTATTCTTGAAGCACCTCTCGGCGTTCTTGCTCGGGCATATCCATCGATATTTCGCCGCGTTTCATTGCCTGGATCACCTCGTCTTGAAGTGGTTCGACCGTCATGTAGAACCGGTTGTGACGGTTAGGTGAGACGCCCTCAACCTCGCGGGAAGCGGTTCGGGGCATTTCGCGGTAGACAACGATTGGTTCGCCGGTCCGGACGGGGATCCCTTGGTTTCGTTCGATGCGTTGCGTGATGACTTCTAGGTGTAATTCTCCTTGGCCGCTGATAAGGTGTTCACCGGTATCTTCATTGATTTCGACATGAATCGTGGGGTCTTCTTTCGAGACTTGTTGGAGGACCTCGATGAGTTTCGGGAGGTCGTCCATTTGTTGCGCTTCAATCGATTTGGTGATCACTGGCTCAGAGATGTGTTCAATGGATTCGAACGCCGTCATTTCGATCGATGAAACGGTTGAGCCGGCGATGGCGTCTGTTAATCCAGTGACAGCAGCAATGTTTCCTGCGGGGACACGTTCGACTTCTTCGCGTTCGCCGCCCATGAAGATCCCGACTGATTGAATCCGGTTCGTCCCAGCGGTTCCGGATACATAGAGATCTTGGCCGCGTTCGATCGTCCCAGAGAACAACCGACCGGTGGCGATTTCACCGGCGTGCGGATCAAGACTAATGTCGGTTACCATAAGGACGACATCGCCACCGTCGTCGACGTCTCGCATTTGGATCGCTAATTCGCTTTCTGGGTCGCCGCGCCAGATGTTCGGGATCCGCCGAGGTTGGGCTTCAATCGGGTTCGGGAAGTGTTCTGCGACCATATTGAGGACGACATCGGCGAGGGGAGATTGGTCGCGGAGTTCGTCGATGTTATCGTTCTGGTTGTAGTCGTAGATGTCACCGAAATCAATCCCAGTATCCTGCATGAACGGTAGGCTGATTGCCCAGTTATAGAGAGCGGATCCGAAGGCGACAGTGCCGTCTTGGACGCTGACTTGCCAATTGTCCTCTTCGTACCGATCGGGAGCGATACCGCGGATGAGTTCATTAACGTCTCTGATGACGCTTTGTAACCGTTCTTGCATTTCCTCCGGGCCTTCCCGTAACTCGTTGATCAGCCGGTCTACCTTGTTGATGAATAAGGCAGGTTTGACGTCTTCTCGGAGTGCTTGTCGGAGCACGGTTTCTGTTTGAGGCATCGTGCCTTCGACTGCATCGACCACCACGAGAGCTCCGTCGACAGCCCGCATTGCGCGGGTTACGTCACCGCCAAAGTCCACGTGTCCGGGGGTGTCGATGAGGTTGATGAGGTAGTCGTTATCGTCATAGCGATGCGTCATGGACACATTTGCGGCGTCGATCGTAATGCCTCGTTCCTGTTCGTCTTCCTCGGTATCCATTGCGAGTTGTTGGCCGGCGAGGTCTTTCGATATCATTCCGGCGCCAGCGAGAAGATTATCGGTTAGTGTAGTGTTGTGGATGACGAGGCCTTCGGCGATGAAGTTATGATGGTCGGTGACCCCGAAATCGTATACGGCATCGTGTTTTTCTCGAGTGATTTCCTCGACGGTGACGAACGAGGTATCTGCTTTCGCGAGTGACGATAGTCGGTCAATGCGGATGTCGTTCGACGAGTCGTGCGATTCGAAAGTAGCAGTGATGTCCGCGAGTGTTGATTTCGTGAGTAACTCTGGGTCTTGGGGGATTTGGTTCGTAACAGATGCTGATTCCGGGATATCGATGTCGGCTCTAATTGCATGGAGTTTCTCGGGGGAAACAGGTACTTGGTCGATGGATGCGTCCGTGACCGACGAGCACAGGCGCTCAAGGGCTGTTTGTTCCGGTGAGTCAGTGAACCCGATGGTCGCGAGCCCCGAGAGCGAGAGGTGGCCCTCAATGTGGAGAGCGTTCGTTGCTGGATCAGGTGAGGAGGCGATATCGAATTGGTAAAGGAGTAGTTGGAGTTCGTCGCGATACGAATCGGTCTGGCACTGGATGGTAATCCTGTTGTGTTCGGTATCGATGTGGGCGCAGGTGTCGAGTAGTCCTCGAATGTAGGCTTTGGTGACGTTCGATGGTGCCGTAAACACATAGTCTGGGAGGCCCGATTTGTTGGAGTGAAACGCCCGATGGAGTTTGGAATTAATTTGGCCCTTGTCTGAATCAATTGGGAGGGACGTGATGAGTGAATCAATCGCATCATCAACCGCAGTGTGCCCGTGGACTAGCCCAGCGAAATACATGATATCTTCGAAACCGTTGGTAACCCGGATTCGACTCGGTGAATTTTGCTCCGTTGGAACGAGAATCTCAGTGATTTCTTTCGGTATATCAGTGATCGATAGGTCCGAGTTGCGTTTGCATGCCGCTAGAATGGAATCAAGTGCGTATCCAGGTGCTTGGTCAGTCTCGATTGTGGTATCGAGAGAAGAGACTTCATGGGTAGAAAGAGTATCGTGTAGATCAGTCGTCACAGTAACCCCAATATCCTCGTCAGCTAACTGATCAAATAGAGTGGATACATGACTCTCCGTAGCCTCAGTGGGCGTGTTCCGGACACCTACCACGATATCCCCGTCAGATAACGATCGTGCCTCTAGGAATTTGAGGACTCCGTCCGGCGTGAGCGTTAAAAACTGATGTTCAGGAGTTGTAGCGATTTCATGCCCGTTCGAAGTTCGAACCCGGACTACCGGATCAGTGGGTTCCCGCTTCACCGCGTATTCGAGATCAGTAATGACGGTTTCGCCCGTCGACCGGTCAAATGACACTACTGTTTCTCCGGATTCAGATCGGTAGGCTTCACCCTCCCGATCCTCGATCCGGTCTCCTGTTGCTTGTACGCGAGAAAACAGATCTCTTGCGGTGAGAAGTTCGCCGGTACCAAGAGAGATACGAGAATCAGGTGCGATACACTTACCGTGATCGATGTGAGCAGCGATTGCGATATTCCGGATGTACTCCGGGTGATCCATTAATCGCTCACATTGCTCTACGATCTGTTTACGTCGGCCCATTACGGAGTAGTCCCAGTGGCACAGTCAAAAGGATAGTGTTTTAGTATTGGTACGTTCACCGGGCGCAAACGTCATGTCATCGTAACACATCACGAACTAATGATGGAAATTCGAGTGCAGGGACCGGGGCCTAAAGAACCGTTTATCCGCGCTCGCGACGTGTTCGAAACCGAGTTTTCCCTCGATCGACGTGTTGAAATTGATTTGCGGAAAGATCCGGATGAGCGGACATGGACCGCGCATCACGATGAGTATCATGAGTTGAATATGTCGGTACAGACGGCATCAAGCGCCATGGCTCAGGAACTGGCGCTTCATGAATTCTCACATATGTTACGACATGAAGAACAGCATCCGTCGCATATCCAATCGACCCGAGAAGCGATATTCCTCGCGTTATCCGGGCATGAGGTCCATGAAAAAGCCATCGCGCATGCGTACCAAATCGCGAATCATATGAAAGATATTTATGCTGATGACTTGACGTTGTCAGTCGATTCCGGCGAGAAATTAGTTTCATTTCTCGAGTCAGAATTAGCGGCGGCATTACTTGATCGGCCGTCGGTTCCAGCAGGACAACATTGGGAACGGATGTCCCCGGGTGCGGATCCGGATATCACGGCGATTAACGCGGCGTTCGCGCTTGCGTTACTAGAACGGAATGATTGTATTGATGAGGATCACCGGTTGTATGATTTGGCGTTTGCGGCGGAGAAAGACGCCCCCCGCGTACAGGTGGGCCGGTTCAAAGAACAGTTCCGGACGTTGACGCCTGATCCCGATCAGGGTGAGTATCGGAAATCGCTTGTGGAAGTTACGCGGGCTTACGCGATGAATACAGCCGAATCAGCCTGAGAAGAGGTTGTGGTGAATAACGGTTATTATTGGATCACTGCTTAGTGCATATATGTCGATGGTGGATGCGTTTGATCTATCGGGACGAGTAGCAATAGTATCGGGCGGTGGTCGTGGAATCGGCGAAGCTGTGGCAGTGGGATTGGGGGAAGCGGGCGCAACCGTAGTGCCCGCAGCTCGATCGAGAGATGAAATTAACGAGACAACCCAACGAATTCGTGATGCTGGTGGTAACGCGCAAGCTGTGCCAGTTGACGTAACGGAGGAGAAAAGCATTCGATCACTCATTCGGACTGTAAAGGATTCGTTTGGTGGGATTGATGTCGTTGTCAATAACGCGGGAGTGAATCCCGATGCTGCCCTAGGGAAACCCGAGACGGTCCAGATTGATGGATTCGACACGCCGATTGCGGTAAATTTACGCGGTGCATTTTTGCTAGGGAAAGCCGCGAGCGAATCATTATTAGAAAGCGATGCCGGAGCCATGATCAACATTGCGAGTATCGGCGGACTGGTTGGGTTACCGCGCCAACATCCGTATGTTGCTTCTAAACATGGGCTCGTTGGTCTTTCGAAGAGTATGGCTCTCGACTGGGCGCCGGATGTTCGAGTGAATTGCATTGCACCGGCGTACGTTGAGACGGAACTCGTCGAGGACGCGCTCAACTCGGATCAGATCCGTGAGTCGTTATTGGATCAAACGCCGCTAGATCGATTCGCGGCACCGGATGAAATCGCGGGATCTGTAGTGTTTCTCGCGAGTGATGCAGCCTCGTATATTACGGGGGCAGTACTACCCGTTGACGGTGGCTGGACAGCTCGCTAATCATGTTGAGAATATCCCAAATTAAGTATGTAAACTACGAAGAAAGTTAGCGTGCGGCGGCTGCGACGCGTTCTTTCTCTTCTTTTTGATTAATGGCGTACGTCGAAACGTCGTAATCAGCAGCGCGCATGAGTTGCGTGGCGAGGGCCTCTTCGACAGACGTTGGTGATTTAAACGCGACTTGTTCGGTTCCTTCTGCGATGAATTTGAGGGCCTGATCAACGCGGCGTTGCGGAGAAATATCAACGGCTTTTGGAACAGAAATCCCACCGTATTTCAGTCGGACGGTTTCTTCTCGTGGTGCGGCGTTTTCAACGGCTTCAACGAGGATCTGGATCGGATTCGCATCGGTTTGGGAGTGAATGATGTCGAACGCATCCCGAACCGTGTTCATCGCGTGTTGTTTTTTCCCGGTGTTTCGGTCTTCTCGCATGAGCCGGTTCGTGAGTCGTTCAACGATACTGATTTCGCTTTTCTGGAACTGTTTTCCCGCGTGACGCCCCATCGTGTGAGCAACTGGGGTAACGGTGATGTATCGTTCCGTACTTGGATCCGAAAACGTGATATCAGTAATATCCCACTCACCGAAAAGTTTCGCCACAGGAGCTTGCTGTTCGGTGTCGTCTGGCTGTTCAGGTTCTGCGTCACTCATAATTATCTAACTGGTTTTTCTGCATTTCCTCTAACGAGTTCGAGGAGCGACACACCGTTTACTTTGTCAACTTTGTAGTTGACGCCGGAGAGGTCGCCCATTGCCCGGCCTTTGGCACCACCGATACCGGCGATGGTGACTTCATCATGTTCATCAATGAACGAGATCGCACCGTCACCGGGACAGAATGCAGTGACTTGTTTCCCGTTTTTGATTAGTTGCACTCGGACACACTTTCTGATCGCGGAGTTCGGTTGTTTCGCTTCGATCCCGACTTTTTCGAGAACGATCCCCCGGCCTTGCGGGGCCCCTTCAAGGGGATCGGATTGTTTCTTGAGTCCACGTGCCCGTCGAGCGTAATCGGAGTCTGACCATCGGAACCGTTGACGGTCCTTTTTTAGTTTACGGGCAGCGTATTTCCCATTTGCCATAGTACCGGTTATTTCCCAATGTAGATACTTAAGGGTCTTCTTTTAGGGAACACGGGGACAGTACGGCGAGTCCTCAAGAGAGCAAAAAGAGTTGGATGCTATCGGCCTAGGTGGTAAGCGGGTCGTGGGAGAGCACCGCACAGACGAGGAGTACGTACCCAAACGCTGTGATACCGTACTTCATCGTGAATAATTCTTGCATCGTGACTGGGGCGAGAAAAATGCCGCCGGTAAAGATCGTCATGGCGAGCGCTGCAAGACTAAACCCAAGCCCGATATAGGCCATTGTGGATTCGCCGGTCCGTCGAAAGGCGCTAAAGGCAGTGTAGGCAAGGAGGGATCCGAGTACGACGATGATGAACCCGAATGTAATGCCTACCAGTGTTATGAAATTCATCACGGTTCAATACGAAACAACGCGGTTGTCACCGTATTAAAGGTCTGGCGCAAATTATCACGAAGTACAATTTGTCTGAGTTCCCGGTTAGCGGTGTTAAAGCAGCCATTAAACTCCGTAGACTAGATGGTGGTTACTGCTGATGACGGTGGCGGGGAATATTTGACGATAAGCATACACAGGATACCACCGACGCTTCCGATTATCGCTATTGAAAACCCAGCGAGTTGCACCGCGACCGTGAAACCGACCACTGGGGTGAACGTCGCAATGATCCCACCCATGAAAATCGGTGTAACAGTGCCAGCAAGCCGACCATTTGCTTCAGCGACACTCACTAGGCCACCGCGGAGTGATTCGCTCGCAAGCCCTGTAATGATACTCCGGATGAGTGATAACAGAATCCCAAACCCAAAGCCAGAAATCGCGATCCCGAAACTCGCAATCAGTATATCCGGAGCGATAAGGACGATACCGAGGCCGATTCCTAGTCCTGCGTTAGCGAACACGATCGGCGTGATACGACTCTCGAAAAACGCAGTAACCCGTCCGGTTTGACTTGCCGAGAGTGCGTACACAAAACTCCCGATTGCAACAAGAACCCCCGCATCTGCAGGCGTTCCCCCAATAACTCGAATAACGATCAACGAATTATATGTGACGAACCCTAACCACACCACCGATGGTAACCCACGAGCAATCACCATCGCGGTGACTTGTCGATACCGCAGAAGCGTCAGTAACGGCCCGAGTTCAAACATATGATCATCCTCGTT
>CAZITY010000009.1:1008-58016 GCA_964542445.1 uncultured Halobacteriales archaeon | reverse complement strand
ACGCATGCACCAACAACGTCCGAGATTCCACAGTAAGATCGTGATCTTCTCCGTTTACGGTCAAGGTAATGTCGTGCTCTGTCATAGTATTATCACGTTTGTGAGGTTGTTTGGCATGGATTCTTAGACGAGGTTCCGGATTTTGTCCCGGATACTTGAGTCCTCAGAACTGACTTCGTTGAGTTGGTCTTCGATTTTCCCGAAGAACCGATTAATAACTCGGTTCGCTACCGGATTAATTACGCGTTGCCCCATTTGGGCTATTCGCCCAAACACATCGGTTTCCGCCCACCAATTAATCGCAACACCTGTCTCGGTTTCTTCGAGGGTCATTCCGGATCGCATCTCAAAGGAACTCCCTGACGAACTGCCCTCGCCGGAGGCAGTCATGTCTGGAAATTCTCGCTCTTCAATCGTTACAATTGTCTCAAAACTGGGTTTGACACTCCCAACTCCGATTTCGACAAGTGCAGCGTACCGGCCACCTTCTTCGAGGGCCCTCGCAGCGACATCATCCGGATCGGCCTCCGGTAGTATCGGCGGATCTTCCCCTGCTTCTTCCGCCTGATTCTTTAGTTCGTCAAAATCAACGTTATCTCCCTCGACTTCCACGAGGAATTCACATCCCGGGAGCGCCGACTTGATCATGAAGGGATCAGAGAGCGCTAACCATACTTCCTCCGGCGAAACATCCTCGATTTCGAAGGTCCCATTAAATTCCATAATTGTTCCTCATTAGGTTCAGCTTCTAGATGATTGTTTGGCTATTGAGATAAAAAACATGCTTATTCCAGAGAATCCAATCCTTCCGATTTCAATTTCATGTCGCGATTGAATCACTTCTTATCTAATCTTTAATCGGTACTGACAAAACGCCCGATTTGTACCGATAATTCCATTGCGATCCCGATTTACGTGTTCAGTATGCCGTGGTATTGGGAGTTGCCAGTATGTTGGGAGTGCGCCCAATGCGGCAACTTGGATTACGGTTCGCGGGGACTGCTGCGGAAAACCCCACCAGATGCGTGCTCATGGTGCGCGTCGACAGAGTTCAATCCAATTGGTGAGCACTCACGACCGTTTTCTCGTTTCCTCCCATGAAACACACCAACAATACAAACATCAACTCACTCGCTATGGAACGTTTTGTGTAGAAAGTAGGTACGGACGGACCGGGGTTGCCTAGCGTTCCAGCCCGGGGAATCCCGGTCACCTCCTCCACCCCGCGACCCGTCGAGCGATAGGTGTCCGACGGTCCGCTGCTCACTTCCGTGCCTGACGGGATAACGCCGATTAACCATACCGGAACAATCCTTCGATTGCACGATATGGACCGCTATCCCCGATGGACGAAGCTTCAACGTTGGTTTCCAGGGCCCGCGCTGGGCTGACCAGACGCACCCGGTGTTCGGCTCCCACTCAAGACCATTTCGTGGGTGACAAGCGGGGCCTAACCGCCCAGCCTAGTCCGTAGTGAACCCTATTCTATTGTGGGGTAAGGGCCTTTCGGCATTCCATTCGGTATGTCGGGGAGGGAAACGCCCAAACCGTTCGCCCGGTTTTTTATTGATATGGTATTGGGGGGCGCAACGAAAAAGATCCAGACGATTGTTGAACTTGCTGAGGACCTATACGAGAAAGTGACGGAATTACGAGAAGAGTTGCTTGACACCCAGGATTCTGTCCTAGATATTCAAGAGCGGGTTACGGCTGTGGAGGTGGAACTGGATGAACAACGTGTGATTATCGAAGCGATTGCCGAGGATCATAATATCTCGGTAGAAGATTTGTTTGACCAGAACGAGGACTCTTCATCAGGAAACGACCCATAGCCCTGTTAGTCACTTATACTGTACTTCCATCGTGTGTCTCTGAAAGAATCTACCTCTCCAATTGCCAGTTTTCAGAATGCTTAGGAACACGCCATTACTACTATGTATGGCTGTGACACCCAATGAGCCAATTCGGTTATACCGATTGCATGGCTGTCCGTACTGTGAACGTATTGTAACTCGACTCGAAAATAACGATATTCCGTTTGAATCTCGGTTTGTACAGCCACTCAAAAGTGATCGTGATGTTGTCAAACGCATAGCTGGTACCCGCGAGGTTCCTGTTATTGTTGATTCAAATACGGGTGTGACGATGGCGGAAAGTGCGAACATCGTGACATACCTTGAATCTACCTATGAGGTAGCTGAATAATGCCGGATTTCGACGTCGTTACTCTCCCAGCGATCGATCCCGTTTCGACAGGTGATCGGGCGCCTGATTTTACTCGGTCACTCGTGAATCACGAGTATTGGGAAGACAATGCTCTTTCCACTCTTTTGGAGGATGGTCGGGTTCTACTCGTTTTCTACCCAATGAACGGCGGCGGTAAGGCTCACTACGCTTGGTCGGAAATCAAAGAACGAGAATGGCATGAACAAATCACGACGGTTGGTATTACGATCGCTACGCCGTTCGATCACGCACGATTCATTGACGAACTCGGACTCGGCGAGTACCGATTTTTTGCGGACCCGGCCAATACGGTTGCTGAAACATACGGCGTAACGCATGACCTCAATGGAATGATTGGTATCACAGAACCTCGTCCGGCGATGTACCTTATTGCTCCGAATCGAACCATTGAGTACGCCTGGTATGCGACCAAATGGCCGCATACGCCGCCGTATGACGAAATCGAAACTCAATTCTAACAGTCCCGAGTTACGTAATTCGGGTAAATCGTCGGAGTTAAGCAAATTCCACAATGAACACTACCCGAGGGCGCTTAGCTCAGTCTGGACAGAGTGCTTGGCTTCGGACCAAGTTGCCAGGGGTTCAAATCCCTTAGCGCCCGTCCTTCCTTCAGTTAATTCGAATAGTTTTGGAGATCTAGATAATTGCGCTAGGAGTTTCCGAACGGATCTCCCCTTCGGCATTCCGCGACGGCAACTCGTGGTTAGTTGTTTGCAGTTTCAAAGAGGCTGAATTCGTTCCCGAATGGATCGGCAAACATTGCTTCAGTTCCCCCACGGGTATTCTTGTCTTTCCCGCGTTATTTCGATTCCCCTGGCTTCAAGGGCTGTCACACTCGCATGACAGTCGCTTGTTGCGAAGGTGTAGTAGGTTTCTGTGCCCCGCTTCGTCTCTAAAGTGATCGCGTGCATTCGTCATAGTACGGTTCATCTGGCGTCATCAATGCGATTTCTAGATCATCACTCGGGACGCTCACCGTGACCCATCGGCCAATCGTATCCTCCATCTCGAACTCTTCGTCCATTCGAAGTTCGAACTCGAGCGTTTCTGTGTAAAACTCGATAGCTTCGTCGAGATCATCGACGACCACTGGAACAATCGAGAGCGATTCTATACCGGGGTGTTGCTGGACATTACTTATAAACTATCAATAGTTATTGGTTGGGTCAGGATTTAGCCTTGCTGAGCGACGTTTTATCACTGGTTTGATAATAAATCGAGGTATTTATTCCGCGGATCCGAGGGTTCGCAAGGAAAATTCTCGATATACGGCGAATAATCTATTGGCACTCCTGCATTAATACTTATCCGAGCATGCCTCGGAGCAATTTAATCCCAAGCATCATACCAATGCCGAGGAGAAACACAATGAAGTAAAGCGCGGAGCGTTTTACGTTATCTTCGTCTTTAATTTCGGGAATGAGATCTGAACTCGCGATGTAAATGAAACTACCTGCAGCGAACGGGAGGAGAACGGCTGGCAGATCGGTGATCAGATCACTTAGATAAAACCCGATGATTCCCCCTAAAATCACGGTCACTTGTGTTAGGTAATTGAGAACAAGAGCTCTTCGACGATCAAATCCACTGAAGACTAATACGCCAAAATCACCGATCTCTTGCGGGATTTCGTGTAACGCGATAGCCAATGTCGTAACGATACCGAGGGGAACCCCCACCAGAAAACTCCCAGCAATCACGAGCCCATCGATGAAATTATGCACTGTATCGGAAATCAAGACAAGATACGAGACTGGTCTGTGATCGTGCGTTGATCCATGGTGGTGGTGCCAGTGAAGAAATTGCTCTAGGACGTAAAACAAACAAAATCCTGCGATGAGATACAGAAACAGTGGGAGGGTGTGGTCCGCTCCCGTGTTGGCAATCGCTCGTGGAAGGAGGTGAATAAACGCGCCGCCAATGAGACTTCCGGCGGCAAGCGCGACGAGAACTAATAATAACTTATCGAGAAGTTCTTCACGAAGGAATAGCGTCAGCACCCCAATCCACGCTGTAAGACTAATTGCGACTGTCGTTAGTAATATCCACTCAAGTGGTCCCATCTACTGTACTCGTTATAATTGGATCTTATAAACCATCTCGGAAACCCAGTTCTCAAACCTCGGTAGTTAACTTGGTATACGGGACAATCAATCGGTGTCCTTCGTGACACAAACCCTCCAAATTCACAGGACTGGTAGTGTCCTGATTTTCAATGGGAATAAATTCAAGCGATCCATCGAGTCCAACCACATATTTTACCATTCCACGTATAGGTGAGTACAGAGCCATCAATGGCGGAACTTATCCTCTCTGTCGGTCGACTATTGGCAGCATTGTTTCTAGTGTTCCTTAACGGGTTTTTCGTTGCCTCGGAGTTCGCTCTCGTCCGAGTCCGTTCAACTGCTGTCGATCAAATGGTCGCCGAAGGCCGGGCCGGCGCGGAAACTTTACAGAGTGCTCTTGGTAGTCTCGATGATTATCTCGCAGCTACCCAACTCGGCATCACCGTTGCCTCACTAGGCCTAGGCTGGATCGGAGAGCCAGCTATTGCCTCCCTCCTTGAACCGATACTCGCTCCGATAGTCCCTCCGGGAACGTTGCATTTGATCTCGATTGCGATTGGATTCAGTGTGGTGACATTCTTACATGTCGTGTTCGGAGAACTGGCACCGAAGACAATTGCTATCGCTCGCGCGGAACGCCTCGCCTTACTGATAGCGCCACCAATGAAGGTATTTTATTATCTCTTTTTACCAGGTCTCGTGGTGTTTAACGGGGTTGCCAATCGGTTCACGTCCTTGTTAGGAGTACCGCCGGCTTCAGAAACCGAGGAGACGCTCTCTGAGGAGGAGATCCGGATGATACTCAGCCGGTCGGGGCAAGCCGGTCATGTGGATGCGTCTGAGGTCGACATGATTGAGCAAGTGTTTGAACTAGATGACCTCCTGGTCAGGGACGTGATGGTTCCACAACCTGAGGTCTTGAGTGTCCCTGTCGGTATGTCTATCACTGATCTGCGGGCGTTCATCATTGACCATGGTCATACCCGTTATCCAGTCGTTGATACCGAATCGGGGACGCAGCCTGTCGGGTATATCGATGTCAAAGATGTACTCAATGCGAGTGAATCTGGTGACGGCACGCTCACGGTTAATGACTTGGTTCGAGAAGTACCAATTGTTCCTGAGACAACGGGGATTAACGAGTTATTAGAACTGTTTCAATCTGAACGGCGACAAATGGCGGTAGTAATCGACGAGTGGGGGGCCATTGCTGGAATTGCAACCGTTGAGGATGTTGTCGAGGTTGTCGTTGGTGATCTTCGGGATGAATTCGATGCGCGAACCCGCGAACACGCGATCCGCGAAGAAGATAATGACACGTTTACTGCAGATGGTACCGTCCCACTCCAACTAGTAAACAAGACGCTTGATATTACACTTGAATCGGCGGTGTACGGGACAATCGGGGGGTTAGTGTTAGAACGACTCGGGCATCTTCCCGCGGTTGGGGATCAGGTTACGGTTGCTGGGTACGAGTTTGAAGTTACCCGAGTTGATGGCACCCGAATCGAACAGGTTACAATTCGATCACCAAAGACCGATCCATAAGTCTAGGTGCTGGTTCGTTATTCAACGTGCATTACAGAGTGTTCTAAACTGCCCATTTAGAGAAACGTGACGTCGTGCTTGTTGTATGAATTCTAGAACAATCCGGGACTAAACCTGGAGGGTTTTCATGCTATTCTTGGAAAACCTCTTTTCCCTCGCTTCTACTCTGCACTATTGGAATGATTGACTCCGAGGAACCTAGACGACGACTTTTTTTACATACTCACGGCGAGCGGTGTCATCGTATGGAGATGACTGATACCATAACAACTGACAGAGGAACGATCAGTGATGAATAATGGGTACTGTCTACTAGAAGCTAATAAACCGACAGGCCGTACTAGCGAAATGAAAGAAACCGTCAACGTGACAAATTGAATCCGAATAACCCGCCAGGAAATGACCTTACACTAATTGGAGCGCCAATACCCGAACCCCAACTACAATGAACGTCCAACGATACCTCCCCGATTCCGACTATATCGACTCCCCGATGACATTGTTTGCCATTCTGGCCGGTACTACTGGGGTAATGGGCTCATACGTCCTCACTGGTTCCACTCCCCGGTTTATCGTCGCACCAATTGATCAACTCGTCGTCCAACTAACGCCAGGACCGATTGTCGCCTTCATGATCCAGAATGTCGGCGATCCAGCGCATCTCATACACCTCACGATTGCTCTGGCAATCGCCATTGGTCTACTAGCGGGAACGGCCCTCATCGGCATGGCGTTTATCAACCGATTCGATCACCGATTCATCGGCGGCACGCTCACAGGCAGTACCGCGTGGTTACTAACAACGCTGATCACTAACGAACCTCTCTTCGCGGTCGGTGCAGCCGGTCCTGTCGCAATCGTCACTATCATCAGTATTCCTCCCGCTTCTAGCGAACCTACTGATCAACCCCGTCGTCGAGTTCTCAAATCACTCATCGGGGCTGTCGGTTTTATGGGACTCACCGCCGCTGTTAATCGAGGCGCAACCACCACATCGAACGCACAAACATCGCAAGAAATGGATCCTGGCGTTGCCAGCCTCATGAAAGAAGCTGACGACAAGTCCCTCACTATTCAAGGCGATATTCCCTCATTAGTCAGTACGTTCGAGGAATTCTATAACGTCGATATCGCGCAATTTGACCCAAGGATTGGCACCAACGAGTGGTCACTCACCATTACGGGGGAAGAAACCGAAACCATCTACAGCTTCGAAGACATCACGTCTCAACCAACCGAGCATCGCTTCGTCACACTCCGTTGCGTCGGAGAATCACTAAACGGCCACAAACTAGATAACGCCATTTGGACAGGCACCCCTATCAAACCATTACTTGAAGCGGCCGACCCGGCGGGGGCATGCGGTTGCGCAATGCTCCACGCCGATGACGATTACTTCGTACAGTTCCCTGTTGAAGCCCTCGAAAACGGGTTCCTCGCCTGGGGCATGAATGGTGCCCCCCTCCCGAAATCCCATGGGCACCCGGTGCGGATTCTCATTCCTGGTCACTGGGGAGAAACGAACGTGAAATGGCTACGCGAAATCGAATTACTCAACGAAGCCATGGACGGGTACTGGGAACAACGCGGGTGGCACGGAACCGGCCCAGTGAATACGGTGGCGAAACTCTGGAGCGATGTTGTCCTTGAAAACGGGAATATCGAGGTTGCCGGCCATGCCTACGCGGGTACCCGCGGCATCGAGCGGGTAGAAGTATCGATAGACGGTGGAGCTACATGGCACGATGCTGAACTATCCGAACCACTCACGGGCACCGACGTGTGGCGTCAATGGCGATACGAATTCACCCCAGCGGGCACTCACGAAGTTGTCGTTCGCGCTACCGACGGCACCGGGGCACTTCAACCAGAAACCCCCGCGGAAGCCTACCCAAGCGGCGCCTCTGGGTGGGTTTCGAAAACCGTTCGGGGATGACCACGGAACTCAAACCCCCACGTACCGATTCCACAGGTAGATGGAAAAGGCACTCTGGTACCTCCTTGTCGGTACTCGCGGTGGCGAAAACAGAGCGCGGATCATCGGCTTGCTCGATGACCGGCCGCGTAACGCCAATCAACTCGCTGAGTGCCTTGCTATCTACTATAATACCGTCAGGCACCATCTCGATATGTTACAGAAACACGACGTCGTCGAAACCGGCGGTGACAACTACGGACAGTTATATTTTCTCACAGATCGATTTGAGAATCATCGCGAAGAATTCGAGACAATACTGGAGGCGATGTGAATGACTGGTGTTATGGAACCTTGGATGCTGGTAGCCACCGTTCTCTCCAGTATCAATGTCGTGTTTCTCGCTGTGTTAACGGTGATTTGGGTTCGGAACTATCGGACGTTCGGTTCAGACATGACCGCAGGACTGGCTGTATTTGCAATCGCAATGCTCCTCGAGAATATCGTTGCAATTTATTTCTTTTTCAGCAGCGGTATGTTGTACGTTGATTCACCCGGAGTGCAACAAGCCGTAGCAACACTACGGGCGCTTCAAACCATCGCCCTCGCTATTCTCACGTATGTCACTGTGAAATAATCTGGTCTATGATTTTCCGCCTCGGAAAAAGCAGGACTAGTATGACTAACGTGTAACGAACATTCCTTACTTGGATTTGTTGCGGTTAGAAACACCACTGACTCCGGTACAATTTAAGTTCCCTAGAACTAGTTCACGAACCCGACTCTAGTCGCGAGAATGCGTCTTCGACGAGGTCGCCGGTATCCGCAACGATATCTTCCCATGGAGCAGAATCCGGAGCGAGGCCCAGTAATCGAGCGATTTTCATTATCGATACGTGATACACAATCTGTTTCTCCGGTTCAGATTCCCAAATAACCATATTACAGGGAAATAATGCACCGATTTCCAGGGTCTCGTCTAACGCGCGATTCGCGACTGCAGGATTACAGGCACCGAGCACATAATACGGGTCCCGATCGGCGTTTACTTTCTCGTTCAGTAACTCAGATGGAGAAAACTCAACAGGAACCCCGAACCCGACGTCTTCACATACCGACCGAACATACTCGATTGCCTCCTCATGATTCATGTCCAGAGTTACGCGTTTTTCACCGATGTCGTCCGGATCGATAACCGAAGGATCAATGACTAGACTCATACCAAGGAGTAAGGGAGGAACGCTCAATTGTTTTCGGTTACGAATCCCCGGGAAACTCCTGTTATTCCGCTAGTCCCGAGTAATCATAAACGCCCTCGATGAAAAATTAAGCTAGAGTGTTAATGCCACAGGGAATGAACTCCGGAGTATGGACCCACGTCACGGACTTACCAGCATTGGGAGTGGTGTTACAACGTTTTTCGTTGTAACTGTCCTGGTGATTGAATTACTGAATTTTGAATTTTCAGCGATTATCGCGCTCCCAATAGGGATCTTCGCCGGCGTCGCTGTCCTATATTTCACGCTACGCACATTCGGCGACATCTCGAAATCAGGCCAACACATTCTCACCGGATATGCTGCGTTCGGGTTATTCATACTATTCTTGCTCGGGTTACGGTACGTTAACATCGGCCGGTCTGTTCTCACGACCTCTCGGATCCTCATTATTAGTCTGGGTGGAGCAATTCTCACTAGTATCACGGCCTGGTTCACTCACTGACCACAATTTGTACTTCACTTCGATCCGAATCAACGCACAGTCGGCATGGTCACCCGAAAACCGGTAGTCCAGTGCGAAGGATAGTCACGACTTTATGCGAGTAACCGCGAATTTTCAGTATGGTGGTTGCAATCGATTTACTCGCTATCGGCACCATTACGGGGGTTCTACTCGCAATCGTCGTGTGGTTCATACAAGTCGTCTTCCGACGATGGGAACGCCCTCCCATCGTCCAACGATTCAATACCGGGACCGCAAAACCCGACGATTATTGGGAAACTACGCTAAAATCCCCCCGCACACCCCGGGAAGAGACCGAGGAACCACAACCACAGGTACCACTGTCACTCAGAGAGAGAATCACTCATCGTCTCTACCCCTATTATAAACACGATTAACCCCTAGTTGTCCTTGAAATACGGGATCACTTCCTCACCGAACGCTCTGAGCTGCCGATCTGCTTCCTCTCCGGTGATCCCCACATTCTCGAAACTCACATCGAATGAGATCCCCACTGCATCTAGCTCTTCAATAATCGTCTCCAACCGATCAATTATTTTGTCGGCATCACCCGCAACATACAAGTCACGATCGAGGAATAACTCTGGTTCTAACGACCGTAACAAAGTAATCGGATGCTCCCCCTCAGGATTCGGTAACCCACCAGCGGCCCCGAACCACCCGATGTACTGCCAATAGGCAATTATCCCTTTCTTCCACCGTTCGAACGTCTCCGTACTCCCAACCTCCGTGTTAAACACCGGCACGTAAATTGTTAATCCGCGCTCTCGCTCTTCGTCCCACACTCGATCAAATGGTTCCCCATCGTACTCAGATCGCCGGTCAGGCCACCCAGCCTCTTCAACAGCCGCATAATAATCATCCGCGAACCGACGAACTCGTTCTGGGTCCCGCGCCCCTGGTAAATACGGATTGATCCCCTGTTCAGCTGCGAACTGAATCGAACGTGGGGAATTTAACGGTTGCCACAACTGTGGGTACGGTTCCTGCACTGGTTTCGGATACACCGATATCGCCTTCAAGGTCGATTCGCCTGCTGACACCGCATTCGGCCTGAACTCCGGGAGTTCTGTCTCCGCAACCGACCCAGGCTTCCAGTCCAACATATCCGCAACTTCATACTCTGACACATCATCCGCAAGATACGCGTGTTCTTGCGGGTGATGGTGCTTCGTATACGACGGAGGAACCTGATGAAATTCCCCAGAATAGGACACTAAATCCTCCGTCCACGCAGCGATAAGAATCTCGAGTTTTTCCTTGAAAGACGCTCGATTCTGTTCCTGATCCTGCACTCCCCCACCCCAGTACTGTCCGAACAACTCGGCTTCACGAGGCTGATACCCCCGACCGATTCCCACTTCAAGCCGGCCATCGCTCACTACATCAAGCATCGCGGTTTGCTCAGCGAGCCGCACCGGATCATGCCACTGAATGATATTCGCCATCTGACGAAGTTTAATCCGGTCGGTCTGCGCAGCAACCGCCATCTGCGCCAACAACGGATTCGGACTGTACTCAGCGCCAGTAATAACAAAATGATGTTCGGTGAAACTCACTCGGTCAAACCCGTGTTTTTCTGCTAAAACAGCGTGACGAATCTGGTCTTTTGTCACTTGTTGGCGGTCCCGATTCATTTCCGCAAACGACGCATCCGGGATCAACAACCCATTCTCAGCCTCTTTAACGGGTAAATTTGTAACGCCGTTATGAAAAATACCGAACTCCATAATCGAACCCGTCGACGGTCATCTATTTAAATCCCGGCTCCCCCAGTAACCACGATGCGTGATTCGATACGATGACATGCTTCCAGGCTTCTACTTCCTAGCACGCCATAACGTATGGCCATACGGGAACACACCTCCGCCCACGAATCAATTCAAGAGTTACCCCTTATCTCTGATTCGGCAACCGTTACACTCGTTGAACGTCTCGATACTGACCGTCGTGAAAAAGCACGCGAAACCATTCATCGCTGGATGAGAGAACATCAACTCCCACCGAAATTCCACGAATTAGCACAAACACCCGGTGATTGGACGTCGTTACAAGACGAACTCATAAGCCGTGGCCACCCCGAATTAACCCGTCGAATAGCGACACTCACCTCCCGTTACAATCGACCAAAACCCATGCTCGTCAGGATTCGTGTAGATCCTGACGAACCAGTCACGTTTCTGCCGGGTCAGTACATCGGGTTTCGATACAACAAAACCTCGCGCGCGTACTCTATCTCCAGTTCACCAGACCGGTCATACATCGAACTCTGCGTCAGACGAGTCCCTGGCGGCAGGCTCTCCCCTGCTATCTGTGACAATATCCAACCAGGTGATTCGGTGACGGTCCGTGGCCCATACGGGGATCTATTATTTCAAGACCCGTCACCGCGTGATATTGTGTTCCTTGCAACTGGCACAGGCGTAGCACCATTCAAAGGCATGATTGATTATCTGTTCGAAAACAACCTCGATCTCTATGAAGGTCACCAACGAGATGTCTGGTTGTTCCTCGGGGCAGCCTGGGAAGATGATTTGCCATATCACAATCAGTTTATTGACCTCGATACGGAGCACGACAACTTCCACTACGTCCCTACTCTTAGCCGCGAGCCGATCCTCACCGAGTGGGAACAAGAAACCGACTATGTTCAACATGCATTCTTGAAACATATCGATCAATCAAGTGTTGTCGTCCCCCTCGATCATGGATTGAAACGATGGATCATCAGAACCCCCCGATCAGGGGTTTCGAAATTAATCGATCCATCCAATATCGACGTGTACGCTTGCGGGATTAACGCGATGGTCTATAGTCTCGTCCACGCAGCACGAAACATCGGTGTACCTCTCGAAAACATTGAAAGTGAGGGGTACGGATAACCCTCGAATCGACCCATCAAACACTTCCAATTTCTACCCTGACGTAGCCTGGTTATTTGATCGCAACACCCATACTGTTCGTCTCAGTATCACTAGGTGATGCTACCTATCCGTGATTCATTTACGTACGATTATTTCGGGAGCGATATCGTCTACGGCAGAGATTGCGTAACACAACTCGAGGACGTTGTCACTGCCAATGGATGTTCCCGCGCATTGATCGTCTGCGGATCTAACACCGGGGCAAACGATGAATTAATGGATCCGATTCGTTCAGGTCTTGGCGATACGTATGTCGATACTTTCGCTGAAACGACACCCGATAAACTCGCTGACACCGTGTATGCTGGTATCGACCGGATGAACGAGGTCGACCCTGATGTCCTTATTGGGGTTGGCGGTGGCAGTAGCCTTGATATCGCTCGACAAATGAGCGTGTTCAATGCGGACGGCCGGCCGCTCTCTACGTTCGTCGACGCCGCAGAAGAGGGGAATCCGGAATACCCGGACCCTGGTAACGATCTTACTGACGTTGTAACAATCCCCACTACATTCGCTGGGGCAGATATCTCTAGTGGTGGGTCAATGGAAGTTCTCCCTGCCGAAGACTCTCCGACGGGCCAACCGATCCGAGTCAATGGGAACGTTATGCCGTTTGCAATGTTTTATGATCCGGTTTTATTCGAAACCTCCCCTATGGGTGCTCTCGCAGGCTCCGCAATGAACGGTTTCAACAAAGGCCTCGAAACACTCTATGCCGGTACTGCTACCCCAATCACTGATTCTACGGCTATCCATGGTCTCCGGTTACTTCATGATTCGTTCCCAAAACTCCCAGATGATGCCGAGGCAATGGATCGGGCTGTCACTGGGATAATCCTCGTTCAATTCCAGCGACAGACCTCTATTATCCACGCGTTCGGGCACGGGTTCTCTCGACGATATCCACTCCAACAAGGCGTTATTCACGCGGTAATGGCACCATATATTCTCCAGTATCTGTTTAACACGATTGATGCACGACGCGGACTGCTTGCTGAAGGACTCAATATTCCAAGCGGCTCGATGTCCGATTCTGATCTAGCCACTGAAATCGTCCGGAAAGTAACGAAAGTACGAGACAGCCTTGGACTTCCTTCGAACCTCAAAGAAGTCGATCCTGTAGATCCCGATGATTTCTCCGCAATCGCTGAATTCATCGTTGAAGACATCCCAGAGGACCGTGCGCCAACAGCCCTAAATCCCACACCAGACGATATCGAATCAGTCCTCGAAAACGCGTGGTAACTCCACTACCATCATGACGCTTCGGCTAGTTTATCATCAATTCCGATTATTGGAATCTGAACGATACCGCAGCAGTGCTTTCATTTCATCCTCCTACGGATAATGCCAGTTGCCCCCGAAGAACCCACGACAACGCGAACGATATTACTCACTGCAATCGTTGATTTCTCCATAATTACTGCGATAATCATTGTTGGACAGATCTCGCATGAAATCAACCCACTAGCTGATATCAGTCACTCATTACTTACGTACACTCCATTTTACGTAGGTTGGATTCTCACCGCTCCATTGCTTGGCGCCTACCACTCAGCTACGGTTACTGCTTTCCGGAACACTACCCTCATCATTGGAGTGGCTTGGATTCTCACTGTTCTTACTGGTGGCACTCTACGGGCTACTACTTTCTTCCCTGGTGAAAGTCCCCCACTCTTTTTACTCGTCATGACTGGCGTAGGACTCCTCGGTCTCATCCCCTGGCGCATAGCACTTACCTATTATTCATATCAAACAGCGCCCGAGTGACTTTCCGCTCGGAGCGTTCGGTGTTACCAGTGGTGGTACTTCCATATGCATGGCACTCGATTTATAGTCCGGCGGTATTCCTGACGGATATCGAGTTATTACGTCATTGATCATCCCTCGACCAATCGGTTGAGTCAGTACTACCGCTTTGGACGGGGCCCCAATGATAGCCCCGTACAGTTATTTTAGTGCTGCCTGTTCACCAGTGGTGCTAATGTTTTCTGCTTGCTCCTCGAACGGCATCTAGGACACATCCCTCGAAATGCGATTGCCAGTGAAGAATTCGTAATGAATCTCATCACGGCAAGGAATGGGTGATACGAGCGAGAACCTCTCACGTGATCAGAGTGAATTCGATCCTGTTGGTCTTACGCCAGGTGAATCAACTACTGTGGAGCCCATCGGGTGGCTGAAGCCGCAGCGAACCTTGAGTCTTCACACATTGACTCGGTAGTGATTTATTCCTAACTCGGTTGTCTTCGGCGAAGTGATATACCTCCATATCGAAGACTCCCTGCTTACCGCCGGTGAAGCTGATGCCACAAAACTCTCTGCTGTCGGTCGGTTAGGTGAGTCACATTACATCCACGTCAACAAGACCCAATACGAGCGATCATATTACTCACTATACCGAGAGTTTTGGAACGATCTGAGAATAACACTCTTTTAAGTAGAACCCTAATTGGCTCTTATTGGGATGTCTCACGACGAGAATGGGTTTGACGATAATGAAGAAACCCCTCCGCTGTCTGATCTAGCTGATCACGTCTCATCTCGCCGAGATGCATCGACTGAGCGAGAAACAGTCTGGGCCGACCTATCCCAGGAAGATCTTTCCATGGAAGATTTTGTATGGGATCATTTTACAGACGCTATTGATTCCCCTACCACCATTGCTACCGAGACTGAATCAACCGATCAATCCCACGTGGTGCATTCACTTGACCAAGAGCACACCAAATCCGCGGTCCCAGAAGGCGTTGGTGGACTGAGTTTACACGGGCAAATTCTTCATGGGTATATTCTGTCAGTAATTTTTCTTACAGGAGCGGCCATCTACACAGCAACCACGATCGGTATTCTCCCACGACAATACTGGTTACTGAGCCTTCTGTTATTCACCATTGGTATCATCCTCATTATTCCAGTCATTGCCTGGGAAGTCGGCATCTGGGATCCACGACAAATAGGATAAGAATTTTTTATAAATCCACTGCGTTGTATATCGTGATTTACGGGCTAATGGCATCTGGTTCGTCAAGTACCTCGAACCGAATTCCCTCATCGCGTAACACCGTGGTATGACGAGACAGTAATGAATCGACGACAAACAGTACTACATCGAGCCCTCTCGTTGCGGCTTCGCTCGTCGCTTGCGGGGTCCCAAACCGAATGTCAGGTTCTATTCCTGCTTGGCGGAGACAAACAACAGCCTCAATTCCGGCGGCACCAATCAACTCATCTGGACCGATAAATTCATTGATATTACTGGGAAATTGAGATGCATTTTCAACACTCGGTAGCGGGAGGATCGTTACTCTACCGGGGTCATACTCCACAATCCCTCTGAATTCCGTAACACCCACAGCCTCCCCCTTCTCCGCCGATGTCACTGCAATACCCGTTGCCTCTCCTAATTCATCAGGCGCCGCATGTAACATTCCGTCCTGCATAACGAGAGATACCTGCTCACCTTCAGTAATTTCTGATACCGCAACCGCAGCTTCAATATCGACCTGCCCAATCACCGACTCACTCACATACTCTAGATACTCCTCTAACGTATCCGTTTCCGAAATCAACCAATCAACCCCCTCTTTCGTCACTTCGTAACGGCCTCTCCCATGTTTTACCACAAACCCATCCGATACCAAATCGATCAAATAATCACTCACCGCTTGCGCAGTAACCCCAACCGTATCAGCGATCTCTTGTTGACTCACCGCTGGTTGCCGATCAGCGATTTCAATTAAAATTTGATACCGCATCGAGTTTCGCTTGCTCTGTAACACACCGAGATCACGATCCTCTGTCGTTCGATTGGGCATTACGCCAAACTACGCACTAACAACAAATATATTTGTATTTCTCACCAATCAACTAATCGTTAATTGTAAAACTTCCGTGATTCACTTTAGTCACCAGTAACCCGTGCTTCCTCATTTGCTAACAATTCGAGTACCTGAAGCACCCCAGAATTATCATCCCGCCCCATCCCGTTTTCCACCATCGATTTATACATCTCATGCGCCAACTCCGTCGCCGGCATGGGCGCCCCAAACGCCTCGCCTGCCTCTGTAGCAATCCGCAAATCCTTGTATTGATACTCCGCAAAAAACCCAGGTTCAAACACCCCCTCAATCATTCGCGGAGCCCGATTATCCAACGCCCAACACCCAGCGGCCCCACTACTCGTTGCTTCTACAACCGCCTCAAGATCGGCACCCGCCTTTTGGGCCAACATTAACGCTTCACTCACCGCCTCATACGTCACGGCACAAATTATCTGATTACATGCCTTCGTCACCTGCCCAGCTCCATTTGACCCGCAATGAACGATAGTCTCTCCTAACACCTCGAAAATCGACCGATGCTCATCCAATACAGCCTCATCACCCCCAATCATTATCGACAACGAGCCATTTATTGCTCCTTCCTCACCACCGGAAATCGGCGCATCGAGCATCGCAACACCGTGTTCCCCCAATTCATCAGCGAGCGATTCGGTCACTGTAGGGGATATCGTTGACATATCGATAACCGTTTCTCCCCCAGCAAGCCCGTTAATCACTCCATCAGCCCCGTGCATCACTGACTCCACAACCGCAGAATCAGGCAAACACAGAATTATGACATCCGAGCGATCCGCCACATCCGACGCTGACTCGCCTGCCTGCCCACCATCGTCCATTAGCTCCCTGATCGGTTCATCAGACCGATTATACCCAATAACCTCATACCCTGCTTCCACAAGATTTGACGCCATCGGTCCGCCCATAATACCAAGGCCAATGAACCCAATAATTCGTTCTGACATAATCCACCCCAGCACGTGCCACTACAAAATACCTCACGATTCACTCCAAAAACAAAACCATTACCCAAATCGATCAATCAACCGTGGCGTAGTCTAAAACAAATCACGATCCATTACTTCCGCCTCACCACCGAGACACCACCGTCGTGTCGGGACATCACACGCACTGATCGCTGACTCAACTTCATCCACATATGGTTTTTTCGTGTTAACATACACTGTCGCCCCCGTATCTGTTGAAAAATACACCGGGATACCCTCAGACCGCATATCGCGAACCACCTCGAAAATTTCGAGCGTTTTTGGCTTCCAATATACCCATCCCGACGGTCCCGTCATCGTCGTCGCTGCGAGCGATAACGAATCCATTTCTGCAAGCGAGAACACATCCTCAAAGTCCCCCTGAATCAACCCCTCCCGCATATCACTTATTTGCCTGTGAATGTGCGCCAACCGAGAGTGAAACAAATGACTCTCTGCTGCTTCTGCATGGGCCGACTCGGTTTCTTTATAGGCCGGTACTAACCCTATGACAATCCGAAGTTCATCACCCAACGGCGAATCAATCCGATTCGACTCACAATCCTCATGACTCGCACCGGCCCGTAATTGTGAAAACCCACCAGTAACAGCGCGTGCAGCAGAACTCGAGCCTAACCGAGCAATCCGCGAAATCTCCGGGAGCGACAGCGATAGCCCACTTGCCTCTACGAGCGCCATTGCGGCCGCAGCAAACCCTGATGACGACGAACCGAGCCCCACGTTCGTGGGAAATGAATTCTCACTCTCCAACCGAACCCGACTCTCGATCTCAGCTAGTTCCCGAACATGATCAACCACGCGCGTAATCCGCTCTGCTCCCCGGCCTGTCACCACCTCATCATCAACTACGAACGTGTCCTCACTCAGCGACTCATCGTACTCCACCGTAGTAATCGTCTTACTCGGTGCTGTGCACAAACTAATACTATCATGATAGGGCAATCGTAACGATGGATCACGCATCCCGTGATATTTCACTAGGCCCTGAATTGGATGCGCTTTCGCGGTTGCTTTCATGGTCTACGTGCCGAGCGATACTCAATTAAATACCCCGGAACCACCGGCCTCACCTTACCATCCTCCCGACACCTCTAGGTTTCGATTGACGTTTTCTCACCAAACTCAGTAGCAAGCTTCTCTAATTTTGGTTTAATATTCACCTGACAATACGCCGCATTTGGGTTTTTTTCGTAGTAATCGTGATGGTATTCTTCCGCTTCATAAAACTCCTCTAACGGGACCACCTCCGTAACAATCGAATCTCCGAACACATTTTTTTCTTCGAGCTCCTCAATTACTGCCTCCGCAATCTGCTTCTGTTCCTCAGAATGATACAAAATAATAGATCGATATTGCGACCCAACATCTGGACCTTGCCGATTCAGGGTAGTTGGATCATGAACCGAAAAGAACACCTCAAGTAACTCACCGTAATCAATTACGTTTGGATCAAACTGCACCTGCACTACTTCTGCATGTCCCGTCGTCCCCGAACACACTTCACGATACGCTGGATCATCAGTATCACCCCCACTATAGCCGGGGACGACTGATTCTACGCCATCGATCGTTTTGAACGCTGCTTCAACACACCAAAAACACCCACCACCCACCGTCGCACTCTCCACCTCACGCATGTCACTCATTACAACTAGACTTGTCCTGAATCCATATGAAATATTGCTTCTCCGAACAATTCTTCTCCGCTACTAATTATACCTAGAACAACGGATCAAGCCCATCAGCTTCGAACAACTGTTGCTCCTTCGTTTCTTTATCTTGTTGGACCCGTTCCATCGACTCTTGAGCTTCAACCGCAACTTGTTGTAACTGCTCAATTCTCGGTACCGACGTCACACCAGACAACAACACTACTGCGGCAACCTTATTCTCGCCGGGTAGCGGATAATCGCCACCTCGAACTTCCATACTCCCCGTTTCCTCCTCAACCCATTTTCGACTCCGCTCAATTCCTTTCCGATCTAGATGCTCCGGTGGTCCACTTACCACTACCAACGCTCGTTGAATTCCCTCTAGTTCACACGGCATCGTTAATCGACCTAATACCGCCTTTCGAACTAGACTCGTAACCCGATTCGTTGCGTCCGACGAGTCAAACTCGTCTTCTGGATCAGTGCTGAATCGATTAAGCAATCCCTGCCCTTCGGCATCGATTGGTTCGGCTGCATATCCAATAGACGAAATTCCTCCCCCAGCTAGTGTATTAATTATTTCAGATGAATCCACGACGCTCTCAGCAACCAGATCCTGATCAAATTCGCCAGCACTGAACATTACCCCGAACCGGCGCGCAATCTCTTGATTGATATCAGAATAGCCAGATTCCACAGACTCGCCGGATTCCCGCCACGCATCATTATCGAACAACAACATGTTATCCACTTCTCGGACGAGCGTTTGTACAGAACGAGCTGCATTCAACGTATACACGCCCCCTTCATTACTCGCTGGGAGTATCCCCAGCCCATACACTGGTTCAGTATAGATCCGTTTAAGCTGGCGGGCTACAACCGGGCTCGCCCCACTCCCAGTCCCCCCGCCTAGTCCAGCCACAAGCAAAAACCCGTCAACTTCCGACATCGGCATATGATCTAACGCCCCAAGTATCTCATCCTGATTTCCGTTCGCAATTTCTGCTGCCAGTTCATTATCGGCGCCAACACCATGCCCCTTGACTCTCGACTGCCCGATCAATACTCGGTGGGATTCAGGAATATACTCCAAACCCGATAGATCAGTTGCAGCGGTATTAATCGCCAACGAAGTTACAATAAAATCCGTTCCCGTCGTTCGCTCATATTCCAAGAGCGAATCGACAATTTTCCCCCCGGCCTGACCAAGACCGATCATCGCGAGTTTCATGAATGTTCACCGACTAGACAAAGTAGAGCACCATTATGTGTTTTGTGGCTTGTTTTCAAAAACTGAAAATTGGTAACTTCGCAAGTTCTCAGCCTTCCATAAGTCAATGATTTATTGTCTCAATGATATCGAACACGCTGCTGATCAAATCAACGGGTAGTCATGTCATCCCCGAATCCCACCACTACTGCGCCGAGGGACTTGATCCGGGCATTTTGGATGCTCGTCCTCCTGTTCAACGTTTCCCTTCTCGCCATCACCATTGGGATTTTACTTATCACATTCCGGAACCAACTCCTACTCGGGTCCTTCCTTCTCATCCTCGGGATTGCATTCGGGGCAATCGGGTATCACCGATACATCCACTACCGGTACGAACACACCTTTTCCCACGAAACAGAATAACCATAACTACCCCGACCTCACTCAACCAGTAACCTCGATACAACCGACACTCACGATGATTGGGATAATCGGCCCACCCAACGATTCAACTCGATCACTCGTCGCCGAGCAACTTGCTACCACTAGCGTCGAAACCACCGTATCAACCAATCTACCCAACGACACCTCCCGATTTACTGCGCTGTACCTAATCGGTATCCGTGCACTATCCCAATGCGCATCAACCCGACCTGATTGCCACCTAATCCCCATAAACACTCTCCCCATCCCCCAAACGCTCTCTCCGGCAAAGGTACCCGAATCGCTACAACAACTTGAAACGAACGAATACACGGAACGGGCGCTACCGACAATAGCACTAACCCAAGCCAATCAACACATCACAACCGGTCTTTTCGATCTGTTCATTTCTCCCAATCAAGTCGCAGAAATCACTACCTTCGCCATTACCACAGATACACTAGACACGGAATTCCGGGCCGACGGGATAGCCACTGGCACCCCAATCGGAACCAATGGATTTCTTCAGGCTGCAGGAGCCCCGATTGTCGATTACGATACGGAGGCAATCATTACTGTCCCCCTCGCTCAATTCGACTTAGAAAAATCCCATTGGGTGTTCTCCCCTGAAACGACAATCACCATCGACGTAATCGAGGCATCATCTCCCATACTAGCACTAACCGACGGGACAGCAACCCACACTATCGACGTAACCCAACCCCTCAGTATATCGCTTACTCATCACCTAACGTTCACTACTTTCCCAACGTCCCCCGAGTAACACCTACCACCGCAACGCCACTATAATTTCCGCTCAATCATAAATTCAGGGAGCGTTCGCAACTGCTCCGCCGGTTCACTCGCTAAATCCAACCCCGAAATCGCTTGTTTAGCTTCATCAGCTAACCCTTCCGCCCGCTTACGACTATACTCGATACTACCAGTCTCATCAAGTATCTCAATCGCCCGAAACACTTGATCTTCCCCCGGATCATCCTCCCCTAGAATACGCCGTAACTCCGTTGCCTCACTCGAAGCCGCGTTCCCTAACGCATGAATAACTAATAATGTCGTTTTCCCTTCCCGAATATCATTTCCGACCGCTTTCCCAAACTCGCCTGCTTTCCCAAGTGAATGCTCGATATCAAGTACATCATCAATTATCTGGAACGCGATACTCATCTGCTCTGTATACGTCGCCACCGATTCCTCTACCTCCTGCGATTGACCGGTTACGATCGATGCTAACCGACCAACAATCCGCGCTAAACAACCCGTTTTACACGCACACATCTCTAAATACTCAGCTTCACTCACCTCCGACCGCCGCCGGTTATGCCAATCGATATCCATCCCTTGCCCGAGATGCGTTCGATTCAACTCATACGTCAACATCTCGTACGCCTCCAATTGTCGCTCTGCAGAAATCCCAGCGTTATTCTGCTCAATTAATTTTAACGGAATAAAATACAACGCATTCCCAGCATTCAACGCGACATCCTCCCCATACACCAAATGCAACGCCGGTTCCCCCCGTCTTAACTGGGCGTCATCCTCTACATCATCCACAATAATCGTTCCAGTATGGAGAATTTCCGGAATACACGCATACGATAAAAACTCCTGTGGATCTTCCCTAAATGCATCAATCAATAATAAAAATAACACTGACCGCCACCGTTTACCGCCCCGGTCTAGTAAATCCCACACAGGATCTGCCAATCCTGCTTGGATCGCTTGCGTATCATACGCATATGTCGGCTCACCAAAATACGCCGATAAATACTCTTTACTGATCTGTCGCGGGAGAACATCAGCGATCGCATCATCAATTAACGGTTTCCACTCCTCTAACACATCCCGCATACCCAACTCACTCTCCCGATAGGGAAAAAACTTCGCGGAACCCCTGCACACCTCTCCAATATCCTTCGCCCGACACATCTGGCTTTTTACCGGCATGGATCAGCATGTTTACGTTATTTATCCCAGCCCCGAGAATGACCACGTATGTTGGAGGGGGTCAATGTCGTGCTCGGTGTCACAGGAAGCATTGCCGCCGTCAAAACCGTCGAACTCACTCATGAACTTCGACGCAACGGTGCCACAGTTACGGGGGTAATGACGGACAGCGCACAATCAATCATTCACCCGTGGGCCCTTGAATTTGCTACAACAAACCCAGTTATCACACAAATCACTGGGCAAGTCGAGCACATTGAACTCTGCGGATCCGACGGGTGGGCTGACGTCCTCCTAATCGCCCCTGCCACGGCCAACACGATCGGTAAAATCGCTCACGCGATTGACGACACACCGGTAACGACCTGTGCAACCACCGCCTTCGGTGCTGATGTTCCAGTTATCATCGCCCCAGCGATGCATGAACCCATGTACGACCACCCTGGCGTTCTCGACGCTATCTCGACCGTCGAATCATGGGGAGCCACATTCGTGAACCCGCGTATCGAAGAAAACAAAGCAAAAATCGCAACCGAAGACACGATCACACTCGAACTCGCTCGACACGCTCAACCATCCCCCCTCACTGGCCACCATATAGTAGTAACGAGCGGTCCGACCGCAGAACCAATTGATCCTGTTCGTATCTTCACAAATCGTGCATCAGGCAAAACAGGGCAAGCCGTTGCCCGTGCTTGTTACGCTTATGGCGCCGAGGTGACACTCATCCACAGCGGTCCGACCGTTCCATACGCCATAGTAAAATCAGTCGAAACCGCAGAAGAGATGCTAGACCGAACCCTTGACGCTATGGACGCAGCTGATGCCCTCGTCTCTGCCGCCGCGATTAGTGATTACACCGTCGAGTACTCCCAAGACAAACTTCGATCAAACGAAGACATCCAACTCGATTTACAACCAACGCCGAAATTAATCGATTCAGTCAGAGACCAATACCCTGATCACCCCATTGTTGGCTTTAAAACTGAAACGACGGATGATGACGATAAACTCATCCAGGAAGCCCGACGAATCCTCGACCGCGTCAACCTTGAATTCGTCGTGTCAAATAATGCAAACGTTATGGGAAACGACGAAACACGCGTGTTACTCGTCGATCGATCGGACGTCAACGAATTCGCCGGCACGAAACAAGAACTAGGCCTAGTCATCGCCGACAAACTCGCTCCCATCTTGACCAACTAACACCCCTCCAGCTGCCGTACTTTACGCGTAATTCCATCCCAATTCGAGAACCTTACACTAAGAGCCAAGCGAATCCCACTAACACGATAAGAATCAATAACACACCCGTCCCAATATCATTCCTGACCTGAAATTCTTCAGTCCCCAATACCTGCCCGAGGTGCCCCCGTGGCTCTTTCACCCATCCTTTCGCCCACTTCGACCCTCGGACCACCAACCGATCGACACCCGCAAATAACTCCGTGATGCCCACAACGATACCCCGGGTCCCAAACAATACTAACGGAATATACAACTGATCGATATCCGGAACCCGCCCAATACCCGCGAGCCACGATTTAATTACGACAAACCCGACACCCGCAATCGCCGCTAACACGAGACTCTCCCCAATATGACTCAAGGTATACGCGTGATACTCAACTGACCCCGGCACCAACCGCAACAACCCAGGAGTATACACCCCGAAGAACACACATAACCCCGCAACAATCACCATCGCCACAGACTGCCCACGGTTCGCATCCCGAACCAACCCCGAATACTCCCCGTGGAGGAACGCATAATACCCGAGTTTGATGAACGACAAAAACGTCCCCACGCCCCCGATCAACAACAGATACCATAAGACATCTAGATGCTCGTAATGCGCCGCAGTCACCACCATTCCCTTCGACACAAACCCGTTGAACCCGGGGAAACCAGCAATCGATAACGCAGCAATAAAGAACGTCACTGCCGTCACCGGCATCGCCCGACCTAACCCCCCGATTTCACTTAATCGCTCCCTTCCCGTTCGATAAATAATTACTCCGACGGTCATAAACAACAAACTCTTGTACAAAATATGATTAAACACGTGACCGAAAGCGCCAGCAGTCGCTAACGCTCCACCAATCCCAACCCCAGCTACCATGTACCCAACTTGTGACTGGATATGATACGACAGTAACCGCCGCATATCATCTTGTAATAACGCCATGCCTGCCCCGAATACCGCCATTATCCCGCCCATATACGCAATCGATAACTCTCCTTCAGGAAATACTCGGTACATCCCGTACACCCCGGTTTTCGTGGTATACACGCAAAGAAACACACTCGCCGCAATATGGGGACGCGGATACGTATCGGGTAACCATGCGTGCAACCCAATGAATCCAACGTTCACGCCAACACCAAGTCCAGCTAGCACAACTGCTATACCCCCAACCATTCCGTCGCCGCTGAATACAAAGGTCCCCATCGCGACGTACTGCCAGGCGACCGCAGCTAATAACAATGTTCCACCAATCCCGTGTAAAATCGCATACCGAAACCCTGCCCCAACGGCTTGCCCCCCGTAATGCCACACCAACACCGTACTCGTAACAGCCATCAACTCCCAGAAAAAAACTAACGTCAACCAATCCCCCCCAAACACCGCTCCCAAACTTGTCCCCACATACCCTAACGCAATCGCTGTCTGAACTTTGCTCGCCTCACTCGCCCACGCATACACCACGGCCATTGCCCCGATGAATCCGAAAATAATCCCCATTAACCGCGTCACTGCATCAACCCGAAATAACACGACATCAAACCCAAACAACACCGTTTCAAAATAACTCCCTGCCGGAACCACCCCCACGTACCCCACTAAGAGCCCAAGCACAAGGACACCGAGACCGTGCCCGATGTCTCGATTGACAACCACCATCAACCCAGCAACAATGAGTACAGGAACGAACGGAATGATCACCGGATCGATCACACTGCCACCCCCGTCACGCCAGTAACAATTAATCGAACAATCCGAAGAAACACCGCCGAATCTGGAACCACTCCGAGTACAACTGATCCAGCCGCAACGAAAAGTATCGGCCCGAGCATCAACCACGTCGATTCATCCCCCAACCACCCTTGTACATCCCACTCACGATTTACTTCATCATCACTCTCATCCGAAGACAAGCCCTCTAGACCGCGGTTGGTTCGGGGACGGAACGCTCGCTCTATCACGGGTTTCCGCCCTCGATCCTCAACCGATTCGAAAAACGCTGTGTACACTACCGGCCAAAAATACCCGATGTTAAGAATCCCCGCGAGCAACAACCCAACCGCGAATACAACACCGTTACTTGACACTGCACCAATAATCACAAAGTACTTACTAACGAATCCGGCGACAACCGGAATCCCAGCCATTCCTGCAGCCGCCACTGCAAACGCTCCCATCGTCAATGGCATTCGCTTCCCGATCCCAGCCATCTCGGATATCTTATCAGTATGCGTCTCAACGTGGATTGCGCCCGCACAGAAGAATAACGTGAGTTTCATGAACGCATGCGCAGGGATGTGTAATAACCCACCTACGATCGCAAACGGGTGCAATAACGCTAACCCCAGTACGATATACGACAACTGGCTTACCGTCGAAAACGCTAACCGTCGTTTCAAATCATCCTGCCACAACGCAATAATACTCGCCACTACAAGCGTGAACGTCGCTACTATCGCAAGCGGGGTTCCCATCCCCAACTCGCCAACAAGATCCGGACCGAACACATCAAGAATCACTCGGGCAATACCGAACACCCCGCTTTTCACCACCGCCACCGCATGCAATAACCCCGACACCGGCGTCGGAGCGACCATCGCGTCAGGCAGCCACGAATGAATCGGCATCAACGCGGCTTTCACCCCAAATCCACTGATCAGCAACACAAATAGCCCCCGGGCTATCATTGGATCCGCAGATGCCAACGCGCCAATCCCACCCGCCTCAAATGATGTCGTGCCGGTCACCCAAAACAAAAGAACTGTCCCAATAAGAACCGCTACTCCACCCCCAAACGTATACGCTAAATACTTTCTTCCCACCGCGCGAGACTCGTCTGTTTCATCGTGCGCAACTAATGGGTACGTCGCGACCGTTAACAGCTCGTAAAACACGAATAACACGAGGAGATTCCCCGCAAACGCCACCCCAATTGCAGCTGATACACTAGCAGCAAACGCCGCGAAATACCGTGTCTGTGAATGCTCCGCTAACCCTCGCATATACCCAATACTATAGAAACTTGTCGCTACCCACAACAGACTGGCCAATAACGCAAATAATAATCCTAATGCGTCTGCTTGTAGCACAAACCGAATCCCTGGTACAAACAGCCCAAAATCACTCACGAACGTTCGCCCACTGAGGACACCAGGGACCATACTGAGAATAACACCAAATTTCACGAGCGCCGCGAGTAACGTCCAACTCTCTCGCACATTTGGTCGTTTGCTCGACAGAAGAATCGGGACCACTGCGGCAAGTGAAACAACTACCGCCACCGCCGGCCGTAAGGAGACTATCTCGCTCATATTACGTCAACAATTGGGCAATCGCTGGCTCGATTACACTCCGAAACTCTACCACAAGCGGACCTAGTATCCCAGCTACCACGGCCGTAATGACGACAACGCTAATCATCCCAACAGAGCTCTGTCTCGATACTACTTCTCCACCCCCATCACCGACAACGGCATGCTTCTCATTAGATCGCTGGGTATCGCGGAAAAACATGCGCTCAACGACACTCGCGAAATACCCGAGCGTTAACAACGTGCTCCCGACAATCACCAATGCTAGTAACCACGACCCGGTTTCCACCGCCCCAAGGGCAATGTACCATTTCCCCATGAACCCAATCGTCGGGGGAACACCAATTATGGCAAACGCAAGAACTCCTAACGAACCGGCACCAACCGGGAATTCACGGATCAACCCATCGTACTCATAGACCACCCGAGCCCCCGTTGAACTTGCAATTAATCCGACCGCAAGAAACAACCCTCCTTTCATTATCCCATGCCCGATCAAATGCACAACCCCCCCGAATAATGCCGTAGAATTCGCTAGCGAAAACGCCCCAATAACGATCCCAAACTGCGCCACCGACGAATACGCAAGCATCCGTTTCACTTCCGATTGGGCAACGGCAAACCCACTCCCGACGACGATACTCAACACCGCCACCACCATCATTATCTCTTGCACGAACGCATTCGCCACAATGAACTCTACCGTGAACACCCGGTACATCACGCGCAATAACGCAAATGCGGCAACTGTCGACACTAACGCAGAAATAAATCCACTGACTGAATCCGGTGCCGTCACATACGCATCCGGTAACCACGTGTGCACCGGGAACACAGCCACCTTAATGAATAACCCAGTCACCATCAACACAAACGCCACTTGAACCACCGTGGACGTATGCCCTACAGCAGCGAGTTTCTCCGCTAAATCACTCATATTCAACGTTCCCGTCACAATATACGCATACCCAATACCAAGCAAAAACATCGACGCACCGACTGTCCCTAATAACAAATACTTATACGCCGCAACTGCGGCTTCCGCTCGGTCACCACTTGCAACGAGGGTGTATGCCGCTATCCCCGTGATCTCAAGGAACACATACATGTTGAACACGTCGCCAGTGATACTCACCCCAGTCAACCCACCAACTAACAACAATAACGTCGCAAAAAACGAGTTCCCTCTCGGCCCCGCAACCCGCGCGAAAGCCAACATACCAAGCGTCACACTAACGATCAATCCAACGATTGCTACTGATAAGGACGAAACCACGAGTTCGATCCCATACGGCACCCGAAAACCACCAACCACGTAACTCACTTCACCACCTTCGATCACCTGTAATCCAACCAACACTAAACAACCAGCCTGCAACAAACTCACTATCACCGCAATACCCCACCCTGACTCCGCTCGCACCAACCCCGCAAACAACGCTACAATCGACCCAATCAACGGGACAACCACCAGCAACGCAACCAAATCAGTCATCCTCCATCACCTCTTTCACCACGGACTCATCTAGCGTCCCATACTCCCCATAAATTCTGACAACTAACCCAAGTGCCACGGCCGTCAAACTCACTCCCACAACAATCGCCGTAAGAATCAATACATGCGGCAACGGGCTCACAAATGGTCCTTCTTGCGATAACACCGGTGAGGATGCGCCTTCAACGTAAGCTGACACGATAAAAAACAAGAATATCGCAGACTGGAACACATTCATTCCAATACTTTTCTTCACGAGATTCTGGTTCGCAATCATCATGTAACTCCCAATCGCCAAGAGAACGAAGACACCAAGAAAATACGACCGAGTGATAACCAAATCAATCATCGCTCAGCACCCCGCTTTCGATACTGAAAAACAACCCACTCAGCACACTCGCGACCGTCAGACCAATCGCTAACTCCACGGCCTCCACTCCATATTTCATTGCGTGATCGATCCCGAACGCCGAATAGTCGAGGAATCCGCCACTGAACACAATCGACCCGACTCCTATCAGGAGAAACACACTAATTCCTAATCCGGTCAGTCCAACGAGGTGATACGGATTAACCCATTCCCGCGTCGGGTCAATCCCAAACGCGATCCCGAGCATAATGACAACAGTAGCTACGATTACTCCCCCCTGGAACCCGCCTCCAGCTGAATCTGCTCCATGAAACATAATAAACAACCCGAACGTGAACACAAACGGCGCGATCACCCGAACCGTTGCCATGATAATCGGGCTTTCAACGTACATTGAACGCTCTCGTCCCTCACTATCATCCGATTGACTCATTCAAACACCTCCTTGTTCAAAATGACTAGAATCCCAATCCCAGCAGCATACACCACTAGCGCCTCACCCAGCGTATCAAATCCCCGGTACGCCGCAAGCACTGCAGTCACCGCATTCTGAACCTCTATTTCAGTATATGCATTCTCCAGATAATACTGCGTAACCTCTGACGTTGCCACCGGCGCATCTGGACTCCCGACAACAGGAAGACTAGGAAGCGTTGTGAATAACACACCAATGAGTAAGATCACGACGACGAGCGAAGGATAATGAATTGATTCAAACACTCGTTCGCCTGACGGCCGAACAGTCTTCGTAATCGTTACTAAGAACATAATCGTCATAATCCCAGCACCGACCGCTGCTTCTGTTAACCCGACATCGGGCGCTTTCAAGAACACCCAGATCAACGAAATCCCAAAACTATACGCGGCAAACGCAATGATCGACGCCAACACATCCCGTAACAAGGCCGTTGCAAGGGCAGTGATGAGGACGAACCCAAGAAACGCAAGGTGAATAGACGCAGTCATTATTGCTCCTTCTCTCCCTGTGGCTCTTCGTCTATGGTCCACGGTTCAATCCCTTGATCATTAGCCGCACGCGTAATCGCGTGGACCGCTGTGGGATTGGTAAGAAACATAAAGACCACCAGCAGGAGCGTTTTGATGCTCGGAACGCCCCACCCATACACAAACGCAACTGCACTCAGCGTCAAAACCGCTCCCAGCGTGTCGCTTTTTGACGCACTATGCGCCCGAGCGTACAAATCAGGGAGCCGAATGATACCAATCGCAGCGACACTCGAAAAAAACAACCCAACAACAAGGAGGAAAACAACCAGATACTCAGTTATCGTCATAATACCCCACCCCGCTCGACCGTGAATTTCGATATCGCGATACTAACGAGAAAATTCAATAACGCATACACAATTGCGATATCAAGCATCGTCGGGCTGTTCGTTGCAGCTGATAATAACGCGATCATCACCACGATATTCGAGCCGATAGCGTTGATGGCAATCACTCGATCTTGCATCGTTGGCCCTGCAAAAATCCGATACGTAATTATGCCCGAAAGGAAGATGAACGATACTACGGCGACAAGCAGTATCGGTTCGATCTCAGTCACGAACCATCACCGTCTCCTGTCGCGTCATCAGGTTCGGCCATTTCTTTTCGTTCCGCTGGACTCGCGATGCGCGCGGCACTTCGGCCATAGAACACGAATCTAACCGCTCGTTCTAACTGGCCATCCATCAAATCATCCCGGGCACCCTCGGTCAAAGTGTGCACAGTGAAATGTTGTCTCGTTACGTTTATTGTGAGGGTCCCTGGCGTCAACGTAATGCTATTTGCTAACGTCGTCACAGGGAGGTCTGACCACACAAGCGCATCGAATTCGACTACCTCAGGATCGATCGGTAACTCGGGATGGAGTACAGCGTACGCAACGGCGAAATTGGCCTTTGTTATTTCCCAGAGGAGGAACGGGATATAGAGGAGTAATCGAGCTAATCGAGCACCAAGTTGGCGTAGATCGACAGTTCCCATGACCGAAACGTGCCACAGTGCAGTCGCCACAATAACCCCACTAATCGCGCCAGTGACAAGATTGAACGTCGATAAACTATCGGATACCAAAAGATAAAATCCAAACGACCAGGCGAAGAGGATCCCGATCTGACCAAGCCCAGCCGGCCGAGCAATAGGAACTCGACGTGTCGGTCGCTCAACGGGCGCAATCTCTACTGATAGGCCTCCACGTTCAAGTTCTGCTTCCAGCCGTGGTAACAATGGCGTGATACCTACTGGATTGAAGGCGGGGTCGATGATGGCCTCCGATATGTCATTATTTCGTGCGTACCGGAGGATAATTTCCGCAAAATCACTCGGGTTAAATAAATATTCGTTACCCCCAGTGACTGCGGTGTGGATTTCGATGTTCGTTGGCTCTTCTCCGATGTCTTCTTCTGCCCAATTTTCTATCCGATTCAATAATTCCCAAGCATCGTCGGCGCGCTCAACGTCTGTAAGGCGGCGGGATAATGGATAAAGAAAATGAATCTCGAATTGGTCGCTTTCAGAGCGTGACTGCAGTTCATTCGTGACATACCCCACGGTATTCCGGATCGTACTTGAATCCCGGATCGGAACTACCACGGCAGATTGTGTCATGGAGGAGTTCACGTTGAATTTGAAAACCGACTCACCACGTTACCGACGCAGACGCTGGTGATAATTCTAGTTCTGTTCCACTAA
Organism: uncultured Halobacteriales archaeon; assembly: GCA_964542445.1. Lineage (GTDB taxonomy): Archaea > Halobacteriota > Halobacteria > Halobacteriales > Hikarchaeaceae > CAZITY01. The sequence goes on along the minus strand of CAZITY010000009.1, from coordinate 26,352 downwards.
TTATCCCGACACAAAATGATTGCTTCGGTTTTTGTATTTTCAGCTAATGAACTTTTTATTATCTCTGCGATCTAACCCCAGTTACCTTGAGACCTAGTATGTTTTTAATTGGGTCGTGAATATGAGGCATGGACCGTTTACAGCGATCGCTGGAAGACGCTGCTGTTATCGAAAAAGAAGGGTATCAGTATTTCGTGCACCCAATTAGTGATGGAGTTCCAATGCTTGAACCATCGTTGCTCCGTGAAATCGTAATAAAGATAATTCGGAAAGCCAATCTAGATGGAGTCGATAAAATTGTGACTCCCGCCGCGATGGGAATTCACATCAGTACTGCGGTTTCATTGATGACTGATATTCCACTTGTCGTGGTTCGAAAACGGCAATATGGTCTTCCTGGGGAGGTGGAATTATCGCAAGTCACGGGTTATTCAGAAAACGACATGTATCTGAACGATGTCTACGAAACAGATCGAGTTCTATTATTAGATGATGTACTTTCAACTGGGGGGACACTCCATGCGATCATTAATGCCCTCGAAGTGATTGGCGCTGATGTTGTCGATGTCGTTGCAGTCATTAAGAAAGTCGGGGGAGAGAACAAATTAGCAGAAGCCCAGATCCCGGTGAAGACGTTGATCAATGTCGATATCAAAAACGACCATGTAGTTATTCTTGACGAAACCGGGGACGGATAACCCTGCTACGCGTAGCGATTAGCAAATTGGAGGTACCGCAGAGTATACGTTTATTGATTTCATACATATTGGCATCGATTCGAATTACCATGCCACGGGATACGCCCTCTTTTAAATCACGCCGCGAATTACTTTCTTTACTTGGGGTTTCAGCGATTGGGTCTATGAGTGGGTGTTTGGGAGCGCAAACAAATCCAGAAAATGGGGAGGAGACACCGATGCCGTCGGGAACCGGTGGACGTGAAGTACGAGGGGACTGGAGTTCAGGATCTCCGTCGGATGCAGAGACGCTCCTCCATCACCAGATAAGTGACGCAGTTTCGGGATCACGGGTCGCGTTAACGTTGGATGGTGCATACACGATTACGACTGAGGACGAAATTTTTCCATTATGGTTAGAGCTTCAATCTCGTGACGATGAAGGTCGTGAGTTTGAGGCTGTACTCCGTGATGATTTGTATTGGAGTGATCCGTATGGCCAGATGACAGCGGAAGACTGGGTGTTCCATATCCAAGAGATCCATCAGGCCCCTGATAACTGGACGGGATCCCAAGCAGTTGATCTATTTAGTACTATTCAAGTGGAACAAACAGGAGAGTTGACGTTTACTGTTACTCTTTCATCCCCAAACGTCGATTTTCCCTTGGAACCCGTTTTTTGGGGAGCATACTGTTACCCCAATTTACTGGAGCCGTTTGTTGAAGACAGGGATCTCGAAGGGATCCAACAGAACGAGGAATTGAACACGCTTTCGTACACCGGGAATCTCGGTCCCTATCGGTTCGAGCGGTGGGATCGAGAAGCCGAATTCGTTACGGTTCGAAATGACGACTATTACTTGCGAACAGCGTCGGATGTGCCTGATTCGTGGACTGACGCGCCGTATTTCAATTCGTACACGTATAATGTGATCGCGGAAGAAAGCACGCGGCTTGCTGCGTTACGATCTGGTGAAATTACTGCGGCGGGGATTCCCTTCCCGCGGGTCTCTGAATTCAAAAGCTCAGATAGCATTTACTTGAATCAGGTTCCACAGGCGTTCCTCACGATTTTGGCATATAATCAGCGGATGAACGGGTGGGAGGAGCTACGAACGCGGGAGGTTCGACAAGCCTTGTCAACGGCAGTGAACAAGGATGTGATTACCGAGCAGATTCTCCGTGGATATGCGAATACGACGCATACGTTCCAGCCGCAATGGTCAGACTGGTATGATGATTCGAATATAACGGAATTCGGTCAAGATGAGACATATTCGCATGATCGAGCCAGGGAGCTCTTGGCTGAATATACGTCGAGTGAGTATTCTTATTCTGATAATGAATTAGTGGATCGAAATGGCGATCAGGTTGAATTAACCTTTGTGTACCCGGAAGGTTCCGAGACCGTTACAACTACGGCGGAGTGGGTGGCACAGGAATTCGATCAGATCGGATTATCGATTAACCTTGAGACGGTGTCCTTTGATCGGATGATCCAGCAATATATTTTTAATACATGGCAAGGTGACGGGAATCCCCCTTGGACGGGTGGGCCGTTTAACGCAGGTCCAAGAGAGCAGACAGCAAGTCACGAGCAGTGGGATTTAATGTATGGGATTCGGTTTAATACGTATCCACGGACGCCAGCGGCTACGGATTCATTTTGGACTGAAAGAGGGTCGGCGAATTTTTTCGGGTACATACCAGAGCAAGATCATGAAGCGTTATTCCAAGAAGCCCGGGCAACATTTGACCGTGAGGAACGATTAGAGCTTTTTAATTCTATTTTCGGGCGTATCAGTCGAGATCAACCAGTGAATTTTATGTCGATGCAAGAGGACATAGTCGGGTATCAGGATACCGTGGTTGGACCTGAGCCCCGGTTCGGGCAGGGGTGGAATAGTGTGACGTGGTATTTTGATGAAGCATGATTAGGAGATTTTGTACCAATCGTTTTGTGAGAGGAGGGACGTAGATTGGTGGGTTGGTAATCGATGGGGGTAGCCTGGTACGTAACCCGGCGAATTGGGTGGGCGGTTATTGCGACGTGGCTGATTTTGTCGGTGTCGTTCTTGTTGTTGCGGTTGACGCCGGATGTGCAAATCGCCGAGTTACAGTTTCAGGCTGCGCAAGCAGGTGGAGATCCACAGGCGGTGGCGGAGGCATTTCGCGAGAGACGAGGGTTGGATCGGCCGTTACGAGTCCAGTATGTTGATTTTATGCTGAATATGGTGTCGTTTAATTGGGGGTGGTCACAGACGCGATCACAACCGGTAATGACAGCGATTTTAGAGGCGGTGCCGTATTCGATGATGTACGGGGTACCAGCCGTGGTGCTTTCGACTATATTCGGGATACTCATCGGGTTGTATTCTGCGACCCACCAATACACCCGGAGTGATTATGCGGCGACATTTTTTGCGTTTTTCGGTGTGAGCATCCCGAATTTTTGGTTTGCGATTGTGTTACTGGTTATTTTTGGGACGATTTTGGGGTGGGTTCCGATCGTGTTTGATCCGCAGGCGGCCAAAGTTAATGGGGAATTTGCGTTACTGGCGCTTTTTTCGTGGGAGAATATTCGACAATTAATTTTGCCGGTGATTGTGTTAACGACAGGTGCGATAGCTGGGTTGATGCGGTACTCGCGGGCGGAAGCGCTTGAGTATGTCCAGGCGCAGTTTGTGAAGACGGCTCGTGCGAAAGGAGTGAGCGAACGGGTGATTTTATATAAACATATTTTTCGACCGGCTTCTGTTCCGATAGCCACAATTCTTGTTGGGGATCTTCTTGGGATTATTTTTGTTTCGTCGTATTTGATCGAGGTGGTATTTGGGATTCCCGGGTTGGGGACATTGAGTTTTCGCGCTATCGTTCAGCAAGATACAGCGTTAGTGTTGGGAACGATTTTGATCCCGACGTTCCTTGCGATTATCGGGAATTTAGCGCAAGATCTGGCGTATTTGGTGCTTGATCCACGTATCGATTATGGTGATCGATAATGCCGGGAGAGTCAGGGGAGTTACCTGATCGATGGATCGATTGGGATTCGGTTGAGGCGGAGGGGCGGCGGGTGTCGAATCGGACAATTGGGTTTGGCATCGTGACGAGTGTTCTTGCTGTAGTTATATTGTGGCAGTATTTGCTCTCGTCGCAAGATCAGGTATTTGTTCCTGGGGTTGGATGGCGTCCGGGCGCTGTCGATTGGTTATTTATCTTTACGATAGTTGTTATTGTGTTTTATCTCGTGGTTCCTGTGGTTTCGAATAAACGTTTGAGTGTGTATTATTGGCAGCAGTTCAAACGGAACAAAGCAGCGGTTCTCAGTGGTGTGTTTCTGGGGGCTATTTTTGTCATTGGGATTGTGATCCCGGCTTTATTCACTTCCCCGCCTCAGGTGAAGCCGTTGTTAGCGTACCAGCCGCCGGTGTTTCTGAGTGTGGATGCGTCGGTTCCGATTAATTGTGTTGGGGCGGTTTCGGATGGTCGGTGTTATGGGACGTGGGCGCATCCGTTAGGGACCACGCACCAGGGGAAAGATATCCTGGTGATGATCATTTATGGGATGCAAATAAGTATGAAGGTTGGGTTGATCTCCACGCTCATTGTGATCTTTATTGCGTCGATTGTTGGGATCAGTGCGGCGTATTTTGGTGGAATGGTGGATGAATTGTTGATGCGGTATGTGGATATTCAAATAACGTTTCCAGCGTTTTTTCTCTATTTGCTTCTTGTTTACTTGTTCGGGGGGAGTTTGTTCCTCATGATATTGATTTTTGGTCTCACTGGGTGGGGTGGGATTGCTCGGATTGTTCGGAGTGAAGCATTACAACGTCGGGAGGAGGCCTATATTCGTGCGGCAAAAGCGTCAGGGGCTGGTAGTTTGTGGACGATCAGGCGGCATTTGTTACCGAACGTTTCAAATAGTGTTATCACAGCGGCGACGCTATTGATTCCGTCGTTTATTTTGTTCGAGGCAGCGTTATCATTCTTGGCACTTGGTGATCCGACGACGCCGTCGTGGGGGCAAGTGATTGCTGATGGTCGGTCTGATATCGCATCTGCGTGGTGGATCTCTACCGTCCCAGGGTTTTTATTGTTTTTTACGATTCTCGCGTTCAATTTTCTCGGTGATGCGTTGCGCGACGCGCTAGATCCGCGACAAGAGGTGAAGTAACATGCCAGATCCGCATCCTTTGTTATCGGTCACGGATCTCAAAACGCATTTTGTCACTGAACAAGGACGGGTGTTGGCAGTGGATGGTGTGGATTTCGATGTGAATCGGGGTGAAACCGTTTGTGTGGTCGGGGAGAGTGGGAGCGGGAAAACCGTTACGTGTGAATCGATTGCTCGGTTGTTTAAACAGCCTCCCGGAGAGATTGTTGCTGGATCGATTGTGTTCGATGGGACGGATCTAACGAAGTTATCGGAGGAGGAATTACGAGAGTTTCGGGGGGATCGGATCAGTTATGTGTTCCAAAATCCGCAGGATGCGTTGAATCCAGTGTATACTGTCGGGTGGCAGATCAAGGAAGCGTTACAGTTTCATCGGGAGATGTCAGATGAGGCGATGGATGCGGAGGTAGTTTCGTTACTTGAGCAAGTTGGGATTCCGAATGCATCGTCTCGGGCGGAGAGTTATCCCCATGAATTGAGTGGGGGAATGAAGCAGCGGGTGATAATTGCGATTGCGTTGGCGAGTCGACCAGATTTATTGGTTGCTGATGAACCGACGACGGCGCTTGATGTGACGATTCAATCGCAGATACTCCAGTTGCTTGAGGAGTTAAAAGAGGACTACGAGATGACTGTGCTGTTCGTCACGCACGATTTGGGTGTGGTGGCGCAGGTCGCCGACCGGGTGGTGGTGATGTACGCCGGGAAAATAATGGAGGAAGGTTCAGTGTACGATATTTTTGAATCACCGAGTCACCCATATACTAGGGGGTTGTTAGCGTGTTTGCCTGGTCGTGGCAGGCGATCACGACCAATCGGAGGGTCGCCACCGGATCCTCGCAATCCACCGAGCGGGTGTCGATTTCATCCGCGGTGTCCGCACGCAATTGATGAATGTAGAACTGATGGTCAACCGGGGTTAGTATCTGCGACAAGTGAAAATCATCGTGTTTCGTGCGTGTTCTATGGCCCTGAACATGACCCTAGTGAGTTAGATGAATCACTGGAGGAGGATCAGGGTAGTTTGGGGGATGGGTCTGTATGAGTATGGATCCGCTTGTTGCGGTTGATGGACTCAAAAAACATTATCCAGTCAGGTCGGGTGTGTTATCTCGTGAATCCGGGAGATTGCGCGCGGTTGATGGAGTGAGTTTCTCGATTCAGGAAGGCGAGATTTTTGGGTTAGTGGGTGAATCAGGATGCGGTAAATCCACTGCTGCGCTATCGTTATTGCGGCTAGAAGAACCGACTGCTGGGGTAGTCATGTTTGCTGGGGAGGATGTTCTTGGGTTTGATGCACAAGAATTGAAGCGGTTTCGTCGTCGAGCACAAATGATTTTCCAGGACCCAACATCGAGTTTTGATCCTCGGCAAAGTATTGGTGATTCGGTCACCGAGCCACTCCGGGTGCATGGTATCACGTCTGAGGATCGCTGTCGTGACATTGCAACGATGTTATTGGATCGAGTCGGGTTATCGCCTGATGATTATTATCGATATCCGCATGAATTTAGTGGGGGGCAGAAACAACGAATTGCGTTAGCTCGGGCGATGGTTTTGAATCCTGATTTTCTTATTGCAGATGAACCGGTGTCTGGGTTGGATGTATCGGTGCAGGCTTCGGTGTTGTCGTTGTTAGAGGAGTTTAAATCGTCATTTGATCTGTCGATGTTGTTTATTAGTCATGATATGGCTGTGATCAGGGAAATATGTGATCGGGTTGGCGTGATGTATCTGGGGGAAATCGTTGAGATTGCTCCAACGGATTCGTTGTTTGGTGATCCGCAGCATCCGTATACCCGAGCGTTATTGTCTTCGATTCCATCTGTCGATCCTCGAGATCGCGAGTGGGGAATAGCGCTGGGTGGTGAAGTGCCGGATCCATCGTCACCGCCGCCTGGGTGTCGGTTCCATACGCGATGTCCAGAATTAATCGAGCCTCAAGAATACGAATTATCTCCAGATGAGTGGCGGTCGGTACACGACATTTTAGTGGCGCTTCGGTCTGGGGTAATTAGTATCCAGAAGGGGGATGATGTGGGTGAGGAGAGTCAGGAGCGAGAAGAGAGTGTGTTGCGAGGGGAGATACGAACCGAATTTGAGTTACCGGGAGAGTTATCGGATGCGGCGGCGGAAGAAATTCTTACAACTGCGATTGGGCATATCGTTCTGGGAAATCATCACGACGCGATATCGGTATTGTATGACGGATTCGTAACGCCTTGCGATCGGTATCGGCCGGGTCTTGAGCAGACTGGCTCTGATCGATCAGTGGCGTGTCATCTTCATTCGGCAAATGATTAACCGAAATTACTCCATGAGATTTGTTCTGGTAGTGTATGCTGGTATTTTGGTGTGCGTTTGCTGATTTGGATGATTAGTGAAGTACGCCGACCCGCCAGGTGAATAGACTTTCTGCAATATAGTTGACCACGAATCCCATACCAATCCCGATGGTGTTGGCGATAAGGTAATGGGTTCCAAACCATCTGTGTAACAGTAATAACACTACATACGCCACCAAGACTCCGCCTAGGCGTACGATGTTTGATTTGAGGAATCGGGAGACTAGGTGTCGCCCGCCGGTTTTTCCCCAGGACGCAAATGTCCATCGTTCATTCAAGATGAACATCACGATGATCGCGGCTTCCGCACTCAGTGGTTTCCCGAGCACCACTGAAACACCCCCGAGTTCAATCGCTATTGTGAGCACGATTTGATCGACGACGAACCCAACGATCCCAACGGACGCAAATTGCCCCATCCGAATCCCGGAGATCAATTCACGGACTTCACCAAGGCGGGGTGGCTTACTCATGTTATTTCCGTTGGTCGATTAAAGAGTCATCTTCTGATCGGTACGATGCAACTACGTTGTGCATGGTGTTCTTACTGAGAAGTTTGGTTCGGTGTCGAACCATGAGTAACGCTTTCGCGAGGGAAACAGAGGTTCCAATCGGGTTGACGGTTGATCCGGGCTGATCGGTCCATTCTATTGGGATTTCTTGGATCGTATATCCGAGGGCAGCCGTCATTCCGATGAGTTCTAGATCCCACGCAAACCCTGGTTCGTGTAAGTGCTGACGGACCTCTTGCCAGGCAGAACGACTGATTGCTTTTGCACCGCATTGGAAATCGTTAATGGGTAATGCGAGGGTTTTCTTGGCGGTGAACGCAAAGAAGTTCCCGAGCCATCGGCGGACAACGGTTTGATGCGAGTGAACATTTGCTTCCGGGTGTCGGCGTGACCCGATTGCAAGGTCAGTTCGGCCGTCGAGGACCGGGGTGGTGATTCGATTGACCGAACTTGCGGGAGTACTCCCGTCGGCGTCAACAAATGCGAATACCTCAGTATTGAGTGCGTCGAAGCCATGCGTAACGGCTGCGCCTTTACCTCGCCTCCGAGGGGAAACATTGACTTCAACTGGTAATTCACGGAGGGCAGCAACCGTTTCGGTTGCTGGCGAGTCGATCTCAATGATGATCTCCGCAGGCGAAACTTCTGTGTGCAATGACGAGATGTACTCGCGTAATATACTCACGTTGGGTTCATACGCTGGTACTACGATTCCCAGAGTATGACCCATTGGTGTGAGGTCAGGTCCAAATGAATAAAAGCGTTTGAATTTATTCTTCCGCGGAATCGGGAAATACCGATGCGGTAAATCCAAAAGTGTTACTGAATGCCTTGCCTTCCCTGATTCATAATGGCGATCGGGATGGTTGTTGGGTGGTGGATCGCGTTTGCTTTCCTTGCACTTCTCGGTGTGCCGATAGCTAGCGTCGTATTCGCCCGATTTCATGACAACGGAGCTGGGTTATCACTCCCGATTTCGCTTGGGTTATTACTGATATTGGTATATTGGATCGGTCGAATACACTACTCAGTTGGGGTAATAATTGGATGTCTCGGTGTTATTGCAGGGCTCAGTTTCGTGTGCTATCGGTCTAGTGAACTCCACCGTGGCCGTCTCGCCGAGGCACTCGGGGTGTTTACTCTTGGGTATCTGTTCGTTGTTATTACACGCTCGTTACAACCTTCGATCAGACCAGCTGGTGGTGAAAAATTCCTTGACTATGGCTTACTCAACACGATCCTCCGAGCGACTTCTCTTCCGCCAATGGACATGTGGTTCGCTGGTGAACCGGTTCAGTACTATTACGGTGGTCATTTGCTCTCTGCTTCACTCTCGTTATTGACTGCTACTCCTCCAAGCCATGCCTATTATCTGGCACTTGCCGGGTTCTTTGGCGCCTTATTAATGGCAGTCTATAGTTTTTCAGGGAGTGTCGTTTATTCGCGCGGCGGATCGTTCCGTCTGGGCGGTGGACTTGCAGTCTTTTTTCTCGGCTTTGCATCGAACTTGGTGACGCCAATCCAAACAGCTATTTCACTCCTCCCGATCAGCCTCGGTAGATCGGTTTCGCACCGCCTAGGGGAAGTGACAGCAGTAGAGCCGTCGTGGTTTTTAGCGCTCCGAGAACCAATCTCGGTGTATTTTTATTGGACGACGAGCCGCGTGATTCCCGGGACGATCAACGAATTCCCGTTGTTTGCGTGGCTAAACGGCGATCTCCATGCGCATATGATGAGTCTTCCATTTCTCATTCTTGCGGTAGCAATCATTTACTCTGTGCACTCGCAGCCGGATTCGCATCCACTCAGCAAACGCGCCCGATTATTTGGGGTGCTCCCGATCGTGACTGGTACATTAGCCATCATAAACACCTGGGATGTGCCAACTGTCCTCGGCATCACGTGGCTTGCGATATATTTCTCACCCGAAACGACCAGTACCAGTACGGCTGCGGAAAAAACCTCGCTGTTTTTCATCGTGAATGACGTTCAGACCGAATTCACGAGAATACGAACAGCAACTCTCAGCACGATACCTGTCCTCATTTTAGCCGTCCTCTGGGTCTTCCCGTTTTTTATGGGCCCAGCTCTTGGCGGAAGCGGTCGAGCCGTTGAGGTGTTCCCCACTCGGAGTGGTATTGTTCCGTTTGTGATGGTTTGGGGTTGGTTTTTACTTATCTTCGCAATATTCCTCTGGCAATATTATCGAGACGAAACGATCGTAACAATCCCTCGCGTACTAATTGTTCTTGCTGTACTTCTCATTGGAGCCGCGACCGACACTCTCGTCCCCATTCTTCTCGTGTCACTAATCGGTGTTACGTGGATAACGCTCCGAAACTACACCACAGGTGGGTTCGAGTTAATCCTTGTCCTCGCTGGCGCTGGGCTCGTGTTCCTCGTTGAATTCGTGTTCCTCCAGGAACAGGCCGGGCCAGAACGAATGAACACGGTCTTCAAGATCTATATGCACACCTGGGTCCTTTGGGCGATGGCCGCTGGGATCATCCTCGCAACCCGTTATGGCACCATCCCGACGCGCACCGATTCCCGTCTTTACTCCCGCAACGGTATCCAAATCATTATTATCAGTAGTGTCTTCCTGCTCTCAATCTATGGACTCATTGCCGTTGGTGGATTGACTGCCACCGCCAACCAACCTTCCCTAGACGCCACCAACTGGGCGGCCACCACTCATCCGGCCGAATGGGAGGCAATTGAATGGCTGAATGCTCGACCTGGGCAACCACATATCGTCTCCCTCCCAGGATGTTCATGCCACTCTGACCCGGCCTTCCACCCGTATCGGTGGGTGAACGCCGAAGCAACCTTCACTGGTGTCCCGACTGTTGCTGGCTGGTCACACGAAATAGGATATCGAAGTGAAGACCAGTACATATCTCGTGTTCGTGACGTTAATACGATATACACGGGTACTGAACAAGAACGATCAACTCTATTGGTCAAGTACAATGTAACGTATATTTGGGTTGGGCCGAACGAACGATCATTCTATTCTACCCCTGAATTCAACGGTCCCCACTACGAAGTCGTGTTCGAAAACTCCGCTGTCACTATTTATCGAGCCGATCACGATAATCGAACCTAGCCCGCCGTTTTCTACACCAACCTAGACTCTATTTCTCAAGCACTAAATCGCCTTTTTCTCGAATCACCGATACTTCTTCTGCATCTACAGATACTGTCTCGAGAAAATGCGGGATGAAATCACGCGTCTCAAACGCCTCAAACTCGCCCGCATCCCCACAAACACACCATAATTGTACTCGAGACGGCCCATGGTAATCACCATTCCTCGTCACGGAAAAACAATGGAACTCATCGTCATCGATTTGAATGATCCCTCCCTTCCTGATACCTGGGTCACCATTAATGATCACTCGTTTCATTACCGAAATTTCACAGACCCGGCCATTAAGCGCTTCGTCCCTCTCTCTCTGTCCCATTACAAAACAACATTTCAATCAAAAATTCTGCATCAAGCCCCCTAAACGCGAAAGATCAAACGGGTTTTAACCTCTGACCCACTCGTTAAACGTACTATGCAGATGCCTCGACGGTTCAATACTTACTGCCCTCATTGCAATGCTCACCACGAGCATGAAGTCGAAAAAGTCCGTCGCGGCCGGGAAACCGGCCTGAAATGGATTGATCGACAACGGAAACGGAATTCTGGGATCGGGAACGACGGGAAATTCTCAAAAGTCCCAGGTGGAGACAAACCAACCAAACGAACTAACTTAAAATACCGATGTAGTGAATGCGGCAAAGCCCATCTTCGTGAAGGATGGCGCGCTGGCCGACTCGAACTGCAGGAGTGATTGTTATGGTAGGTAACTTCATTCGAATCGAGTGCCTTGAGTGCGGGAATCAACAAATCGTGTTTAACCGACCGGCAAAAGACATCAGTTGTGCTGAGTGTGAGACAATGGTAGTCGAGGCAACGGGCGGGATCGGGAGGTTGGACGCTGAAGTAATTGAAACGGTCGAAGCACGATAACAACACGGTTTTTTAAGCGAAATCCTTTCATTCGTCACAACCCCATAGTGATACATGAAATATCGGGGATGGCCAGAATCAGGTGAACTTGTCGTCGGAGAGGTCACAAAAATCGAGGATTTCGGTGTGTTCGTCGACCTCCAAGAATACGAAGACAAAGAAGGCCTAATTCACGTGAGCGAAGTGGCGAGCGGGTGGATCAAGAACATACGGGATCACGTCCGCGAAGGCCAAACTGTTGTGTGTAAAGTCCTGAGTGTCGACGAATCGTCCCAACAAATTGACTTATCCTACAAAGATGTCAATGATCATCAGCGATCCGAGAAAATCCAGGAATGGAAAAACGAACAAAAAGCCGAAAAATGGTTATCAATCGCGTTAGGTGACGACATCCCAGATGAACAATACGAGCGAGTAATAGGCGAGTTACTAACTGAATTCGAAACCGTCTATAGTGGATTCGAGCTTGCAGCCATTCATGGCGAGGAAGCCCTAGAAGACCTAGACCTTACAGATGAAGAAATAAACGACATCACGGAGACTGCGCGAGAGAACGTCTCCGTCCCCTATGTCACTGTCTCGGGGTACGTTGATCTCGAATGCTTTGGCATCGAAGGTGTCGATGCAATTCAAGAAGCGCTCAAAGCAGCAACAGGCAATGGTGAAGTACCGGACGAAGTCGAGCTTGAAGTGACGTATGTCGGCGCACCTGAATACCGAATCCGAGTGAACGCACCGAATTACAAAGCCGCAGAAAAAGCCCTAGAAGAAAGCGTTGACCGGGCACAAACCGTTATTGCGGAGCATGGTGGCACCAGTGAATTCCACCGAGATCGACGCAGTGAAGAGGAAACCTGATCCTCGGAGTGAGTCGGAGTGAAATCAGATATTCACGTGTGCGAGCACTGGGAATCAACACATTCCAAACCAGTGTACACGTTATTAGACTCGTGCCCGGATTGCGGGAGTAACGCGGTGAATTCGGCTCCCGCCGCGTTCAATCCCGAAGATCCGTACGGAGACTATCGACGGGCATTGAAACGAAAAACCGAGGAATCATCCTAACGCAGTGAAGTCCTCATAACGAGCGAAACACCGTTTTGAATAGCCTGACTCCTCATGCGTTATTGTGATAGGGCTGTTTTTCTCCCCGACTCTCAATGTCTTGTTATTGCTGATCTCCATCTTGGCCGCGGCAGAGATAAAACGGTCTCGTATGCGGTAGATTCGTTCCAAGAGGACACAAAACGATTAACAACATTACTTGAAACTTACACGCCCGATGCGGTTGTGATCGCTGGTGATATCCTTCACGCGTTTTCGGCGGTTCCAGAAATCGTTACGGAACAACTTTCAGAACTTGAACGTGTTATCCACGACGCAGAGACCGACCTCATCTACGTCCGGGGAAATCATGATACTGTTCTCGATCGTCTCACAGAGATCCCACTAACCAAGACATATCGCCCTCGTTCGACGGATATCCTCATCACCCATGGCCATGAACTCCCGAACACAACTGCCGGTACGGTGATTATCGGGCACGAACATCCCGCATTGACAATTGAAGGGCACAAATATCCGTGTTTTCTGAAAGGTCCAGGAACTGCTGAGATTGGAACCGTGGTTATCCTCCCATCGTTTTCCACGCTCCCTCTGGGAACCGCTGTAAACGCATCTTCCCATAGTTCTGCTGATAGCCCAATTGTCACCGATCTCGAAGAATTTACTCCGATTGTATACACCCCAGACACCGACGAAATATTCGAATTCCCACCCCTCTCTGTGTTAACATCGGAATTTCCACCCTGACACAACTGATTCCTCGGCGTGTTGTGCAGGAAGAAGTCTTTAATAACCCGCGCCGGCCCCATTACGGGCATGGACTACAACCCAGCCCTCAATGGCTTGGAGTGTTTCGCGTGCAACGAACGCTTCGATCCGAAATCAACATTCCATTACTGTCCAACTTGTGGCGGTGTCCTCAATCCAGTCTATGATTTCGATGAAATTCCTGTTACTTATCGCGATTTCGAGACGCAACGGTTCGATACAATGTGGCGATACGACGACTTACTCCCGTTCTCTCGGGACGATGCAGTAACCCTAGACGAAGGCGCAACAAGCCTAGTGTCCTGTCCCACGCTCGCAGCGGAACTTGGCGTGGAAAACGTGTACATAAAGGACGAAGGGCGGAATCCGACTGGATCGTTCAAGGATCGCGGTCAAACACTCGCGATGACAGCCGCGGTCGCACACGGAGCAACAGATATTGTCCTCGGGTCAGCGGGTAACGCCGGCCAATCGGCCGCCGCCTACGCCGCAAGAGCCGGCATCGATTCGCACGTGTTTCTCCCCGAGCGTGCTGGCTTTATTAAAAAAGCCATGGTAAACGTCCATGGCGGCGATCTCACCGTCCACAGCGGTCGGTATGCTGATACAGGTGGGATTGTTGAAGAAGCAAGCCAGGAGCACCCAGATTGGTATTCCACGCAGGCGTTCGAAACTCCGTATCGACATGAGGGAAAGAAAACAATGGTGTACGAGATTATCGAACAATTGGACTGGCAGGTGCCGGATCGCATCATTTACCCGACTGGTGGCGGAGTTGGGCTTATTGGGATTCATAAAGGCGCAAAGGAGTTCCGTGAACTCGGGTTAACAACTGAATTACCATCGTTATATGCGGCGCAATCGACTGGTTGTGCCCCAATTGTGTCTGCGTGGGAAAATGGGCTGGACGAGCATGAGTTGTGGGAGCAGCCAGACACAATTTGTGGTGGGATTGAAATCCCTGATCCCGGGATGAGTCGCTATATGCTCGACGCACTAGACGAGAGTGGGGGTGGAGCGGTGGCGACGTCGGATTCGGCGATTCTCGATAGTGCAAATACTGTGGCGCGTGAAGAAGGCATAGAAATGGCTGCAACAGCAGCTGCGGCTGCAAGTGGGGCGTGGGAGTTAGCTCAATCGGGAGAGTTCGACGCTTCGGACACGGTTGTAATAATGAATACAGCCACAGCGAACAAGACAGCTGATGTCCTCAGAAGTCACCTCATGAGCCAAGGTATCTAATGAGGTTGAGGTAGTACGACGCGTCACCACTCCAAATTCGTACTCGATGAAATAGCGGTGTTATCGGGATGGGAGCGATACGGCGTTATCTGTAATCAAACTGGAATTCGTCTCGTTCGACGTCTCCTCGTCATCGGCTACCGGTGTTAACTCGATTGATACCGATTCACCATTCAACACAACTCGTTCAGGGACATCCACTCGACCAGTTTCTTCTGGGAAAAACGCCGATCCAGAAAACGCGGTATAATTCTGCGTAGCTCTCACATTTGTCTCGGTATACCCATCTCCAACCCCACGATACTCACCCGTTGCATACGGGACAGTAACTTGAAACGAACCATCTTCATTTGGTTCTACACGCTGAACATACTTGAACGTACGATTTGTATTTGTGACTTCTAATTCAGTAAATATCGTTATCTGCCCGGTTGCGTTTGATTGGCCTTCAATTACCGCTCCGTCAACTCGTTCGAATGTTTTCACACTCGCGGACAGTTGAGCGTTATACACGTACTGTCCTGGACCGACTTGCAGCGCTCGGTTTTGTCTATTTGACGTTTGGACCTGTTGGTTGATTTCAGCGGCTTGTTCTTCCCAGCCACCGATCCGGAAGAAATTGAATACCCTGCTTCTTGGCCGTTGATTGCGAACATCGACAGAACTCCCGATCAAGGAGTACCGATCAGTTTCGTGCACTAATCGATAATGACTCATACCGTTCGCATCATCCCGATATAATTGTGCGAGCATCGTTTGATCATATAACGACCCAGCCGATTCGAGCGTCGCGTTCTGCCCCCCGATTTGATACCGGCTCCCCTCGATATAAGCACTTGGGCCAGGCCCAGTCCAGGTTGCAATTGCGGGGAATTTCTCGGATGCCATTTCGTCATCAATCATAACATATCGAACCCGTTCCGACGCTTCTTCCGATGATTGTTCATCGATCCGTGACGCTAATTCTTCATTTGAATACCTGTATGGACTATTCACCGTAGGTAACGCGTCTAAAATTAGGTTTGCCCGCGTTTCGTTATTTGCTAACAGAAACGCTGACGATGTTCGAGCACCTTGTTGGAACGGGTTAGAATGCGGAATCCGTTCGCCAAGAACGGTGATCCAATGACCGTAATCCCACCATGAAATAACACCATACTCTCCTTCACCATAATTGAAATCATTAGTTGGTTCAAATACTCCATAATACTCCATCGGATTGTCGGCATCTCCGTACGTACCTGGATGTGGAGTGTTATCGCTCAACCATGCCGTACTCTCACTCCACACAGTGACGCTTCCGGGACCACTGCGGTCGGCTTGGTCTTGCGCCGTTATCGGGCCTACAGGCGCAATCAATGGCGCGAGAATAACGGCAAATAACAATATGATGATTAGGACTTGATATGAACCGATCGACCCTTTTACGTCCTCTGCGATGTCAAGAAGCGAGGGAAAATTAACTGACTGCAGAATCAACCCAAACAACCAGCCATTAAGAACAGCCACGACAATGGCAAGATAATAATTAAACCGGAGTTGGGTCATCGCCATCATGAAAATAATGAATGCCCAAACAAGGAAGAAGAATTTTTCAGTTCGGTTATTTCGAGAGGTGTACGTATTGAGTGAAACCCACCCAAACGCAACAATCCCCGTCATGTACGTGAACCCGTAATTCCCAAATAAATACGCTGAAAGGCCACTAGGTTGGTTAACAGTTGATTGAGCTTCGCCAATTGTCAACGCCGTATCTGACTGACCAAGCGCCATCGTTCGGAGGACATTCGACCATAACGTATTGACTAAACTTGGGAGCACGAAATACAGGATAATCAACCCAATAACCCCAATACTACTGATCGCGACCGGGTATCCAATGGGATCGAGATCTCTATTTTCCCATTCCCGCGCTAACCACGCCATTACAGCACTTCCGATTCCAACACCACCGGCGAGTAACGGTTGGAGAAAACTCAAAGACGTAGTCCCTCCAACTTCAAACGTTTCAACAGTCAACAGGGTCAATACCGCTGTCGTACCGAGGCTGAGTGTTGCCACGATGGCGATATGTTCCGGGCTTTCTCCGGAAACGAATTTAATATTGAGAATCAGGAAATAAAAGATCCCGAGAATCCCGACTAGTACGATGCCGGGCGGCCACGTCCAGATATAAAACGCAATCAACACACCACTGAGAACACTCCACCCGATGGTGCTCCGTAACGCCGACCACTCGTGTGCAACAAACTGCTCATAAACCGGTTTGTTTGCTTCAGCTACGTAAAGAGCGATCATCACCGTGAATACCGCCAGTATTTGCGTCAAAATTTCCAATGCGTGATGATCAGTGAACCCGACGATTGTCCGATTCAGGAACAACCCCGGTAAGAACGCGAGCACAGCAACGGCGAACAATCCCGACACCCGATTCGCTAGTCGTTTCGCAATCAAATACGTAGGAATTGCACACACCGTCCCGATAATCGCCGGCGTGAGAACGAATATTACCGCAACTTGATATTCAGATGGATTCCCGAGTCCAATGATGAGTGCTAACGTGGCTATTAATTGATCAAAAATCGTCCCAAACTGCCCGACTTGCGTCCCATACGGATAATGCGTCCACGGATCAAATGGCATCGTGAACGGCCAATTCTCAATAACATAATTCGTCGATCTAAAATGATAGAACGCATCATTACCAATGAAGAAAAACTCCCCGTCCCTGAATAACCGATCATAAGGGATGAATCGGACCCAAAACATATACCCCATCAGGAGCAGGAGCACCGGGATATGATACCACCGATGGAGGAACGCTATCCCGGAATTATTGCCGGGAGATTGATCGACGGAGTGCGGGGACATCGTTACAAATCGCGTTATTGGCCCCACGGGAAAACAATGCCGTTTTCGTACCTAACCAGGTGTTATCAATATCTTTCATTACCCAATAAACCCACCTCATGATTGATGTGGGTAACTTCAGTGGTCAACAGGTATATGATTCGTTCCAGACTACACCTCATTAGTAATGATGCTGAGTGCCGTCATGGAGGACTATCTAAAAGTCATCTATCGCCTCCAGCGGAACTCCGACTCTCGTGTTTCCACCTCTGCCATCGCTGACCACCTAGACGTCAGTCCCCCCACCGTCACAAGTATGCTTTCAAAGCTCGACGACCGCGGACTCATTCATTATGAAAAATACAAAGGCGTAGAATTAACGCCAGAGGGTGAAACTGTCGCGCTAGAAGTCATTCGGCATCATCGATTACTTGAAGCGTATCTCGCAGAACACCTTGATTACGACTGGTCCGAAGTTCATCGAGAAGCTGATGCGCTCGAACACCACATTTCAGAGGAATTCGAAGAACGAATCGCAGCCGCGCTCGACAATCCAGATGTCGACCCCCACGGCGACCCAATTCCGAGTGAGGACCTTGAGCCAATCAGCGATCAAGCGTCACCCCATCTAGGTGAATTTTCGTCTGGGAATACCGTACTTGTCACTCGTGTCCGCGACAGAAACGCCGAGGACCTACAGTATCTTGCGAAAGTAGGAATTACCCCTGGGACAATGCTCGAAATCACTGATATCGCGCCGTTCGGCATGATTACGGTCCAAATCGGGGATCAGCAACAAAGTCTCCCGGCGGACGTCGCCGAATCAATCTTGGTCCGCCCTGCCTAACCGCCCGTGGTTACTCCGGGGGCTCTTCTGAGATGTCTGCTTGCATTTCCGTGACTTCTTCTTCCAGCCATTCCTTAAACCATTTCACTCGTTTTAACCGTCGATGTGCGAGGCTGTTTGCCGTATCACTTTCCAACCGTTCCACTCCACTAACCCCACGTTCTAGCACTCGCTGAACCATACTCGCCGCGTCCATATGACTCCGTGACTCATACCCCATCCGAAGCAGCATTAATGCTGTTCCATTCGCACCGATTTTATCGAGAATGTCGGCTTCTATCAGGCATTGAGTTTCGAGCCCGATTTCTGCGAGGTCACCTTGGTACGTGTGATCTCTGATTGCTGCAGTTACTTCTTCGATAAACGGTTCGGTAAACGAACTCTGGGATTCAAGGTATTCTTCTGCAATTCGCGCACCTTCTTCGGCGTGGACTTCTTGTTCGACTTCTAATTTCGCTACATCGTGGAATAACGCAGCGGTTTTGACGATGTCAGTATCAGCGCCCTCTTCTTTCGCTATATGCGAGGCAATGTCAATGACATTGAGGGTGTGGTTGAATCGGTAGTCAGCTGAATGCCACGGGTACCACCGCATCCGACCGCCATCGGACTCATTCGCGATACTCGCCGCTAAGTATTCCTTTACGAACGATTTCATCTCCTCGATGTTGTCGTCAATCTCAATCGTTCCACGGATTTCGACACCCACAAAACCACCTCCTTGTGTCACTTTTACTAATCATGTTATCATACAAATGGTTCGTTCTGCTCTTTAGACTTACGACAATTTACTGACCATATTACTCGATAGTTGAACCTGGAATCTTCGCAGTCACGGTCGACCGTTCACCACTATCAATATTTGTAGTCATGTCGGGCGGTTTTTTGTCAATAACTCAGTATCTTTCACAAACAATAGAATCAAGGGGGAACACTTTGATTGATATAACTAGATATCCTTATGGAGATGTCCGATCAATTATTGTGTTTATTTAGCGCGCGAGTGAAAGAATCTGAAGATCGATATGTCATTGAAATTCCACGGCAAGAAATCGATATTGGTGATATCTCAGGCGATTCAGTGTATCGGGTGGCGATGTTGCCCCTCGGCGAACAAGACGACGAATCGCTAGACGAATCAATTACTGATTCCGTTGGCGGTCCCCGGGATCCACCGGTCGAAGAGGGTGATGTCCGCCAAGTGAAAATTGAAGATATTGGTGATCAGGGAGACGGTATCGCTCGAGTTGAACGCGGGTTCGTTATTATTGTCCCAGAAGCTAAGGAGGGTGAAGACGTTATCATAGAAATTACTAACGTTGCAGAAAACTATGCGATTGGCTCAATTGTCGAACCGGAAGCAACTCCTGAGTATCTCTAAATAATTACTCAAATTGTAACTTCGTTTCAAGCGATTCGACTGGAACAGGTTCAGTCCAGGTTTCTGCAACCCATCGTTCGGTTACCGTTAGATCGTCGTTTAATA
Source organism: uncultured Halobacteriales archaeon (assembly GCA_964542445.1). Classification (GTDB taxonomy): domain Archaea; phylum Halobacteriota; class Halobacteria; order Halobacteriales; family Hikarchaeaceae; genus CAZITY01. The sequence goes on along the minus strand of CAZITY010000009.1, from coordinate 6,362 downwards.
GGATTACTGCTCTATTCGCAGTTTTCATTGTCCCCATTCCGTCCCGCTCGACGAGTAAACCATATGATTCAATCAAATCTCCAGTGAGGTCGCTAAACAACCGAAATGGACTTCCGATATCTCTGATGAATGCATTTTGCGCGTACGGCCCGTCCCGGGAGACACCAACAACTGGAATATTATCGAGATGATGCCAGTTTCTTCGTTCGTAGTGTTTCCACCAATTTTCAGCAATGGCACTAAACGAATATCCATAGAAAACAAGCACAAGCCCATTTGCGTCCACAAGATCGGTAATCTGTTTGACTTGGAACAGTTCGCCATCACACAACAGTGCGGCACCATCTGGTGCACGCTCCCCGACAGCGGGAATCATTGACTATTGGTCACCTGTTATTCTTCATTTCGTCAATATCCTTTAGCCATTGTGACTCGTGCCATCACTTATGGGTCTCACACTGTATCGATTGGAAGGCTGTCCGTATTGTGAAAAGGTCGCCGATCGATTACACGGACTAGACTTGGATTTTGACAGTGTGTGGGTTGAAGGGTTGCACTCGCGCCGAGATGAAGTGAAACGAATTAGCGGACAGCGACAAGTACCGGTCTTGCTCGATGAACACCAGGGAGTGACGATGGCAGAATCCGACCGGATCCTCGACTATCTCGAATCATCATATGCAACGAGCCACTCATAATTCAATTATCGATATAAATTCACCCAAATAAAAGTTACAGTGATGAAACCTACCTATTCGTTAACAATTAGCATAATGGTTATGGGTCCTCCATTTCATTTCTAACAGTATGCCCGCCTTACACCCCCTCTCTATCTCCGTCCGAACAAATAACCCGCAACTCGTCGATGACATCTGTCATTCATCTGGTTCTTGTTCGATGGCTGAACCGGTGTCCGATTTATTCCTCGTCATCGGCACAATTCTCGTTTTGTTAGTCTTTGTAACGGCGGTCCTCCATCTTAAAAAAGCAAGTACTGCTGTGCGGGAAGAACGCTCACGCACTGCAGAAGAATCCGATGCGTTATTGGAGTTTATCCGCCGGGTAGAGTCAGTCGAACCGTCACAACCGCAAACCAATCCAATGATGATCGGCGGACCACCTGGCTCACCGACGGAAGCTGGTACCCTCACCGAATATGACCAATCAATAACGAAAATCCGAGATGCGTATGAGGATACGATGATGGGGGTGCCACATTATGACGAGGAGTACGGGGAGTCGTTATATGTGAACATGGCAGCTGAATTCGGATCTGAGATCGCCACAGCCGTAACGGAAGGATCCGAATTTACGCCTCCCTTGAAGTCTGCTATCGTTGAAAAAAGCCGAGATTCATACAAGCAACGGGAACAATTAATCTCCGGGTTGAATACTGAGGCGACTGAGTTACGGACGGCGCAATCGTCAGCGCGATCGATCACTCAGTCTCTTGAAGATTATTCTAATAGCGATGCATCATCGTTGTCCTATGATGAGTTACAAGCGTGGTGGCATCAGTTGAATGAGCTCGAACGATCGTGTACGGATTTCCTCAAAGATCGTCAAGGACACATTCATTCTCGGGGAGTGACGACGAATGCCCAGATCGGGAACACGACGTTTAATGAGTATTTGTATGGGTCGTTATCCGTTGTGTATCCGGTGCTTGTGACGTTTTCCGAATTACATAATCAGGTTCGCCAAGCGAAAAATTCGGTTGTGCATGAACTAACCAGGCGGGTGTAAGCGTCTTGTCCGGGGTGGGTTGTGGATATACCCATATGATTAACCGATCCGTCGACTTAGGTTGGGGGAACGATGAAACCACGGGTGATAGCAATTGGGTCGTCGCCAATTGGGGAAACAGCGTTGCCGGGGCGGGATTTATTTTCGGTTGCGCTTCAGGAAGCCTTTGAGCCGTTACCTAATCCAGCGTCGTTTATTGATGCCTTGTACGTGGGGAATCAAAGCGAATCGTACGAAAATCAAATTATGCTTGGAACGCTGTTGGCTGAATGGGCAGGGTTACGTGAGATTCCGGCCGTACGGGTTGAGGGGTGTGCCGCTGCTGGGGGGTTAGCGTTCAATCGCGCGGTCATTGATGTTGCAACTGGCACGCATGATGCGGTGTTAGCGTGTGGCGTAGAAAAAATGACTGCCCGCGGCACGAAAGCTACGATTGACGCGTTGTCGGCGGCGTTTGATCGGCCGTTAGAGCAACGTTCTGGTGTCACGGCTCCGAGTCAATATGCGTTACTCGCTCAGCGTTATTTGTATGAGACGGAGGCTACTGAAGAAGATTTGGCGCGAATTGCCGTAAAGAATCATCGGAATGCGTGTGCAAATCCCCGGGCTCAATTTTCGAGTGAAATTTCGGTTGATACGGTCCTAGAATCTGATTACATTGCGCCTCCGTTGAAGTTGTTTGATTGCGCGCCGGTGAGTGATGGGGCGGCCGTTGCCGTTATTGCTTCTTCCGACGTTGCGGATGAGCTTGTCCCTGAGTCGGTACCGGTTTCTGTGACGGGGAGTGCTATTGTATCCAATAATATCGGGGTGGCTGAGCGAGAGTTAACTCGGGTGACTGGAGCCGAAACAGCGTGTCATCAGGCTTATGATGAAGCTGGCATCACGCCGAGTGATATCGATGCCATGGAGGTCCATGATGCGTTTACAATATCGGAGGCATTATTAGCAGAGGCGGCTGGGATCAGTCCGGCGGGAGATGGGTGGGAGGTCGGGAAATCATCGGATGCGCGTTCAGCTGGGTGGGAGAAGGCGGTTGTTAATCCGAGTGGTGGGCTGAAAGCCCGAGGGCATCCGATTGGGGCAACTGGTATTCTCCAAGTAATCGAGATAGTCGAACAATTAATGGATACCGCTGGAGATCGCCAGGTGCCAGATGCTACGTGTGGTGTAGCGATTAATGAAGGTGGGATTGCTGATTCGATCACAACCACGCACGTTCTCGAAGGAGGTGTCTGATATGACAATAGAGGACCTCCGTGAGACAGATCAACTGCTAGATCCGTCGAGTCCGTTCACGCTCCCCGGATTTTTCCAGGCGCTTGGGAATGAAGTGCTATTTGCCGCGGTATGCGAGGATTGTGAGACGCGGTTGATTCCCCCGCGACCTGCGTGTTGTGCGTGTGGAAGTCGCGCATTATCCCTTGAAGAACAATCTCACACCGGGAGTATTATTTCCTATACGGCGGTGTATCGGCCGCCATCGGGGTTTGAATCACTCGCGCCATATTCGCTCGGAATAGTAGAATTAGCCTCTGGGGCCCGTATGCTCGGTCGCATTACTGCCTCAATTGACGAGTTATCGATCGGGCAAACAGTAACATTACGGGTACGTGCCCCGGACACAACGGTTGGTACGTCGTTATCTTACGAAGAAGAATGGGCGATCCACGAGTTCATTCCAGAATCCTAAACAAGTCCGATACTTACACGAAGCCACCAACTCTACGCATTCATGGTGACGTCGACATTCAGGACTCGGTCGCTTCTTTCGCTAATAATTTTCATTGTCTTGTTCGCGCAAGTGTTGTTGTATCCCGGGATTGACACGCTTGTCGCCGCACTGGGTGGGAGCGGTCGGATCAATGCGAGCATGTGGTTTCTCGCAGCAGAATTCCTAGCGTTCGTGTTGTTCGCAGGGTTGTGGGGCGGCATTAGTGATACGACCGGTAAACGAGTAATCCTCATCACGATCGGTGGTAGTAGTGCTGTCGTGTTCTATGGGTTACTTGGTGTGTTACCGTCGGTAATAACGGTAGAGTTCTGGGTTTGGGTGGTCCTTCGGTTTTTCCAGGGAGCAGCAACGATCGGTGTGTTCACCATTGCTATGACGATGCTCATGGACTTACCTGGCGGGCACGGCAAAAACATGGGGGCGGCTGGGATTGGGATCGGACTTGGGACCGCCTTGGGAGCGCCCATCGGGGGGCAATTATATTCACTCGGTCCCGTTACGCCGTTATTGACGTCGAGTGGCTTGTTTGCAATCGTCGTGCTATTAACTGGGCTACTGAAAGAGCAGACAACTGGTCGATACTACGGGGGGATTATTTCCGCCTTCCAGAGCGTTCGGCAAACCCCGTCGTTGGGCGTTCCGTATTCTCTAGGATTTATCGATCGATTCACAGCTGGTTTTTTCTCGCTTGTTGGAACGTTGTATTTCAGGGAGGTGTTTGGGTTAGACCCGGCACAAACCGGGATTACGTTAGCGTTGTTTTTTGCCCCGTTTGCCCTGTTGCAGTATCCGTTCGGGATTCTTTCAGATCGTATCGGTCGGATTATTCCGGTTGTCCTCGGTTCATTGCTTTATGGAGTGGCTGTGGTGTTTGTGGGAGCAGCAGATCGGTTGCTTGTTGCTCAGGGCGGGATGGTACTCGTCGGTGTTCTGGGTGCGTTGATGGCTCCGGGGACGATGGCGCTCGTGACTGATCTATCAGAATCAACTAAACGAGGAGTGGGGATGGCCGGGTTCAATGTTGCTGGAAGTATCGGGTTCCTTTCCGGTATTTTGATCGGTGGGTTGACGGCATCGGCGTATGGGTATTTTGTCTCGTTCATGGTGGCCGGGGGGTTAGAAATACTTATTGCAATTAGTGTGCTCCCGGTGCTTCGGGTCCTGCCAATAAGATAACGAATTGCCCCTAGAGCCCATTCGGTGGTCGAATTATCGCTGGCCGAGTTTCGGTAATCCGTCGCGTTTGAGTACCCGCGCAATGGTGTTTTTCTGAATTTCGTCTGTTCCCGCGGCGATCCGTCTTCCTCTAGCAAATCGATACAGATATTCGAGTGGATGCCCCCGTTGGAATCCATTTGCGCCGTGGACTTGGAGAGATTCACTCACGGTTCGTTCAAGGATTTCTCCGGAATAGAGGTTCGCGATATGGGTATCGAGCCGATCAGGGATGCTGCCACGGTCAACTGCGTCTTCAGCGGTACTATACATCATATTCCGCGAAGTTTGGATTTCTTTCGCCATGTCAGCAAGTTTCCATTCCATTCCTTGGAAGTCACCAATTGGCTGGCCGAACTGTTCTCTGTCTAGGGCATAATCGAGGGCTTTGTCGAAGGCACAGAGCGCTGTTGCGTTCGATAGTGCGGCGTTGCCAAGGCGTTCCCAATTGAGTGATTTGAGTTGTTCTTTGAACGCGTCTTTTCCGCGTACGAGGACGTTTTCGGGCGGAATATACACGTCTTCCATGAAAAATTGTGTTTGAATATGCCCGAACATGTTTTCGAAATGGTTCCCGATTTCGACACCCGGGGCATCGAATTCCATAATGACCGTGCCGAGGTTTCCGTCGGGAAATTTTGTCCACACGACTGCTGTT
>CAZITY010000009.1:0-998 GCA_964542445.1 uncultured Halobacteriales archaeon | reverse complement strand
CTGTTTCAGCTTCTTTCACGCCACTGACCCAGATTTTCTCTCCGGTCAGATACAAGTCACCGTCTCTTTCTTCGATATGGGTATTCATCGAAAGCACATCTGAACCAGCTTCAGGTTCAGATATCGCAATCGCCATGTGTGTTTCCGCGCCGGTGACTGGGGGGAGGTATTGTTCTTTTGCTGCTTCTGACCCGAACATCGCGACAGCCCTGGGCGCGGCCGTATCAGGGAGGGCGTACGCGGTGTCTGGACAGACTCGCCCCACGACTTCGTACATCAAGATCGCTTCATATTCTGAAAACCCTCCGCCGCCGTATTCTGCCGGGAGACTAATGCCGAGGAATCCTTGATCGGCAAGAAGTTTGAGATTCTCCCAGGGTTTATCTCCGTCCCAATCGCAAGCGTTTTTACGAAATTCGGTTTCAGCGATGTCTTGTAATGACTCAACGAGCATTTGTTGCTCTGCGGTCAGGGTAACCATATCTCGGTTATTGAGCACTCTTCAATAAGGCTACTTACTTCGTCATCTATCCTGCTGATAGAGACCGCAAGCGCATACCTCCGTCTTCAGGCGGGGGTTGAGCGATAGGCATAGTGCGTCCGTTCCATATTGCTACGAAGGGCTGGATTTCCCACGCTATTCGGTGGGATTACGGTTCGCCCTAGCTATAGTGTGCATACGGATGAAGACAACACGGCACGCGACTTATAACCTCAACTACCACATAGTGTGGCTGCCCATGTACCGCGAGTCGGTACTGCTCAACGACGTCGCCGACCGTGTGCGTCGGATCCTCCACGAAATCGCCGACGAGAAAGGTTTGGAGATAATCGACCTCACCGTTCAGCCCGACCACATCCATCTGTTCGTGAGTAGTCCGCCGAAGCACGCGCCGTCACTTCTCACCAACTGGTTCAAAGGAATCAGTTCTCGAAAGTACAACCACCGCTTCGCCGACCGCGACGGCAAGAAACTCAAGTGGGCACGCGGCTACTAC
>CAZITY010000008.1:6400-58108 GCA_964542445.1 uncultured Halobacteriales archaeon | reverse complement strand
TCCAACGCCCCCCGCGCCAACCCAATCGCCCGCGCCGCCGTATGCACACGAGCAATTTCGAACCCTTCCATGATATGATAGAATCCCTGGCCTTCTTCACCACCAATCAATTTGGATTCATGGACGCGCACATCATCGAGATTGAGCTCCCATGACGACCATCCATGATACCCAATGGTATCGAGTCGGTTGGCCGATAACCCATCTACATCGAACTCCCCCGGTGTCTTATCGATAATAAATGACGAAATACCACGGTGACGAGGCTGTGCGTTCGGGTCAGTTTTCGCATACAACACAATGAAATCAGCTCCCTTTGCGAACGTACACCACGTCTTCTGCCCGTTCAACACGTATTCATCACCGTCTTTGTCGGCGCGGGCACTCATCGCAGCCACATCGCTCCCGGCACCCGGTTCTGAAATACTCACAGCCTGTAATCGATCACCGGTCGCTAAATCACGCGCGTACTCTTCTTGCTGCTCATTAGTACTCCCCCACAACCCCTGACCACGAGCGATGATACTCGCGACACTCATCCACCCACGAGACAACTCCTCAGTCACAAGCGCATACGCCATCGGACCCAAATCAAGCCCACCGTACTCTTCTGGAGCCAATATTCCAAAGAACCCCATGTCCTGTAACTTATCACGGAGGTCACTACTGATCGGTTCATTCTCGACATCCCGCTCATTCGCCTCCGGCAGCACTTCGTTCATCGTGAATTCCCGGGCCTGATCCCGTATCATCCGGAGTTCCTCAGTCAAATAACTCATTGGTCCTCCGGCGGATTCCGCTTATTAATGAGGTTTTTCCGTTCAAATTCAAGAACGAGATCACCATCTGGTCTTGTCCCAGTCGTTCGCCAATGCACGATTCCCTGATGCGGCCGCGAACTACTCTCCCGTTTCGAGACAACCTCACTATCCGAGTATAACGTATCACCCGGATACACCGTTTCATGGAACTTCAAATTCTCAATCCCCAAGAACGCACCACCCGCTTCACTCAAATCCTGGACACTCATCCCGAACACAACATTAAACGCCAACAAATGATTCACAACCACATCATCATACCCGAGATCGGTTGCGTAATCTTCGTTGAAATATATCGGGTTCTGCGTCACTGTTAGCGAGGAGAACAAACTATTATCACCGTCATTAATCGTCCGTCCCCAATGATGTTCAAATGTCTGTCCTTCCTCAAAATCTTCGTAATAATTTACTTTCTCAACTGTTTTTGGCGTATCTGATTCTGGCATTAGTACGTACTCTGTGAGTTACCAATTGATTGATCCTGGCGGTTCATTCTAATAATCACTCTATCATACCGATCTGTCGCGCCCGATCGATCGTCTGTTGCGCACTCCTTGCAGACGCCTCATCAATCATTTGACCATCAACCTGAACCGCCCCATGGCCTTCATCAACACCGGAGGACATTGCGTCAACGATTTTTTGAGCGTGTTCAACTTCAGCTTCTGTTGGCGAATACACCTCATTTGCGATCTCGATCTGGCTCGGATGAATCGCCCACTTCCCCACAAACCCGAGTGCCTTCGACCGGACACATTCTCTTCTATATCCCTCCGGATCAGAGAAATCACCAAACGGCCCGTCGATCGCGTCGATCCCATTCGCACGAGCTGCAATCACAATCCGGTTCCGGGCATAGTGCCAAAGGTCACCCGGATACGGACTATCCGCACCACCGATACTTTTGAGGTTCACTCCTTGAGAAGCCGAATAATCACCCGGACCAAAAATCAACGCTTCCAATCGGTCACATGAGGCGGCGATTTCGTCAACATTCTGCATTGCTTCCACTTCTTCAATGAGTACTTCAATCCCGATTGAATTCGAGATGTCTAGGTCAGCTTCGAGTTGTGAGAGGAACTTATCAACCATATAGACGTCCGCCGCTCGTTTGATTTTCGGGACGATAATCGTATCAACGGCTTCCCCGGCTCCTTCAACAATCTCGATTAAATCGCCATAGGCATTGGGTGTGTCAAGGTCATTAATCCGAACCGCGATGACCTTGTCGCTCCAGTCGTACTCCGCAATGGCGTTCACGATTTTCCCCCGGGCGGGCTTTTTCTCGCCGGGGGCAACAGCATCTTCGAGGTCTAGCATCACTTCGTCCGCATCAGAACCGGCGGCTTTCTCCATCATCTCCATACCACTTCCTGGGGTCGTCAGTTCGCTTCTCCGGACGCGCATACGGGAACCGAACGGTCACTCAGTCTTAATACGCGCGATATCTCGCTACAACAAAATAACGCGAGCGAGTCATGGGATGAGGATGATGTTGGGATATCAGAACGTATAGATAGCTTACCCGTAGAGCTAGTTTTATGGAGAATACGTCAAGTGATCACGGTCCCCTCGCTGGTCTGCGTGTACTCGACGTTACAACAATGATCAGTGGCGGGTACGCTGGAATGTGTTTTGCTGATTTTGGAGCTGATGTTGTGAAAGTCGAACATCCAGAATACATCGATCCGGTACGCGATTGGCCGCCGTCTAAGGATGGTGTGTCGTTGTGGTGGAAGGAACTCGGTCGGAATAAGCGATGCATTACGTTGAATTTGAGTACGGAGGAAGGCCAAGAGATCGCGTTAGAACTCGTCGAAGATGCAGATATTTTGATGGAAAATTTCCGGCCGGGGACGATGGAGCGATGGGGGCTCGGGTACGAGGATCTCCGTGCAGTTAATGAAGAGGTGATAATGGTTCGGTTATCAGGATTTGGGCAAACCGGGGCGAAATCCCAGGATCCTGGGTTTGGGAGCATCGCGGAAGGGATGTCTGGGTTTGCATCGTTGAATGGGTTCCCTGATAGTGAGCCGTTGTTACCTCCGATGCCGCTTGCCGATATGACGGCTGGGTTGTTTGCTGTTCAGGGAGCGATGTTCGCGTTGTTTGAGCGTGATATAGGTACAAAAAGTGGTACTGGACAGGTGATTGATGTGAGTTTGTTTGAACCGTTGTTCCGGTTGATGGTGAGTGATGTGGAGGCGTATGATCAGGTTGGGCAAGTGCGTGATCGTACGGGGAATCGGTCCACGAGTTCTGCGCCTCGGAATATTTATGAAACGGAAGATGGGTATATTACGCTGTCAGCGTCGGCGCAACGAATTTTTGAGAATGTGATGCGGGCGATTGATCGGCCGGAGTTGATTGATGATCCTCGGTTTGAGACAAATGAGGATCGGGTGGAGAACGTGGAAGCGCTTGATGAGTATATTGAGTCTTGGACGAAAGCGCGGCCACGGGATGAAGTGATTGAGATTATGACTGAGCATGATGCGATCGTTGGGCCGATTTATGATATTAGTGAGATATTTGAATCGGAGTTGTACCAGGCGAGAGATGATATCATTTGGATTGATGATTCGGAGCTCGGGGAGCTTGCGGTGCCGAATACGCATCCAAAAATGTCGCGGACGCCTGGTGAGGTATCATTTGCGGGCCCGCAGCACGGTGAATATAATGAATCAGTGTATATTGATGAACTCGGGATGAGTGAGGATCGATATGATGAACTACGGGCAAAAGACGTGATCTAGCGGGGGCTTCGTGTGGAAGCTGACGTGGCACTGCAGTCTCGTGAATGTTTGTGGACCGGAGTTTTCATAGGTGTGTTTGGTGAGAACTAGACGATAGTAGATGGTGCGATCAGTGCTTGTGGCGGGGACTGCTTCCCATGTGGGGAAGTCGACGTTTGTCACAGGCTTGTGTCGAATATTAGCGAGACGCGGTGTTTCTGTGTGCCCGTTTAAAGCCCAGAACATGTCGAATAATGCCCAGGCGGTACCCGTCGCTGGGAGTGATGGGTATGGTGAAATCGGGGTTTCGCAGTATGTGCAAGCGAAAGCCGCGGGGATTGCGCCGTCGACTGCGATGAATCCGGTGTTATTGAAGCCTCGCGGGGATGGGGAATCAGAACTGGTGATAAACGGGGAACGGGTTGGGTCGTTTGGGGCGGGATCGTATTATTCTGAGTCTTGGGAGGCAGCCCGAACTGCAGCCGAGGATGCATACAAACAGTTGAGTAAGGAATATGAGGTGATAGTGGCGGAAGGCGCGGGCGGGGTGGGTGAAATAAACCTGCAGGATCGTGATCTAGCAAATCGTGAAACAGCGCAATTCACTAATGCGGATATCGTTCTCCTCACTGATATTGATCGGGGCGGGGCGTTCGCGAGTTTGTATGGGTCGATTGAGTTAATGCCGGAAGAGATGCGGGAGAAATTGAAGGGGATGGTGATAACGAAATTCCGGGGTGATCTTTCACTGTTAGAGCCAGGGATTGAGTCGCTCGTCGAACGAACCGGTATCCCGGTGCTTGGTGTCATTCCAGCTGAAACAATTGAGTTGCCCGCAGAAGATTCAGTTTCGCTCGGCGACAAGTCGAGAAAGACGATTAGTGGGAGCGACGAGCATCCGCCGAGTGAGACAATCACGATAGGGGTTCCGAGATTTCCGCAGATTTCGAATTTCACTGATTTCTATCCGTTAGGAAACGTTCCAGGTGTTCGCGTAGAGATCCTCCCGCTTGGTGTGACGCTTGATGCGGTAGATGCAGTTGTGCTCCCCGGCACGAAAAATACGGTCGATGATCTGGTACGGCTGCGGGAGACAGGAATGGCGGATCATCTCAAAACATTCGATGGACCCATCATTGGGATTTGTGGTGGGTATCAAATGATGGGGAAAGCGGTGCACAACGTTGACGTAGAAAGTACCGATCGTTCAGGATCGATATCGGGTCTTGGGTTGTTACCCGTGGAAACGACGTTTTCACGAGAGAAACACGTCGAACGAAGTGAATACCAAATTACGTCGTCGGGGTTTCTCGGTGAGGGTTCTGGGTTGGTTACGGGATTCGAAATCCATTTGGGTAGCACCAAACGTCTTCGGGAGATTGATTGTCCCCTCGGTCCCGAAAGTAGTGCAACAGACCAATATTTTGGTACGTACCTGCATGGTTTGTTCGACAACGCTGCGTTCCGTGATGCTTTCATCAAGGGTGTATTTGATCACGCTCAGAAACAACTGCCTAGTTGGTCTCAGGATCCTGTGTCCGCGATTGATTCCGTGGCGGATCTCATCACCAGTCATGTTGACCTTCACTCATTGGATTTACCGGGTACTACCCAACCGTCTAGGCAAATTTCAGAAAAGGATTCACGTTAGTTTTCCCACGGAACCTCGTTGGGGTCGAACGACCAGCTGTCTGGGTTTTCTTCTAACCACTCAATGTACCCAGCAATGGCGTCAGGTATCGACCGAGAAGCGGACCACCCGAGGTCTGATTCAATCCGACTCGTATTCGTTGGTGGGCGACTTAACAACTCGGCGTCCTCATCGGGCTCACCGAGAGGAAGATCCGCATCCGGAATGTATTCTTTCACGATTTCAGCGATTTCAGCTAGGGTGTATTGGTCACCGGTTCCGATGAGATACTCATTGTACGACGGATCGTCTGCAAGTGCTGCCGTAACGAATGCGTTGGCTTCATCGCCAACATAAATGAGTTCGATGGGATAATCGATGTTCGGAATAGTCAACGAATAACCGCTGACAGCGGCTTTAACGATGTAAGCGTCTTCGATATTGCCGCGTCGCCGGTCTGGGCCAATCCCGTGAATTGGTTCTATGGCGACGAATTCCACTCGGTCTTGGTCTTCATATGTTCGTCCGAGTCGTTCGACAGCGAATTTACTCAAACCATAAATATTATCTGGGTCTTTTGGAACCGATTCCGTGAGTTCGTCGTATTCAGGTGAGACTGTTCCATATGCAGAGGCACTAGAGGCGACGACCACTCGTTGGACGCCGAGTGTCTCGGCTGCTTCGAGCACGTGTACTGTTCCCATAACGTTGATCTCGAACGCGCGCCGTGGATCTTGTTGACTCTCTCGTCCAAGGAGCGATGCTAGATGAATAATCCGATCTGGAGCGAAATCACTAATGATGTCATAGACTTCGATTGGATCAGTAACGTCTCCATGGTAGTGATGTACGTTTGCTTCGAAGGGCTTCACGTACGGCGACGGTTGGTTGATATCAAGGCACCCGACGGTATGGCCTTGGTCAACGAGTTGTTCGAGTGCATGGGAGCCAATGAATCCATAACCTCCAGTTACGAGAATCCGCATGAATATGTGGAAAGCCGTGGGTATAGTAAACTGTTATGAGAAAACTTGAGTGGGAATAATTGGGTGAAAATAACGTTCAAGGAGTCGTAGCGGGTATTTCGTTGTGTATGGGTATCGTGTTGGCGGCAACTGCACCCGAGGTATTATCGTTTACGGCGGTGGTGACTGAAGTGGATGATCAAATTGTTCGGTTGGAGGAGTCTTACTTCTACCCAGAAGGCGGTGGCCAACCGCCAGATCGGGGGCATATCGATGGGATTCCTGTCACGGACGTGCAGACCGTGGGTGATGAGATAGTACATGTAATGGAGTCCCACCCGGAATTCCGTGTTGGTGATTCGGTAACTGGGCAGATTGATCCGGCGTTCCGAGCGTATTGTCAGCGCATCCATACGGCGAGTCATGTTGTGTATGGGGCGGGCCGTCGTGTGTTGGATGATGTTGGGTATGGCGGGTTTGGTATCGATACGGAGAAAGCCCGAATCGATTTTTCTACATCGAGTGCAATTACGACCCGTAAATTAGTGGAATTAGAACGCCTCGCTAATCGAGTTGTGTGGGAACATCGGGATGTGTCCTGGAATGTGCTCCCTGCAGAGGAGGCACTAGACCTAGAGGGGATTGCGTTTAACACGAAGACCGAAGAGGGCGTCACAGGAGATGAAATCCGTGTCGTGAGTATCAATGAGTGGGATGTTGCGGCGTGCGGCGGTACGCACGTGGGGAACACTGGAGCTATTGGCCCAATTTCAATTGTAGATCGATCGAATCCAGGGGAGGGATTGACGCGCATTGAATTGATGGTTGGACCAATGGGGATCGATTACCGCGCTCAGGAAAAAGAATCGTTACTGACAGCGGCGGCACAAAGTGGAGTGGCCCCAGATTCGTTACCATTGAAATTCGAAGAATATGATGAGAGGATCGAGGAATTAGAGCGAAGGAAAGAAGATCTTAACGAACACCTCATGTCGGCGTGGAAGGAGCAGTTACGTGAGCGAGTCCTAACCGTAGGGGATACTAGATGGCTTGTCGGTTGTCTACAACCGCTAGAGGGTGGGGTTCTGGAGGAGTCGGCAAGAAGTTGGGTCGGTGATGTCGCTGATGTCATCGTGCTGGTTGCGCAATCACCGAGGCCAAGTGTTGTTGTGGCAGCGAACGGACGATCGGCGGAAGAAATAATTACTAATGTGGTTGGAGAGTTCGGTGGAGGTGGTGGCGGGAATGCCGCGTTCGCACAAGCAGGTGGGCTTGCGGCCGAACCCGAATCGGTAGTTGAGTTTATCGAACAACAAATTATTCAGACGACATAAGTCCCATTTTTGTTCTGAATGTGCAGTTGAATTGTTGTCCCTCAGAAATATGTATAGCTTTGGCCGTCCGTGCCTAATTGTCGCAGAATGAGTCTCTCCTCTGAGCAACGTGTCCTCCAGGAAACAATACGGGAATTCACGGCCGATCGAATAGGCCCTATTGCTCGAGAGATCGATGAGACCCAATCATTTCCCGAAGGCATCTGGGATGAATTATCGGAACTCGATGTGATGGGGATGACAGTTCCCGAAGAGTACGGTGGAAGCAATCTTTCACAAGTCGAGTATAGTTTAGTTAATGAAGAAATTGCGTATGGGAGTTTAGCGATCGCGACAGCGGTATCTGTTCATTGTCTAGTGACAGCAGCGATCACCGAATTCGGAACAGAACAACTGAAAGCCACTTGGTTACCGAAGATGAGTGCTGGGCGGCCCGTTGGAGGGTTTGCCTTATCTGAACCGCATGCTGGATCAAATCCTGCAGCATTACAGACGAGAGCTGACCGGGACGGGGATGAATACGTAATTTCGGGAGAAAAACAATGGATCACTAACGGCGCCCGATCAGGCATCCTCGTCGTGTTTGCTGTTACGGAGCCAGGGAATCCAGAGAGTATTACGCAGTTTCTCGTCCCGAAAGATCGGGAAGGAATATCAGTGGGTGAAAAAGAGGACAAATTGGGATTGCGAGCGAGTGATACCACGCCAATAACGCTAGATGGCGTGCGAGTTCCCCAAGAAAATCAATTGACGCCTGTTGGAGAGGGATTACGGGCGGCGTTAACGTTATTGACTGGGGGCCGGATTGGAATCGCAAGTCAGTCAGTTGGTCTAGCACAGGCGGCAATCGATGAGGCGATTTCGTATGCGAAACAGCGAGAACAGTTCGGTCAGCCTATCAGTGAGATACAAACAATCCGGCATAAAATCGCTGATATGATAACAAAAACGGAGGCAGCGCGGAGTCTCACGCGGCTTACCGCAGAACGGGCAGACGAAGGTGAGTCCGTCCGGAGTGAGGCGAGTATGGCGAAGTACTTCGCGAGTGAGACCGCCATGGAAGTGACGAACGAAGCGGTACAAATTCACGGTGGGTATGGGTATATGCGTGAGTACGATGTCGAGCGGTATTATCGAGATGCAAAAGTGACGACGATTTATGAAGGGACGAGTGAGATCCAAAAAGAGATAATTGCGCGGAACGAAATTGATGGAAGGGACGGTGATTGAATGGACCGTTGTAACGATTACGAGTGTGGATATGGGTGAGCGGTGATTATAATGGAGATGGTATGTGGTGATCTGCAGGCCGTTGTGTATGATTTGGATGGAACGCTGGTTCAGTTAGCCGTTGATTGGGATGAAGCGAGACGAGCGGTCAGGGAGATTTATCGCGACAATGGTGTCAATGTAGGAGGGCGGGGATTGTGGGAGTTGTTAGTTGATTCGCAGTCCGTGGGGCTTGGTCCTGAAGTGGAAGCGGCGATTTCCCGATTTGAGAAACAGGGGGCAAAAAATTCGCCACGGTTGGATTTCGCTGATCATCTCTTTTCTCATGAGTTGCCTGTGGGGGTCTGTTCATTGAATTGCGAAGCCGCTTGCTCGATAGCACTAGAACAAACTGGATTACGTAAGCGAGTAGATGTAGTCATCGGGAGAGATAGTGTCATCGAACATAAACCGCATCCGCTGCCGTTACTCACTGTACTAGAGACGTTAGACGTCATACCCGAGAAGGCGGTGTTCATTGGCGACAGTGACCGGGACGAAAAGACAGCCGAGCGAGCTGGAGTCAAATTTGCGTATGTACCAGCGTGATAACCGAATTATGTTTGCCTGTATTTAGTATAGCCATAAGTAATAATTGCGGTGAGAAACCAAATTAGTGCCCCGACGCGAAGAGCGAATTCTGCTCGGTCGCTCCACGTTGGTAGTTCAAAATATATGCCGAGGAGCGCGGTGATTGGTGCACCAATCAGGATTGTGATGATAAACGTAACCTGGAGGATCCACCCGTAATCGATGCCTTCCGACGTGTATTCCTCGATTTCTGATGGCACGCGAGTCCCATGTGGAATAAGTTGGCAAGACGATACGTGCTTTTCGAAACCAAAATCGTACCCAGTCGCAGTTTTATTTCCCAACTGTTAACACAACGATAAGGCAGCTGGGACCAAGTGTTGTTGGGATTTGAAAACCGGTGAGATTTAACGGTACCGATGGTAGACGTATGAGTATGCCGACGGTTCATGACATTCGTGTTGGTGAGGTCGATGAGCCGATTACAATGCTTACAGCGTATGATGCGCTGACTGCGTCAATCGTCGAATCCGCAGGGATTGACATGATACTCGTGGGCGATAGTATGGGCAACACGGTTCTTGGGTATGAATCCACATTACCCGTGACATATGAGGAAGTCGCGAGTCGCACTGGTGCTGTTGCGCGGTCCGTTGATGAACCCCTAGTTATCGCGGATTTACCGTTTTTGGCGTATGGGGTTAGCGAGAAGGAGAGCATCGAGAATGCGGGCCGCATTTTGAAGGAAGAAGATGCTGATGCGATCAAACTTGAAAGTGGGCCGCACACGATTGATCTCACGGAAAAGTTGGTGCAACTTGGAATTCCAGTGATGGCTCACTTGGGATTAACTCCGCAACATGTGAATCAGTATGGGGGATATTATCGACAGGGGACGGAACAGGAGTCGGCAGATCGGATTCTTGAATTAGCAAAGAGCCATCAGGAAGCGGGAGCGTTTTCGCTCGTGTTAGAGCACGTGCCAGCGAATCTTGCCGAAACGGTCACGGAGGAACTTCAGATTCCGACCATAGGGATTGGGGCTGGGCCGGATACGAACGGGCAAGTGCTTGTTATTTCAGATGTGTTGGGATTGTCGTCGCGGGTTCCGCCGTTTGCGGAATCATTTGGTGATCTGCGGAGCGAAATAGAGCAGGCGGTTCAAGCGTATCGAGATGCGGTTGAATCAGGGGAGTTTCCTGGCGAAGAGCATTCGTATGTAGCCGAGGATTTAGAGCCTCCATATTAATGGGAAAGAGGAGTGCTTATTGCTGTGTAGTAGTTACCGCTGGTGGTAAGAAGTGTGAACTGCAATTCTACAAGAAGTAGAGGTTTATAAGTAAACCCCAATAATTAGAGAAAGACTTATATACTATATCGACTAACCTTTTGTAAAGGTAAATCTGATGAGAGTTCCTCAACAATCAACACACACTCACGAACCGTACGTGACACAATACGACTACACTGATCACCAACTGATCGTCGCCGATTTCGGTCCGGCTGCCCCGACATCAACCGACATCGTCGATGGTACCGTGATCATCGTCACAAAAACAAACCAATACGAAATCGAATTACCAGAAGACATGGAAAACGCCGAAATCACCAATAATAACGGTATCGTTTCAATCAAAATAAATTCATGAAACTAATCGTAAAACCACTCAAACAAAAAGACGCCGGTAGAGGATTAGCCGCTATTGACCCACAAGCCGCTCGACAACTCGAAGTTGAGAGCGGCGACTACATCGTGATCGAAGGCAACGATGGTGGCCGAGCGGTAGCTCGAGTGTGGCCAGGCTACCCAGAAGATGAAGGCCGCGGCGTCATCCGGATAGACGGACGGCTTCGTCAAGAAGCAGACGTCGGTATTGACGAGAAAGTCTCAGTCGAAAAAGCAGACGTCAAACCAGCAGAAAGCATTACGATTGCGCTCCCTCAATCATTACGGATCAGAGGTAACGTCGGTCCCCTCATTCGCGACAGATTAAGTGGCAGACCAGTGACAAAAGGACAAGACATCCGAGTCGGATTCAGTTTACTCGGACCCGGGTCCGGACAATCAATCCCGATGCGGATCGCTGACACAGCGCCAAGTGGGACGGTAGTCGTTACCGAAAATACAGAGATCGAATTATCCGAGGAACCAGCAGAAGAAGTAACAGAAGGTGGACAGTCAGCAGCCGATACCCCAGACGTCGCATACGAAGACATTGGCGGGCTGGATAACGAGCTTGAACAGGTTCGAGAAATGATCGAACTCCCGATGCGGCATCCCGAATTATTCCAACGGCTCGGGATCGAACCGCCAAAAGGCGTCCTGTTACATGGACCACCCGGAACTGGGAAAACACTCATCGCGAAAGCGGTAGCGAACGAAATCGACGCGTTCTTTACCACGATTTCCGGGCCCGAAATCATGTCGAAATATTACGGAGAATCGGAAGAACAACTCCGTGAAATCTTCGACGAAGCCGAAAGTAATGCGCCGGCAATCGTCTTCATCGACGAACTCGATTCCATCGCGCCGAAGCGTGAAGAAGCTGGCGGGGACGTAGAGCGCCGTGTCGTGGCTCAATTATTATCCCTGATGGATGGGTTGGAAGAACGCGGTGAAGTCGTCGTAATAGGCGCGACCAATCGTATTGGTGCCATTGATCCAGCGCTTCGACGAGGGGGCCGGTTTGATCGAGAAATCGAAATCGGTGTTCCCGACCGAGATGGTCGATTAGAGATTCTCCAAGTTCACACCCGCGGCATGCCACTTGCTGATAACGTAGATCTTGAGCAATACGCCGAGAACACTCATGGGTTCGTTGGTGCCGATCTCGAGCAGTTTGCGAAAGAATCGGCCATGACCGCCCTACGTCGGATCCGTCCTGAAATCGATCTAGAATCCGAGGAAATCCCGGCAGAGGTCCTTGAGTCGATACAAGTGACGCAAGGAGACCTCAAAGAAGCTCTCAAGGGTATCAGTCCGTCTGCATTACGGGAAGTATTTGCAGAAGTTCCTGATGTCAGTTGGGACAACGTGGGAGGTCTAGAGGAGACGAAAGAGCGGTTGCGTGAAACCATCCAGTGGCCGTTAGAGTACCCACAAGTGTTCGAAACTTTGGACATGAAGGCAGCGAAAGGTGTGTTAATGTATGGACCACCCGGCACTGGGAAAACGCTGCTTGCGAAAGCCGTTGCCAACGAGGCCGATTCGAACTTCATCCCAATTAAAGGCCCAGAGTTATTGTCGAAATGGGTTGGTGAGTCAGAGAAAGGCGTTCGAGAAATATTCTCGAAAGCGAGAGAGAACGCACCAACGGTCGTGTTCTTCGATGAAATAGATGCGATCGCTGGAGAACGGGGCCGTAACGCCGGTGACTCCGGGGTCAGCGAGCGAGTCGTGTCACAACTGCTCACGGAACTCGATGGGCTTGAGGAACTCGAGGATGTTGTAGTGATTGCGACGACGAACCGACCAGATTTGATCGATCAAGCATTGATGCGCCCGGGTCGACTTGATCGGCAAATTCACGTCCCAGTACCGGATCAGGAAGCAAGACGGGCGATATTCGAGGTCCATACGCGAAATCAACCGCTCGCAGATGATGTGAATCTTGACTGGTTAGCTCGACAAACTGAGAACTACGTCGGTGCGGATATTGAAGCGGTGTGTCGAGAGGCTGCAATGGTCGCAAGCCGCGAGTTCATTAACTCAGTGACGCCAGAAGAAATCGATGAGAGTGTTGGAAATGTCCTGTTGTCCCGGGGCCATTTCGAAGAAGCGCTCGATGAAGTCGGCCCGAGTGTCGATGAGGAAACGAGGGAACGGTACGAGGATTTAGAGCGACGGATCGGGCATATGGACGAACCGGAAGACCGGCGGGAAGTCAGTCGAACGTTCCAGTAAGCTCACAAAGAGACATTCGTCGGGTTCATTCTTGAAGAATGATAACGTTGAGGAAGTTGGACTAGACAGGAATCGTTGTGGTGGTTGGATTGTGTCGAGATGCGGTTATTCGAGTTCATCAGCCGCGTTCCGGGAAACTAATGCTGAGGCATTGGCTTTTGGGAGATCGACAATGTCGTTCTCGCTGAGTTGATAGGTCCGTTCGTCAACACCAAGGATTTCTCCGACATCTTTCGTGATTCGAACGGTCATTCGGTCAATCGTCTCTTGGGAGGTATCCTCAGTGCCATCCTGATTTTGATCAGTCGCGTTTTCCACTTGCGTATCGGTTTGAGTCTCGGATCCATCTGAGTCGCGTGGTTCATTAGACGACTGATCCGGGGTTGCAGATGAATCGCCATCTTGATCAAACGCCTGTGATGAGTCACTTGTTGACGCAGACCGATCCGATTGTAAGATCGATAATACCTCCTCTCGATTTGATTCAATTACTGAAACTAACTCGTGGTACAACGCTGTTTCTTCATCTGTCAACCCGTCTTCATCTCCCCGAACACCTGAGGCGGTTAAACTCGCTTGTTTCATTACCTTCCCAATGCGCCGTTCATAAATTGCCTCAGTCACCTCTTCGACTGTCCCGATTTCATCCGTAAGTTGTTGGACCTCTTCGGACGAAAAGGGATCACTCGATCGGTTAGCGATGCGATCCCGTTCATCCCGAAGCTCCTCTAAATACGCAGCGACATCCCGATAAAACGAATCGGGGAGCGCTTGTAATCCATCTGCGCTCCGTTCATCAGCCTGAACAGCGCGAAGTTCGTCTAGATTCATTGTTCAGGTTGTTTTGCAGCTCGACCCCGTGCCATGAGAAAGATGGCGACGTATTCTGGAACGGTAATGACGTCGTCCGGTACAGTAAATGTTTCCCCATTAAGCGTGACAGGCGGCCCACCGTCGCCCTGAATAGTAATCGAATATCCAGTGAACACATCTGGTATCGCGTCACGTAACGGCTCGAACGCCTCGATGTCACTGATCGATAATCGCGTTACGCGGAGCCCCGTACCGCCGTGGAGACTTCCCGGTAACCTGATTAATCGATGGGTGTCAACGGTGACTGGTTCATCAATCGCCGCTGTATGCTGAGTAACTGCTCGAGCAAAAAATTCTTTGGCGAACCGATAAAAAGCCGGGTGAATATCAACATTCCCGCGTTCGATTTCGGAATAATTCTGTCTGGCCGCGGTTAGTGCAGCGCGGGCTCGTTCTGGCCCAATATCGTCAAACAACTGTAACCGCTCGACTGCGGATTCCTCCTCGTCAGCAAGCAATTCATTAATGAATTCGACAAGAGAGTCATGGAATCGCCGTCCCCAGCCGCCTGATCGTTTGAGTGACCGGCGCTCAGCTGGCGTTTGTCGCCCCAATCCCTCCACTGATTCCGTCGTTAACACATCGTCAAATTCGATGTTCCGACCTCTAATGTAATCAACTATTTCTCGTCTCGCTTCCCGATCTAATGGTCGAACCGTTTCGTCTCTAACGTGAACATGATACCCTCGACTCCCTGAAAACACGACCTGGAGATCCTCGAAATCAAAATCTTCTGTGAGGAACTCGATGAGTTTGAGTAATTCGTTCTTACATTCCTCAAGCATCGTGCTATAGGAATCCTCCTCGGGTGAAACCGATGGTAAATGATCCGCATCGAGATCAAAGACCAGATCTGAGCCTTCCCAGTGTTTGTCAGCCATTCCATCAGCAGCCGGATCTGCATAAATACCAGCCGAATAATACACATGGCGTGGTTGTTCGTTCGTCAAAAAATTCGCTAACTCACCGTATTCGAGTAAGGATAAATGCCGAACCATCGTCGTCCCACCCGACGACCACGGAATATAGCCCCACTCCCGACTGGGAGCAAGGGGCGGCGGGTCAATTGATGCCCGGCGATAGTAATCGCGGAACCGACCGCGTAGATACGCGCGCGTCCGGTCATCCATTACACTCATTGATGACACGGATTGTATTAGGCGCTTCCGTCGATTAGTACTGCTCCCGCACAAAGGTCTCGATGCGATTCAAGGCTTCCCGTAAATCGTTCATGCCGGTCGCATACGACACTCGCAAGTGCCCGCTACCGCCGGCGCCGAACACGCTCCCTGGGACGACTGCCACTCCTTGCGCTTGGAGGAGTTCTTCGGAAAATTCTTCGTCGTCACCGAGGGATTCCGGGAACACATAAAACGCTCCTTGGGCGGTAAAACACTCCATGCCGATATCATCGAACCGGGATAACACAAAGCGTCGACGGCGATTGTATTCTGACCGCATATCTTCGACCGCGTCATCACACTGATTGATGGCTTCAATCGCGGCGTATTGTGCTGTCGTAGGCGACGATAGCATCGTGTATTGGTGGATTCGATTCATCGCACCAATGATTTCCGCTGGTCCCATTGCGTATCCGAGTCGCAATCCCGTCATCGCGTAAGCTTTTGAGAACCCGTTGAAAACGATCGTTCGTTCGCGCATCCCCGGGAGCGTTGCAATCGAGGTATGGTCCGATCCATATGTGAGCGCAGCATAAACTTCGTCGGAAAGAACGGTGAGATCATGTTCAATCACAAAGTCAGCGACTTCCTCTAGGCGGTCGTCCGGCAGCACCGCACCGGTCGGATTGTTTGGATAACACATCACGAGTACTTCAGCGGTCTCCGCGCCCGCGTCATTTAATCGGGAATAAGATAATTGGAAATCGTCCTCGGGCAGCGTTGGAACAGATAATGGCTCACCGTCAGCAAACCGGACTGTCGGGACGTACGAGATATATGAGGGCTCAGCTACGGCCACGCGGTCACCGCGGTTTATCAGCGCGCGCATCGCGAGATCAATCCCCTCGCTGACACCGGTTGTCACGAGGATGTCCGTATCGGCTTCGTAATCGAGATCATATCGCTCGACGTGACCTGCAATCGCCGTTCGGAGATCCCGTCGACCGCGATTTGTGGTATAGGACGTTAGTCCGCGTTCAAGTGAATCAATAGCTGCGTTACGAGCGGGCCACGGCGCGCTATAATCAGGTTCTCCAACACCGAGCGAAATCACGTCATCTTTCTCCTCGGCAAGTTCAAAAAACCGCCTGATTCCAGAGGGTGGTATATCTTTCACCCGATCACTAAGTTCCACGAACACCACCTTCGCTGTAAGAAAAACATCTTTGGGTCATGGTGAGATGGACAACCGTTCGTCGTCATCATCTGAATCGATAACGATCCCGCGATCTTTGTAGGTCTCCATAACGAAATGCGTCACTGTTTGAGTCACTTCGGGGATCGGTGCGATTTGTTCTGCAACGAAATCAGACAAGGCACGCATGGATTCACCTTCAAGATCGGCGACAAAATCGTATTCGCCACTGACTAACCGAAGGCTCGATACCGCATCGTATTCAGCGATACGCTTCGCGATATCTCGATAACTCGTATCCCGGTCTAGTTCTACGTTTAATTCGACTTCTGCTTCGACATACGAATGAGAAGTTTCACTCCAGTCGATGACTGCCTGGTACCCACGAATAACGTTATCTGCTTCCAGTTCATTAATGATCGATTCGACTGTTGTCGTGTCTGCGTCGAGTTGCCGAGCGATTTCATCGCTTGAATACCGGGCGTTTCTTCGTAATAATTCGAGAATCTCTCGGCGAGTATCCATGATTCGCCGGAGGGGGAGGATAGACAAAACCGTGACGATGGCCGTAGGCAACAGGCGGGTTAGCGATTGAAAATCGCGGATAGTCGGTCAGTGAGGTTATTTTCATCACCGAGACGGAGATAGTAGGCGTCGCCGTTGTCCTCGTAATAATTGTTGATTCGCCTCACGATACTGAAATTCAGATTCTCGTAGAATCCAATGGCGTTTTCGTTCGTGACGCGGGCGTGACAAGACACCTGCCGATGGTTGTTAGCAACGCGGGCAACGAGTTGTTCACCGAAACCGTCCCCCTGGTGATCGGGTGACACGGCAAGAAACATAATGTACCCGTCTTGGCGGGTTGCGGCGAAGCCAATGAGTTCGTTATTTTCGGGAAGGACAGCACAATAGACCGTTGACCGTTTGTAGGCGCGGGAGAAGAATCCTTTTCGTTGTTTCAGCACGGTGGCTTCCCGTCGGATGCGTTCTTTGAGGGCCCAGGCGTCGTCGAGGAGTTCAGCGCTCCCTGGCTCGATCACCCGGTTCTCAACGTTAATACTCACCAGTTACTGCTATGATTGGGGGAAATATAATTTTACCGTCCATAATTACGAGGTTGGCCGGGGGATCAGAGAGTGAAATCAGTATGACCATTTGGGTGTGGGTAAAAGGAGTGAGATATGCCGTTCGAATTAGTGGGGCACACAGCGGATGTCGCGATTCGGGCGACGGGCAAAACGCTTGGTGACGCGTTTGGAGCTGTGGCTGATGGGCTGGCTGCTGCACAATGCGACGATATTCCTGATTCGGGTGGGAGTGAATTCACATTCGATCTCGACGCGGAGAACCCGGAGGCATTACTGTTTGATTTTCTCGATCGGTTAATTTACGAACGAGATGTCCGGAATGTATTACCGACCGATCACACCGTGTCAGTAAACGATCCCAATGGGTGGCGCGTCACCGGGACGGCTCGTGGTGTGCCGCTCGAAGGACTCCAAGCCCGCGAAATTAAAGCAGTCACGTATTCCGAGATGGACATCGAGCAGACTGATAATGGCTGGCGAATTTACGTTGTCCTTGACGTATAATCGCGTGGTGTTGTATCCATCGTGAGTAACGCTATTCCCGCCGTGAATCCTATCCCCCTAGTATGACCACTTTTTCTGCCCAAGGGATCACCCTCGAAAAACTCCGAGAACATGTCTGGAAAATCCCGCAAGAGGATTCGATGCGTGTCCCCGCGATTGTCCTCGCCAGTGAAACGTTACTAGAAGAGATTGGCGATGACAAAACCCTCCAGCAATTAAAAAACACGACTGAATTGCCCGGCATTCAGCAACACGCGATCTGTATGCCAGACGGTCACCAAGGTTATGGATTCCCCGTTGGCGGTGTCGCCGGCATCGATGCTGAAACCGGCTGCATATCTCCTGGAGCAGTGGGGTACGACATTAATTGTTTGTCGGGAGATACTGATGTGTTATTGGAATTTGGTCGTCGGGAATCCCTTGAATCAGTCGTCCATCAATTCGAGGGGGAACGAGCGGTTGTTTCGGGAGAATCCATGGTTCCGTCTGAGATTGTCCTGGCGACTGAAACCTCTGGAAAGACGGTTTATGAAATCGAAACGCTGACTGGTGAAACTATCAAAGCGACTGAGGACCATCCATTCTTGACGCCGGATGGGATGGTTGATGTGCATGATCTTTCGGAAGGTGATTCGGTTTATGTCAATCCGTTCAGAGGCTTTCCGAACGAAGAACTACCTGAATTCGTGGTTCTTGATGAGGCGGATTTCAAGGATGAGGACCCGCAATTGATCGATGCGCTGGAGGAACGGGGGTTGCTCCCGTTGTATTCGACGGATGATGAATTGAATCACCTCTTGAAACTCCTCGGATATTTCACTGGAGATGGGTCGTTTAACGACACCCAAACGTGTTTTTATGGCGCTCCCGAAGATGTTGAGGCAATTAAGGAGAGTATTGAAGCGGTGGGATTCACATCCTCAAAAGTATATAACCCAGACCGTGAACACGGTGTAAATAGTAATGAATTTGATACGAAAGCGTGTAGTGTTCGGTTATCCGCAAACGCGTTCAAACAACTTTTGATTCGGTTGGGAGCACCGGAGGGATCGAAAATCACGTCTGATTATGAACTACCATCAATTCTCAATGACCTAGCCGATTGGCAGAAAGCGCTATATATTTCCGGGTTATTCGGTGCAGAATTAAGTTCTCCGGCCGCTATGACAACTAAGAATCTAAATTGCCCTGAGTTTACCCATACGAGGGCTGTAGCCAACAAAGCAGCTGGTAAACAATTTATCAAAGGGCTTGTCGAGGTTCTCCAGGGTCTCGGAGTTAGAACGAACGCTATTAGTCAAGTTGCGGCAGACTCGAATAGCCAGCTTGATACGATCCAGTTCCGATTCGGAATTAAAAACGAATCTCCGAATCTCATTCGGTTTTTCACCACCATTGGTTACCGGTTTCAGCGCGCTAAACAGAAACGAGGGCTCCAATCAGCTCAATATCTAAAGCGAAAACAGCGGGTTATTGACCGGCGATCTGGCATCGAGGAAAACGCAGGGGTAATGACCGATGGTGGATCGGCGCAGTACGAGATGAAACATAGCTACAACGGAGTTAATAATCGGGTTATCGAACGGGACATTTGGAGCGAACAAAAAGACAAACCTCGACCACCGCTTGGCTTTCCGAGTTTCGAGGAATACTGCGACAAAGTATCGGTGCGGAATAATTTGACAGTAGAAACAGAAATCGCTTCGATTACTGAATGCGGTGTTGAGACGGTATATGATATTGGTGTCCGTCACGATGCACATAATTTTCTCGCGAATGGATTTGTGGTTTCGAACTGTGGCGTGCGGATGGTAAAGACGAATTTGGAGTATAGTGATGTGCAGGGTCACGAAGAAGAACTGGTTGACGCGTTGTTTGATCGGATTCCATCCGGTCTCGGTGGCGGTGGGATCGTTGAAGGATCAATTGGAGCAGTGAATGCAATTCTCGATCGGGGGATGGAGTGGGCGGTTGAGGAAGGGTATGCGACGCGTGATGATTTATTGCATTGTGAAGATGAGGGGTTTCGGCCGGAGAGTGATCCGAGTATGGTGTCGCAAAATGCGAAGGATCGGGGGAAAAATCAAATTGGGAGTTTGGGATCGGGGAATCATTTCCTTGAGGTGCAACGTGTAACCGATGTGTTCCGTGATGATGTCGGAGCAGCGTTCGGGTTATCTGAGGATCAAATTGTGGTGTTGATTCATTGTGGTTCACGGGGCCTTGGGCATCAGACGTGCACGGATTATCTTCGGAAAATCGAAAAGGAACATAGTGAGTTACTGGATAAATTGCCGGATAAAGAGTTAGCGGCGGCGCCAGCAGGGAGTCAGTTGGCTGAGGAGTATTATCAAGCGATGGGTGCAGCGATTAATTATGCGTGGGTAAATCGGCAGTTGATTATGCACGCGGTTCGGGAGGTGTTTTCTGAGGTGTTTGGGCAGTCGTGGGAGGCCTTGGAAATAGAATTGTTGTATGATGTGGCGCATAATATTGCAAAAAAAGAGAGACATTTGGTTAATGGGGAGGAGCGGGAGTTGTTTGTGCATCGGAAAGGGGCGACAAGGGCATTTCCTGCTGGGCATGAAGCCGTTCCGCGGGCATATCGGTCCGTTGGGCAGCCGATTATTATTCCGGGGAGTATGGGGAGTGGGAGTTACGTGTTGCGTGGTGGGGAAGAGGCAATGGGATTGACGTTCGGGTCTACAGCGCATGGTGCAGGTCGAGTGATGAGTCGGACACAAGCGAAAAAGGAGTATTGGGGTGAGGATGTCCGGGATGATCTTCGGGAGCAGAGTAAGGTGTTTGTGAAGGCGCAATCGGGAGCGACTATTGCGGAGGAAGCGCCGGGGGTGTACAAGGACGTTGATGAAGTGGTGCGACTATCGGATGAGTTGGGAATCGGTGATAAGGTTGCGCGGACGTATCCGGTGTGTAATATTAAGGGATGATTAGCTTCAGGCGGTAACGAGCAGACTGGTAATGAGTGGGATTATTCTTGGTTGTTGGCGAAGAGTGTTCGGTAGTTGTTTTCGAAGATGTCAGCTAGTCGATCCATGTATTGTGGGGTGGTGCCGGAAATGTGGGGAGTGATGAGGACGTTCGATAAATCCCAGAGCGGGGAGTCTGCGGGGAGCGGTTCGGTGGAGACGGTGTCGAGGGCGGCTCCTCCGATGACGCCCCAAGGTATGGCACGTTCGAGGGCAGTTTCATCAACAATGTCGCCTCGAGCAATGTTGACGAGGATGCCAGAGGATTTCATGGCGCTCAGTTCGTCGCTACCAATTAATCCGCGGGTTTCGTCTGTGAGGGGGCATGAAA
This sequence comes from uncultured Halobacteriales archaeon, assembly GCA_964542445.1. Classification (GTDB taxonomy): domain Archaea; phylum Halobacteriota; class Halobacteria; order Halobacteriales; family Hikarchaeaceae; genus CAZITY01. The sequence goes on along the minus strand of CAZITY010000008.1, from coordinate 36,814 downwards.
TGACTACGTAATCAGCGACTTCGAGGACGTCGTATAATCCGTCGGGACCATAGATTTCATCGACGGCCGAGGGATAAGATTCTGGGTGTTTTTTGATGCCGAGGACCTCCATTTGGAACGCGTTCGCTAGTTCAGCGATTCGGGTTCCAATGGCACCAACACCAATGATTCCGATGGTTTGTCCGTGTAATTCGTCTCCTTGCCAGCGTTCCCACACGTGTTTTTCTTGTTGTTTGATGGCTCGTCTCAGGTTCTGTTCGAAGTATAATAGGACCCCGATGACGTGTTCGGCGATGGGGATTGCATGGACCCCGGAGGCGCTCGTGAATTCGATATTGTGTTCGTCGAAATACTCGTGGTCGTAGCGGTTTACGCCGGCAAAGGTTGATTGGATCCACTGGAGTTCCGTCGCTAGTTCGAGATATGAAGAAGGAAGGACGCCTGCTATTAGGATTTCGGCAGACGGTATGTGGTTTTTTGTTTGGGGTGGCGTGTTCGCGAGGTGGATGTCTAGTTCGGGGAGCCGGGTGGTAAGTTCAGAGTGGAGTATTTTGGCGGCGTCATCACTAGAGGCTCCCGAGACAGTGTGCATGATGAGTGTGTTGGTTGGCGGCATATAGGAGAACCCAGAGCGCGGAATGCTTTCAAATATCCGAAAACATCCGTTTAGTAAAACTGTGCCAAGTCGTTGTTTTACAAAGGAGTGGGTTTCGGTAAGGTATATTTGGCGAGTGAGTGTAGTGGTTGGTTATGATTGACGAAACTGTCGAGGAGATCAGAGACATGCAGACTCACAGTTCGTCTGCGGTCGCGGTGAAGGCTGCAAGGTCACTTGAATCGCTGCTTGAGCGGGAGTTTGCGACGGTCGAGGAGTTCATTCGCGCGTTGGAGCGTAATAGCGATGCGTTACAACGGGCGAGTCCATCGCATGCGTCGTTAGTTACTACGCAATGGGAAATAGTGGGTAGCGTTGGGGCGAGTGAATTTTCTTCTGTTGGTGAAGCAAAGGAAGCGGTGTCGTCCGTAATTCAACGGGTTGTAAATCGGGTTGAGATGGCTAAATACGAGGCGGCGGAAAACGCTGTTTCGATTCTCCAGCACGATGAGTGTTTGTTACTGCATGATTATTCAACCACGGTATTGTCTGCAATCGAAAAAATACCAGATGACACGGAGAGGACCGTGTATGTGACGGAGGCGAGACCGCGGTATCTTGGGCGGAAAACAGCGAGGGAACTTGCGGACATTCCGCATGTCTCGCCGCGATTGATAGTAGATAGTGCCGCTGGATTTGTAATGAGTAAAATCGATCGTGTGGTCGTTGGGATGGATTGTATTGTTGATTCCACGTTATATAACCGGGTGGGTACGTACCCGTTGGCAGTCGTTGCGAAGAAAGAGGATGTTCCGATGTCGGTTATTGGTTCGAGTGCAAAACTAGTTGAGGGAGAATTCAAATTCGAGAACGATTATCGGGCGGTTAGTGAAGTGATCCGGGAGCCACCGGTCGGGTTCTCGGTGTGTAACCCGGCGTATGATGCAACACCGACAGATTTACTAGATTCTGTGATTACGGAGCAAGGAATCGATTATCACCAATAACAAGTACTCGTCTAGACCAGCTGTATGGGGATTGGGTGGGTAGGTGAACAGAACCATTTTGCGTGGTGAGTGAGAGCCCAGTACCATGAGAGCGTCACCTGGGATGGGACTCCTCCAACTAGACCCAGATGCGGTCGTGGAGTTGGTGTTTACGATCCCGGGGATCAGGTGGGTGTTTGCGATTGCGATCGTAATTCTCGGGTTTTATATGTCGGGTATCATCGTTCGGGTGCTTGGACGGCCAGTAGCTCGACGGTTTCGCCGACCGAGTGTTACTCGAACGGTACTTCGGAGTGTTCGGATGACAATCGTGGTTATCGCGATTTTTCTCGGGCTCGGGATGCTTGGGCTCCGGCTTGGAGACATCGTTTTGTCTGCCGCGGTTTTTTCCGTGATACTCGGGATAATTCTTGCCCCGATCATTGGAAGCGTCATTAGCGGTGTCTTTGTGCTCGCCGATCAGCCATATGAGGTGGGTGATTTGATCGAACTCGCGGATCTCAACCAACGGGGGTACGTCGAGGACGTGACGTTACGGTACACGAAAATCTTCACGCTCGAAAATACGTTTATCGTTCTGCCGAACTCGACGATTCGGGAACGAACCGTGATTAATTATTCTGCGGAAGACGAGCGGACGCGGCTTTCACTCCCGTTGTTAGTCACGTATGAAAGCGATATTGATGCGGCACGAAAAGTCATGATTGACGCCGCGAAGAATACATCGGAAGTGATCGCCGGAGGACCTGATATTCGGATTGGGAGTGCGCGGTATCCTGCGAAGCCCGTGTGTTACATTAATGAATTCGGGGATCATGGGGTGTTATTGACGCTTCGGTATTGGGTGAAACTCCCGTACTACCTAGACCGGGTTCGGTCGAAAGTTAACAGTCGGGTCTGGGATGGCCTTGCTGAGCAAGATGTAACCATCGCGTACCCGCACTCACATCTAGTGTTCGATGAAACGAGTGGGGAGCTCAATGTTGATATCCAGTCTGATGAACAGTTGCCCGGGGATTCGAGGCGTTAGTTAATACTCACAGGGAGAATTTCACAATCGAGTTTCGTTCTGAGGAATGACTCAATATCTGGGTCTCCGATGATTCTGTTGATCGCCGAGCGTAATCGACCGACTTGTTTCTTCCCGATGACAACGATGTCAGCATTTTCTGCTGCGATTTCTTCTAATATAGTTTCCTCGACCAGAAAGCCTCGTCTTACGACGTATCTTACATTCTGGATCGTTCCAAATCGAGATTCAACGGCTTTTTTGAGATCAGTTCTCGTGACTTGTTTCGCGTCTTGGAATAAATCGACATGGAGGATCGTTAATTCCGCGTCGTGTTCGATCGCCGTTTCGATGGCGGTTTCTAGTGTTTGTTCAGAATGATAGGATAACGGGTATCTTACCGGGACGAAAACTCGTTTCATACTTATGGTGAGCGGGGACGATAGATCGGGTCTTGCTGAAATAGTTGGGGTGGGATGGTTATCAATAGGTCGATGTAATACTGTGAGGAACGGATTGTAGGTTAGTAGTGGTGGGTGTTGCGATTGATTTTCTCTTGAATCGACTCGAGTGTCGTCGGGTAATTGGAAGGACTAGGTGATTGTGTTTCGGGCTGGTATCCAGAAGGTTAAGCAGGAATGCGACCAATTACTAGTATGGAACAATTGAGGACGCCAGATGGAGCGACTGTTTTTGTCGCGTCGGACGAATCTGAACGGGGATCAAAGGGACCGTTTCACGTTTTGTATAAATCCCCTGATCGATCCAAACGGTTTGGTTATTATTGCTCAAATTGCGAGACTGTCAATAATGCGATGGATTCAATGGGTCGAATTGTGTGTAATAATTGCGCAAACATGCGTCGGCCAGATGAGTGGGATGCAGCCCATGAATAGGTCTGTCTTCAACAGAACGCATCCGGCGTTGGCTATTCAATCCGTATATTTAACCAATTGTCACGAGTAACACGTTCGTAGGGGTGCGGAATGGTTCCGCACCGATAATCGATTTAATTAGGACATGACCATGGTATTTAAGAAAATAACATTGATCGGGACAAGTTCAGAAAGTTTCACGAGTGCGGCTGATGCCGCCGTCGATCGGGCTGACGAAACAGTAGAGAATATTCATTGGGTTGAGGTCGATAATCTCGGGATGGAGATTGCGAGTGTTGATAACAGAGAATATCAAGCCGAAGTGACCGTTGCGTTCGAAGTAACTGAGGACGGGTAACCACTCATTCTGATTTGTTAGGTTCGGAATGATTCGCCACAGCCGCATTCACTAACAACATTGGGATTATCTACGGTGAACCCAGCGCCTTGGAGGCCGCCTTCATAATCAAGGACACTTCCGCCAATGTACCGCATACTCGCTGGATCAACAAACACACGCAGATCATGGTGTGTGTAGATTGTGTCTTCTTCGTCTGGTTCGTTCTCGAATCGCATGCCATAGGATAACCCGGCGCACCCGCCTTGTTGGACAAATAACCGTAATCCGGATTCTGATGTGTCGAGGCCCTCGTTTTCCATTAAGTCGATGGCTTCCGTCGCGGCGGTTTCCGTTACTGATATTTCTGGTTGGTCACTCTGTTCCGCAGCGGTACTCATGAGGGAGAATTGGGTCGGGAGGGTGTTAATGTTGACGCTAACCTACGGGCGTTCCCGGAATATTACTCATCGATGTTGTCAAATCTGGCGGAGATACTGTCGGCGTGGGCGTGGAGACCTTCTGCTGATGCGAGTGTTGTGATGGTAGAAGCAAGCGATTCGAGGGCGGGTTTCTCTAATGCTTGGACGGTGAATGACCGAAGGAACGTATCCACTGAGAGACCACCAGTGGTTTTAGATCTGCCCCCGGTGGGGAGTACGTGATTTGGACCGGTCGCATAGTCACCGGCGGCAACCGGCGAATACTCACCGAGGAACACGCTCCCGGCATTTGAAATAGAAGACAATAGAGCGTCTGGATCACTGGTTTGGATGGATAAATGCTCGGGGCCGTAGTCATTTGCGAAGGCAACCGCCGACGCCATATCTGTTGAGATCAGTATGCCGCTTGAAGCGTTCGATAATGCGTCTTGGACGATCTCCTCCCGCGGCGTTTCAGCGCAGTATTCGTCGATAAACTGTTTGACAGCAGTCGCGAGAGATTCCGACGGGGTGAGAAGCACGGCAGAAGAATTCGGATCGTGTTCGGCTTGCGCGATAAGATCGGCAGCAATAAATGAGGGGTTTGCAGAGTTATCAGCGATGATGAGGATTTCGCTTGGTCCGGCAAGGAAGTCAATAGCGACCTCTGATCGAACACACCGCTTCGCGGCAGTCACCCACTGGTTCCCGGGGCCAGCAATGAGTTCAACTGGCGGGATAGTTTCCGTCCCGTATGCTAATGCGGCGATGGCGTGAGCGCCACCGACTGAAAAGACGCGTGTTGGATCGGCCATTTCTAGGGCAGCGAGTGTCACAGGGTTAATGGGGTCGCCGGGGGGTGTTACCACGAATATTTCTGAGACACCTGCGACCACAGCTGGAATAATCCCCATTAGCGCACTCGAGGGATAGGCAGCGGTCCCACCCGGGACATAAATTCCCACACGATCAATGGGTTTGTGGATTCGGCCCAACGAACGATCCTCAAATGATTGACGCCAATCTGCCGGAAGTTGCGCCTCGTGGAACGATTGAATGTTTGCTGCTGCCTCCTCGATGGCTGTCTGAATCGAGTCCTCAATACGAGCGCTTGCACCTTCGATTTCGTGTGTGATTTCGATTGTATCGAGGTCTACGTCATCGAATTTTCGCGTAAATTCTCGTAACGCGGCATCACCATCTTCGTTTACGCGTCTGAGAATCGGTTCGACATCCTTGAGGATCGCATCAGTCCCGGCATCTCGATTGAGGAAGAAATCGCGTTCAGCCTCCGACAGACTGCCGAGCCGCTTAATTTCCATGCTGCGTCGTTCTCTCTTCACGAAATAAACAATTCCGAATATGGTAACACGATTGCTACACTAGGGGGGGTGTAACGATTCGCAGAGCGTCTAGGGTGCGAGGTTCAAAGAGAGCGTGTTTCACTGGAACTGAGACCGATGACAGAATTTACCGTCGCTACATATCGATGGTTCGAAGCGGTACCAGACGCGAGTGCTGTTTATGTCTTCACGGTACCGGTTGACGAGCGTCGATACCGTGCGAGAAGCAAAGGGATGGTTATTCACAGCGCGCAATAATGCCGGCGAAGAACTAGAGATCCTGCTTGTTCCATGCGAGGACGAAACCATGGACACCGCGGTTACAGCGTGGATCAATCGGTGTACCCATGAAAACCAGCGACTCTACCGAGAGGGGATTGGGGCGATAATGCGGGATGAGGGCATTATTTGTCCGAAGCATGGGTCAATATTCGATGCGTGTTCGGGAAATTGCGATAACGGCCCAGCTGCGGAAACGATGCTCCAACCCATCGATATAACCATTGAAAACGGACAAGTGTATTTAACCGATGACGATGTGGCCTATCTCCATGACGGGCCACGTGTCGATGATCAGGACGATGACGGTCCGAGTTCCACATCACATCTTCGATTCTAACCCCCCACCCCCTTTTGCCTAATGGCGAGAGAAGTACTGTGATTGTTATTGGTGAGTGGATAAGGAGTGTAGCCCGGAACACTAACCACCGGCTTCATCGTGGGCGGTAGGCCATCTCAGCCGGGAAACCCTCGTGCCGGGCCTGTTACGCACCGGGGTTCACCGCTCATTCATTGCGCCCTCAGAGGCATACTCTGGCGGGGACAACGGTGCGTGTTTTATACTAGGGGAGAATCGGGATTAAGGGTTCGGGCTCGTCGGTTCTTCTTGGTTGGTGAGTGCGTACACGACTTCTTTTTTCGAGCACATCCCGCACACGGGCTTCGCGACATCGCGTTCTTCGAGTTCTGATAACCCAGTTTGAGCCCGTTCTGTAGAAATGAATGCTTCTTCAGCGACTTCAGATGGAGATAATGGACCGCAATTGCCTAGGACGACTCGCGCGATTTTCGCTTCGCACGAACAATCGCGGAGTCGGGGATCAGGCATCGTGACCCATATTGCGGCGTGACTGTCAAAACATTTGCTTTACCGGCGAATAATTAAGTTGTACTCGAAGAGACAAAGAGCCCCCCCGTCCTTGATGCTTCATATGAGTGCGCCAGATATCCTTGTGTTACGTCGTGATGTCCATGGGATTCCTATCCGTGATTATCAAGATGCAATTCAATCTCGGCTACCGGAGTACGATGTGCAATTAGCGAGAACACCGGCTGAGGAGTACGATATGCTGCCTGGGGTACCGATTGTTACTGGGTTGTCGCTCGATGAATCGTTGCTTGAGCAGACAAGTGAATTAGATTTATTTGCGTGTTTGTATGCCGGTACCGATCATTTACCCCTAGCGGCGTTTTCGGAGCAAGAGGTGAAAGTTACGAATGCGGGAGGGGTGCATGGACCGAATGTGGCTGAATGGGTGATTGGGATGATGCTCGTGTTCGCACGGGAGTTACACGAAGGGTGGCGGCGGCAACAGCGTCGAGAGTGGCGGCATTATCAAGCGGGTGAATTAAATGAAAGTACGGTGACGATTGTTGGATTGGGACCGATTGGTCAGGCGATTAGTACTAGGTTAGAAGGATTTAATGTGGAGACAATTGGTGTTCGGTACACACCTGAGAAGGGTGGGCCGACTGATTCAGTCATTGGGTTCGGTTCTGAAGAATTCCACGAGGCGCTTGCTGAGACCGATTACTTGGTGTTAGCGTGTCCGCTTACTGATACGACGCGGGGATTGATTGATGCAGCGGCGTTTGAAACTCTCCCCCCGTCGGCTGTGTTATTAAATATCGCGCGGGGTCCAGTGGTTGAGACGGACGCGTTAGTGAGCGAGTTACAGGGTGAAGGGATACGTGGCGCAGCGCTTGATGTAACTGATCCAGAACCGCTTCCAGAAGACCATGAGTTATGGACGTTTGGGAATGTCCTCATAACGCCGCATAATGCGGGGTACACCCCAGATTATTACGAGCGAGTTGCTGATATCCTCGCAGAGAATGTTTCGAGGATTGAGGCCGATGGTATTGAAGCGGACCTCAAAAATCTCGTGTCCTTCTAGATAGTGACCGAATTACGAGTCAATGAGTGATTGAGAATTAGTAGATATTTCGTCGGGCTGGTTCGTTAGAGTGGATACCCTGGTGGATTAGGCGTAGGGAACATTGAGAAGAGAGTTTGGTAACTCGATGTTCGTAGAATATTCAAAGAGTATGTGTAGGGTGTAGTTACGCGATTTCGTCTAGGGGAACCGTGGCTGTCGCATTGATGGTGATCCAATGAGTGGCGATTTTGTCATCAGGATCCGATGTGAAGACAGTGATTTCGGTTGGGTTGGATTTGTTGTCATAGAGGTAGCTGAGCTCGAATTCAGGGAGGTGTTCAAGGGACAAGTCGGCATCAGGTGGGGACCCGTTGATAGCGCTCATAGCTTCTTCATCACTGAGTTACTAAGTCCAATACTAAAGTCTTTGTTAGCATGTATCAAGGATGAGAATGAGTATGGTTTCCGGGGTATGAAGTAGAGAGACAGTTATTCTAGGTGGTTTGCGTGATTCACTTTACTGTACCACTCAATGATCCACAGTGCTTAACCCGCGGCACAACGGATCACTCCCAATGGCAACCGAGGGGAACGCGGACGCCACGCATGATTTTTTGGCTTTCCGAGATTCACAGAAGTACGACGTAAACGCGGTTTCCGAGTATGCATCGCTCGCTACCGCATTAGCTGAGCAGATCGATGGTGAAGTCCGGTTTGACGAATACTCACAGATTCTATACGCGACTGATGGGAGTATTTATCAGGCGAAGCCAGCTGGAGTTGTAATCCCACGATCAATAGAGGATGTCCAGGCAGCTGTCGTTACGGCTAGAGAACACGATGTTCCTGTCTTACCGCGAGGAGCCGGTTCATCGTTAGCTGGCCAAACCGTCGGCCCTGGGTGTATCGTTATCGACTTCTCGAAATACATGGATGATATCCAAGAAATCGACGTGGAGGAGAAGACAGCAACAGTCCAACCAGGAGTGGTCCAGGACGACCTCGACGCGGCGCTAGCTCAGTATGGCTTGAAGTTTGCCCCGGACCCCGCATCCTCGAATCGAGCAACAATCGGGGGTGGGATTGGGAATAATTCCACAGGAGCGCATTCTGTGAGATACGGAATCACAGATGCCTATACTGAAGAACTTTCAGTAGTGCTTGCGGATGGGAGCCTGATTACAACGAGAGAGATTGTTATCGGTTCGGATGAGTGGGAAGAGATACTCGCCCAAGACAATCAAGAAGCTGAAATTTATCGGACGGTGCGTGAAGTGGTGGACGGGAATGAGAAAGAGATAGAGAGCCGGTATCCGAACCTGAAACGAACTGTATCTGGGTATAATCTAAATCGAGTTATCTATGAGAACGATGCGGAAGAACGGTGTATTAATCTCTCAAAACTCCTCGTTGGATCTGAAGGTACACTCGGGATTGTGGTCGAATCCACCGTTGACCTCGTGTCGAAACCAGACGATACCGCACTTGCCGTGTATTGCTTCGATGATTTAATTGACGCGTTAGCCGCTGTTCCTGTGGTACTTGAGCACGATGTGAGCGCGGTCGAATTAATGGATGAGGAGGTGTTTCGGTTAGCGAGTGAATCGGATGGGTACGCGGCGTTCGTCGACCCGATACCCACCGGAACTGCCGCGGCGATCATGGTCGAAGTCGACTCTGAGTTACAGTCCGATTTCACGCAAGCAATAGCGGAATTAAACACTGCAATTCTCGAGTCAGGGGACGCATTCGACGTCATTGAGGCGTATGAACCGAATGCCCAGGAGAAATTATGGAAACTCCGGAAAGCTGCGATTCCATTATTAATGTCACTGGATGGCGATCCAAAACCATATCCTTTTATCGAAGATGCCACTGTGCCACCCAGTGAACTCGCGGAGTACGTGGAGAAATTCCAAGAGATACTTGAAGACCATGGAACCTCTGCAGCGTATTTCGCTCACGCTGGGTCGGGAACACTGCATATTCGGCCGATCTTGAATTTGAAACAGGATGCAGGTATCCAAACGATGCGGTCGATTGCGGACGATGTGACAAGCCTCGTCTTGGAACATCATGGATCATTCTCCGGCGAGCATGGCGATGGAATGGCGAGAACCGAGTTCAATCCGAAAATGTATGGACAGTCACTTTGGGACGGGTTTAAAACCATCAAGACCGCCTTCGATCCGGAGTGGTTACTTCATCCGGGGAATGTTGTGTATCGCGATTCCGAAGAGGATATCGGGCCAGATTCCACGCGGGGAGTTGGGGCGGATATGCGGGACCATTTGCGATACGGAGCGTCCTATCAATCGATTGAACCACAAACCACCCTTGATTTCACTGACAATGGGAGCTTCGCGGAACTCGTCGAATTATGCAACGGGTGTGGGACGTGTCGCCAAACTGGTCAGGACACGATGTGTCCGACCTATCGAGCATCCAAAGACGAAATGGAGACGACGCGCGGTCGTGCGAACATGTTACGGGCGGCGATTAGTGGGGAACTCCCGCAGGAAACGTTATACTCGGAGTGGTTTCAACAGGAAGTTCTAGATTTGTGTGTTGGGTGCAAAGGATGTATGAACGATTGCCCGACGGGGGTTGATTTAGCGAAGTTGAAAGCCGAAGTGAAACACCAGTACCATCAAGAAGAAGGCTCAAGTCTCCGTGACTGGTTGTTCGCACACATCGATACGGTATCGATGCTCGGTAGCCGATTTGCACCGATATCAAATTGGGGACAGCAACTGCCAGGGGCCCGGGTTCTCTTAGAAAAATCCGTCGGGATCGCTCGGAACCGGACGCTGCCCTCGTTCACCGCAACGCCCTTCTCAACGTGGATGAACGAACGATCCCCCCGAGTCAGTCTCGATGACGCGACACACAAAGTACTGCTATTTCCCGATACCTACACTGAGTACAGCGATCCAGAAATTGGTAAAGCGGCGGTTCGAGTTCTCGAATCGCTCGGCTGTCACGTCGATGTCGTATCGAATGTCAAGTCGAGCGGACGAGCACCCTATTCTAAAGGATTCCTCGATGAAGCCCGAGAGATTGCCGAACAAAACATCGATGAACTAGCGCCCTGGGTAGAACGGGGTTGGTCTGTGGTGTGTCTCGAACCGTCAGACGTGTCCATGTTCCATGACGAGTACTTCAGTCTCCTCGAACACGAATCAGTGAATCCGATTGCGGCTGAAACCTATGGGATTTTCGAATTCCTCAACACCTATAATCTGGTCGAATCGCTCGATGTGACGGTAGATGATCGACGGTTGACGTATCATGGCCACTGTAACCAAAAAGCCCTCAATGAAGCTTATCATGCACCGGCGGTACTCGAACAGTGTGGGTTCTCAGTTGATGTGCTTGATTCTGGGTGTTGTGGAATGGCTGGGAGTTTCGGGTACGAAAGCGAGCATTTCGGGTTGTCAAAATCGATCGGGTCGATCTTAGTTAATCAAGTCACGAGTAGTGACGGGAGGACAGTAATCGCTCCAGGCGTGTCGTGTCGCACACAATTAAAGGATAGCTCGATCGATTCACCGATTGAACATCCGATAGAGACCCTTGCTGGCGCGGTCACGGACTTCTAACACAGCTTTTTCGGGGAGGATTGGGTACGAATGGTATGGAAATCACGGATATCACGGTCTATCCGATAGAATATCTGCTTGGGGAGCATGCAGGATACGGCAGTGCAAGTGGTATTCGCACTTCGAGAACGGCGACACTCGTTAAGCTCGAAAAGCCAGTCTTCATTTCGCAAGTACTCTCCTCAGATACCCAAGTGATCCAAGCGCAACAGATCGGTTGTTGTTTGAATGGGATCAAGCCGACAATGCGCTGCGAACAGCGATCCTCGAATCACCCATCCAGCCTGAAAACGGGACCCTCACCGTGCCCACCGGTCCTGGCCGAGGCGTAACACCAGACGAGAATGCCATTGCGTCGTACAAGATCGCGTAATTATACCCAACCGGATTCGACGAGTAACTCTCCATTCAGCAAACTCGCCCCCGCAGCACCCCGAATCGTATTATGCGATAAGACATCGAATTGCATCCCGAACGGGGTATCTTTGAGACCACCGGTAGCAATCCCCATCCCATTACCAATCATCCGGTCTAGTCGAGGTTGCGGGCGGTCTGGGTCATCAAACACCGTAATTAATGGCGATGGCGATGACGGTAAATCAAGGGAAGGCTGCGATCGCATCGCCTCCTTGGCCGCATCTGGCGTGAGCGGCTGGGTAGTTTCCGTCCACACATTCTCTAGGTGACCGTCAAGGGTAGCGACTCGATTACAGGACGCAGAAATGTCGACAGGATGCCACTCAATTGCGTCACCAGTGAACTCCCCGAGCAGTTTTTTGGTTTCCGTTTCCATTTTTTTCTCTTCACCCCCGATATATGGGAGAACATTATCGAGAATTTCCATCGACGTTACTCCCGAGTATCCAGCGCCAGAGACCGCTTGCAACGTAGCAACATGGACGCGCTCAAGCCCAAACGATCGGAGCGAGGCAAGCGGGGGGACCATCGTTATCGTAGAGCAATTCGGGTTCTTGATAAGAGCACCATCCCACCCCCGATTATCGCGTTGTACCTCCAGTAAATCAAGGTGGCTCGCATTGATCTCTGGAATAACGAGCGGTACGTCGTCCGCTAGTCGTTCGTTCGACGAATTCGAACTCACGATATATCCTTCTTCAGCCAATGGTGGCTCGACAGATTCAGCTACCGAGGACGGTAGGGAAGAAAACAACAATTCCACCGAATCTGGAATCGATTCCGGGGTTGTTTCTCTAACCGTTAGCGCCCCGACGTCCGCAGGAATCGGCGTATCAAGCCGCCATTTCGCCGCATCAGTGTATTGTTTCCCGGCACTGGATGGACTCGCCGTGACAGCTGTGATAGAGAAAAATGGGTGAGAATCAATAAGTTGGACAAACCGTTGTCCAACGGCGCCAGTGGCGCCTACGATACCGACTGATACAGTCATATGGTTGTCGTAGTGATACGGAGGGGAAAACGATTGTGATCGATAGAGGGACAAAAAGGAGTCTTAGGCGGGAACAGCCGCGTTTTTCCGGGTTACGTATCCAGCGACTCGGTTCCTGACTTCCTTCGAATCGATGTTCGTTAGTTCCGCGACACTTCCTTTGTTCTGCTCGAAATCATCAGAGAACGCTTCCGGGTACTTCTCAATCAGCGTCGTGGCAATATTCTTGATGTATGCGGGTTTGATGGCCATAACATTGGTTGTGGGAGGATTCCCATAAACCCATCTTTCCAGCAAACCGTTGCATGAACCCACTCGGCGTGTGGTTGACGATCAGTACTACGAGTTATTCACTAATTATGTGAATGACGCAGTGTGAGACATAATCGTCGCAAATGCTTCTTGATCGCGGTCCGAACCACACCGGTCCACGATAGCCTCAAGCCAGTCAATTCTCTCAAGAAGGACGGTAGTATCGTATGCAGCCACCGATAACCGGGAAGCGGCGACTGACGCTTCGATAACGGCATTGAAACCGCGATTGATCACCGGAACACGCCGGTCCGTCACCGTTGTTGATTCCGGAACAAGCTCCCAGTCCACCCACGACGACCCCTTCGTCCGGCCTGCTTCCCGTTCGATGGCTGTAACCTCTACTGTCGCACACGCTGCATCTAGTACAGGTGAGGTGGTTTCAACAATCTCAAGCGCTGCCGAGACGAACACCACCGGATCAGTCACGAACTGCACAACCCCCTTGCCCTCTCGCGCTAAATTCACTCGAGTTCGGGTCTGACCCCACGTCCGTGCCGTTACTGGATTCGGCCCCGTAATCCCTAGTGCTGCTGCATTCCAACACCCATCGGGTTGTCGCGTGGTAATCACTGTCTCGAGTACACCATGTACCTCCACCGGCCACTCGACATCCTCCGTTGACATTCAAACCCCCATTCCTCGTTCTACGGCGATGAACAACCCCCCGGCAATAATATCAGCCGTAGTCCCCGGATTAATACCCTCTTCAACCAATTTATCTGCGAAAGCTGCGGATGTCGATTCGCCGTCCAACACACGAACCGCTCGATTCGTAACGTCACGAGCGGTTTCCTCGTCATGCTGTTTAACGATGAAGGTATCTGGTTCTTCCGCGAGCAATTCCAGAAAACACGACGCAGCATTATCCAACACGGTCCCGTCACCGGCCATAATGTACTCTCCAGCTCGAAATGATCGCTCGAAACCATTGATCCATTCCCGAGCGACCCCATCATACGAGGCGCTTAATTCCATAACGTCAATCAACCTGAGGTCCTGCGCCCGAAGTGCGTCCGCCGCCTCTCGACCGCGCCGAACATCAAGCTCCTGTAACTCCGCTGGTGGGTCGTCAACTGCAACGGATACATACTCGAAAGATTCGTAGAACCTAATCGCATCGTGAATCGTCGTTGATCGGACCACTGAATCTACTCCCGAAGGATGCAACTCCGTGGACGCTGCCGCCTGAATCAACGGTACGAGCAATAAAATCGCGCCAAATTGCGTGTTCCCGCCTTCTTGCTGACTCATCCCCGCAATTGCCGTTGCAAACGCATCACCGATCGCGTCACCCTCCATCGCGGCCACCAACCCGTCATACGCACCAACCGCCCCCGCCAGAAAATGCTCAAACCGCAACGAAGGATAATCATGCCACCGATCCACATTCCCTGGTTTCGGTGTACTCGCCACCTCTAGTAATAAAGCTAGTTGAGCGTGTTGCGCCGTGTTCATTGAGCGATCACATCAGCAAACCAATCCTTCACTGCCCGATGCACCTCGGAGAGAATCACCGAGTTATCACTTTGCCGAGCGATACTCACTGCATCCGCCCCAAACGCCAGATACTCCTCTGTCGTTTCCGCATCCCGAACCCCATTGTTCGCTATCAAAAACCCATCGAACGCCTCGCGAACATCCCTAATCACAGATTCTGAATCCATTGCATCCACATGCAACACTTGAGCCCCAGCCGCGTCACACGCCCCCGCTGTTTTTGATAAATCGACCCCTGGTACTTCCGCTCTGACCTTCACACCAACCGATGCACCGGTACCAACCGCCGCCTCAATAAACGTTGTCAACCGGTCAGTATCGGCTAACAACGATTCCCCACACCCAACCGCACATAACTCATCCTGACGGCAATGCGCATTGATTTCAAGAATCCCCCCCACATCAGCACAGACTTCACCGACCGCACGGAGCGGCGAGACCGTCGTGGTTCTTACATTCACGGCTGGCCGGATAGGAAATCCCCGAAGCGCTGTGAATTCCGATCGGATAAACGCCACCGGGTCAGGCGGGAGGAATTCATCACGATCGCGATCCACAATCATCGACCGCGCGGCCGCTCGCGCTGTCTCATCGATCGCAATCCCCCCGAGAAACGCCACACCGATGTGGGGAACCGCTTGTAACGCCCACGCAGCGTCTGATTTTCCAGATAAACTCGCAAGCGCAAGGCGTGGCGAAAACATCACACTAACGCTAGTGCATCACGACACGCCTCGAGCACTCGAGACGCATCGTCCGCCGAGTCTAACGACGTATTCGTTCTCACCACTGGCCGATCCAGACACGTTTCATCCGCTGAATCGAGAACAAACGCATCGACATACGGATACGCCGCTGCCATGCCCTCCGTACTCGGTTCAAATCCAACACCCGCCAGTAACTCACCAGCTGGTCCACTAAATACCGTATCTTCAACAAACGGGGAGACCGCCACTACCGAAGTGTCAGCTAACGCCTCCCGAAACGAATCGATCGCCACCATCGGTCCAATACTCGTTATAGGATTCGACGGACCGATAATAACTTCGTCCGCTAATGCTTCCTTCACTGGCGCGGTGATTTCTGCGTCGTCCGCCCCCCGATATTCAACGTCCTCTACCCGAGGACTTGCCCGATACGCAACCCAATACTCCTGAAAATGTAACTCCCCTTCCGGCGTGTGAATCATCGTCGCCACCGGATCATCGCTCATCGGATACACAGCAGTCGATACCTCGAACGCTGCACTGAGGTATTCAGTTACTTCGGTTAAGGAATAACCTTCGTCAATGAGACTCGTTCGAACGATATGAATCGCCCGATCATAATCACCGATCTCCATGAATTCACCTATTCCCGAAAACCGGCGCCACCGAGCGATTTCCCGACCCTCAACTTGTACGTCATCTGAAAACCGTCTCGGAGAAGAATCGAACCCCATCGCCGCAGAAACCTCTTGAATCCGCTCATGCGTCCCAACTGTATCATCCGCAATCCCCCACCACAGCTCACGATCCAACACCCCACCCAATAGGAACAACACGGTATCAATATCCGGACAGATCAAATGCCCACCCAACTCAATATCATCCCCCGTATTCCCGATTACCACACACTCGGTAGGATCGCTCACTCCTGTCAGTAACTTAGGCGTACCAGTACCGCCCGACAGGAAGGTCGTCATTGCCCCTCTCTCAATGAGCGAACTCCTTACACGTTACGACACAACCACCTACCACCCAATAGAACCCATGGCGGTTATGCCAGTCCCCCGCAATGGTTCTACCAGTACCGAGAACGACGAATGAAAACGATCAAGGACAGCGTACACGACCACATCGAGATAGACGGGGTAGCGTTGGAACTACTCGATACGCCACCCGTCCAACGACTCCGACGAATCAAACAACTCGGCACCGTCGACCTCGTATACCCATCAGCAAATCACACGCGCTTCGAACATAGCCTCGGCGTCTATAAACTCGCCTGTGACGCAATTGAACAATTACAAATCCGTGGGGAAACCGCAACTCATCTCCGTGCCGCCGCCCTCCTACACGACATCGGCCACACCCCCTACAGTCACAATATCGAACCGATTGTCACCCGAAAAACCGGTAAATACCACGACGATGTCGCAACAATCCTCGAAACCACACCAATAATCAGCATCCTCGATGAACACAACCTCGATCCCAATCGGATTGCCGAATTAATCAGCGGCAAAGGACAATACGGCCAACTACTCGCCGGTGACCTCGATGTCGACCGAATGGATTACCTCGTCCGTGACGCCCACCACACCGGCGTCCCTTTCGGTACAATCGATCACGGCCGACTGATCCGCGAACTCACCTTCATCGACGGTCAACTCGTACTCGGAGAAGGCAACGTCCAAACAGCAGAAAGCCTGTTAATTGCCCGCGCGTTAATGAACCCGACTGTCTATAATCACCACGTCGCCCGAATATCAAAAGCGATGCTTCGACGAGCCACCGAGCGATTACTCAACCTCGATGTCATCACAGCCCAAGAACTTCGACGGATGGATGATTATGACCTTCACGCTGCACTCCGATCCACCAAACAAACCCAAGAAATAGCGAAAAAAATCGCCGATCGAGAGTTATACAAACGCGCCGTGTGGATTGGGAAAGGCACCGTTCCCTTACAGGTAGTTTCGGCCACGCGACAAGAAATCCAGGAATGGGAACAAGAAATCGCAGCGGAAGCACAAATCCCCCCAGAACAAATCATTCTCGACATCCCCCCTGCACCCGTTATGACTGAATCCACAACCCATGTGGAAGTCACGGGAAATATCTATCAACTAGAGGAACAATCACCCCTAGTCGAAGCCGTCAGGGCAGCCCTCCATACCCAATGGCGCCTTGGCGTCTTCACAATACCAGAACTCGTCGAACCGGTCGGGAACGCAGCGGCAACGGTCCTCGAATTGGATGCCGATGACAACCTCGTGACGTCCCAAAAAGGACAATACATACCGCTTGAAGATTTCAGCAAGAATACATGAACCCAGAGGGAACGATTCTCAAAGGAAAACACTTCGAGCCTGTCAACGGATCACTCATCATCGAAAACGGGCAAATTGCGGCCATCGAACAGCACGAGACGACAAGCACGGACATCATTTGCCCGGCGTTTGTGAACGCCCATACCCACATCGGTGATTCGATCGCAAAAGAAGCAGGAGAAGGACTAACCCTCGATGAATTAGTCGCACCACCCGACGGCCTCAAACACCAATTGTTACGCCAAGCTCCTCGCGACGAACTCATTGCGCACATGCGATATTCTGCTCGGTTAATGCAAAACAGCGGCACCACATTGTTTCTGGATTTCCGCGAAGGAGGAAAACCGGGCGTCACAGCACTCCGAGACGCACTAACAGAGCTGGCAATCAGAGGGTTCATCTTGGGTCGCGGACCAAAAACAGTACTTGAGGAAAGTGACGGGTATGGCGCAAGCGGGGCCCGTGATGCATCGTTCGACGAACAACGCGCCGCAGCAAAAGCGCTCGAGAAACCCTTTGGGATTCACGCAGGAGAACGGGATAGTCACGATATTGATGGCGCTTTGTCGCTCGATCCCGAGTTTCTTGTTCATATGGTGCATCCAACTACCGATCATCTAGCTACCATTCGAGAACACGAGATCCCAATTGTCGTCTGTCCCCGATCAAATCTCGTCACGAACGCCGGGACCCCACCAATTCGGGAGTTACTCGACCGGACACTCGTCGCAATCGGCACGGACAACGTGATGCTCAATGGCCCGTCGATGTTCCGAGAAATGGAATTCATCGTAAAACTATTCGAAGTCTCAGCTCGCGAAACGCTCGGAATGGCAACCTGGGCCGGGGCGGAAATCATCGGGGCGGATTGCGGCGAACTCGCAGAAAACAACCCGGCGAAGTACTTTGTGCTCGATGGTGAGTCAGATAATATCCGTGGATATCAAGACCCGGTACGTACCGTCGTTCGACGGGCTGAACGAGCAGACATCAAACACATCGAACTGTAATCCTAATACCAGCTGGAATTAGTGCACGACAGAAATCACACTGATTACTGGTTATTCCATGAGGAGAGTTACTCGAGGACAACTAGTGCTTGACCCATGTCGACTGAATCGCCTTCACTTACCAACACATCACTCACGGTTCCATTCCGCGACGCCACAACGTCATTCTCCATTTTCATCGCTTCCAACACACAAACCACATCACCGGCTTCAACGGAGTCACCAGTACTGACCATGACCTCCAGGATGGTCCCCTGCATCTCGGCACTAATCGTCTCGCCTTCACCGTCGAACTCCTGACTTGACTCCTCACTAGACTCCCTTTCTGTCGCTTCGGATGTTGGTGATGTTCTCGAAGATCCCGATGATTGTGGACCGCTGGAAGGATCTGCTTCTTCTTCAAGCGATACCTCAAACCGCTTGCCATTCACCTCCACAGTGTACGTTCGTTCAACCATTTCACCCGACGCATCTGCCGACAATTGACCAGGTGACGGTCCCCACTGCTCAACCGCTTCCGTTAATCGACCCGGGTCTAGGCCATCTAGGTATTTTGTGGTATGCGTACTGTCAAGGAAGGTGTCGTCAGAAAGCATCAATCGATGAAACGGGATCGTCGTATGCACACCGGCAACATCGAATTCCCGGAGCGCCCGTCGTCCTCGCGAAAGACATTCCTGACGATCACTCGCGTGCACAATTAATTTCCCAATCATCGAGTCATAATCACCACTGATTTCGTCCCCCTGACTAACCGCCGCATCCATCCGCACCCCAATCCCCCCAGGAGGGTTGTATGTTGTTAAAGTACCGGGTTTCGGTGAGAAGGACTCGGCTGGGTTTTCGGCATTGATACGAAACTCCATTGCGTGTCCAGCGAAAGAAACCTCATCTTGATCAATCGATAGCTCTTCTCCCGAAGCCACCCGTAACTGCCATTTCACGATATCGATCCCAGTAATTTCCTCAGTAACCGTATGCTCAACCTGTATTCTCGTATTGACCTCGAGGAAATAATACTCGTCCTCCTCGACGAGGAATTCGACGGTACCCGCGTTTGTGTATCCCGATTCCGCAACACCACGGCGGGCTGCCGAACCAATTTTCTCACGCAATGAACTCGATAATATTGGACTAGGTGCTTCCTCAATGATTTTTTGATGTCGGCGTTGCAGCGAACAATCACGTTCACCGAGGTGGCGGACGTTCCCGTGGTGGTCGGCGAGGATCTGTACTTCGATATGCCGGGGATTCTCTAGGTACCGCTCGAGGTACACCGAGGGATTATCGAAATACGCTTCTCCTTCCCGTTTCGCGCTTTCAAGCTGGTCGGTGATTTCGTCTTCTGATCGGACGATTTTCATCCCACGACCCCCACCACCACCCTCAGCTTTGATGGCGATTGGATACCCATGTTCAGCGGCGAATTCTTCTACTGACGCGGTTTCAGTAACCGGATCAATAGTCCCCGGGACGATCGGGACATCGGCAGCTTGCATGACCTTTCTCGCGGAGGTTTTCTCGCCGAGTTTCCCCATCGCTGAACTCGGCGGCCCGATCCATGTGATACCGTCAGTTTGCTCCACGAGAGCAGCAAACGAACTGTTTTCGGCAAGAAAACCGTAACCGGGATGTATCGCATCGGCGTCAGCGCGCTCAGCGGCGTCAATAATAGCGTCTTGATCGAGATAAGAATCTGCAGCGCGAGCGGGACCAATATTGTAGGCTTCATCTGCGTAGGAGACGTGTCCCGCGTGTCGGTCGGCATCAGAGTATACGGCGACAGTATTGACATTGAGTTCTTCGCAGGCTCGCATCACGCGGACAGCGATCTCACCGCGATTGGCTACGAGGACTTTGTTGAACATTTGTTATCCGTAATTATCTTAGAGTGATTACCTTACTTTGTCGGTTCACTAACCAGATATCCCAAATTCGATTGGGTTGGGATTATGACAGGAACGCGTTGTTTCACGTTGCGTTGGCCCGGCTAACCAGATAGGGATAGAGGAAAATGACGGATAAAAGTGGTTAGTCTGGCCAGCGCCAGATAACCTGATCGTCGGTGAGTGTAACCAACCCTTTTTGCTCCATTTTCTGTAATGCGGTGATTGTCGTGGTTGGTGAAGCACAATTCCCACAACCGACACCGGTGTCCATGAATGATCGGAGTAATCGCCATCGACGCCACGCGACATGGATTTCGTGAAGCTGGGATTTGATTGCTATTCCAGATAATTTCATTGGTAGTTAGGGAGGTATTGATTTGCTAGTATCATGAATATTCGGGGAAGATAGCTAGTTCAATTAACAGCTAATACATGGATGTAGTTGAAGGAAAAGACACAGTAATGTGTGACAGATAGTTAGTATAAATCTGCGCGGGAGTGGGTACTCCACGGGTTTCGGGGAAGCGATTGGGGGAGGCGGTCTACGGGCGTGCCGAGTGCAGCCAACCGACCAAGTAGCGCCCACCGGTCTGGGTTCCATTCGTCTGTGGTTCGTGCTTCGCTAGCTTGTTCTTCGTGGAATCGTGCGATAGCAATAGTCAGTGCGATCGCTTCTTCCGGGGTCGGAGCGGTTTCATCGGGGAAATCGATTCGTGGCGAGTTCGATGGAGTTGGTTCTTGTTCCATGGTCAGTGAGTGAGAGTAATGCGTGGCGGGGTTTCGTCGGTTATAGTGGGATATTACCGTGTTTTTTATTCGGTGAATCTCCTCGTTTCGACAGTAGCATCTCAAGGTCATCCACAAGCCGGGGGCGAGTTTGGGATGGTTCGATGACATCATCGAGGAACCCTAAATCAGTCGCAGTATACGGGTTAGCAAATTCCTCACGGTATTCGTCGATGAGGTCTTGGCGTCGGGACTCCGGGTCATCAGCTGCGTCGATTTCGTCGGAATACAATATATTAACGGCACCGCGTGGGCCCATAACAGCGATTTCTGCGGTTGGCCAGGCGTAATTTACATCAGCGCCGAGGTGTTTTGATGCCATGACATCGTACGCGCCACCGTAGGCTTTCCGCGTAATCACAGTTAACAGCGGGACCGTTGCTTCAGAGTAGGAATAAAGTAGTTTCGCGCCGTGTCGAATGATACCGTTGTGTTCTTGGTCGGTACCAGGCATGAACCCGGGGACGTCGACGAACGTGAAGATGGGGACGTTGAACGCGTCGCAGGTTCGGACGAATCGCGATGCTTTGTCTGATGCATCGATGTCGAGCGTCCCAGCGTTCACTCGCGGTTGGTTAGCGATAATACCGATTGGATAGCCATGGAGTCGAGCGAACCCGACGATGATGTTTTGGGCGAAGCCGTCTTGGACTTCGAAGAATGAACCCTCATCCATAATCAGAGTAATAACGTCCGTCATATCGTACGGTTTTTGTGGTTGATTGGGTACAATCGAATTGAGTTCCTCGGCGGTGCGGTTTGGATCGTCTTGGGGCTCAGTTCGGGGGGGATCCGAGACGTTATTCTGTGGGAGGTACGTTAGGAGTTCGCGGATGGCGTCGAGTGCCGCTTCTTCCGAGTCAATGGCGAAATGGGCGACGCCGCTTTGTTGGGTATGGGGTGTAGCGCCACCGAGTTCTTCGAACGTCACTGATTCGCCAGTGACCGTTTCAATGACATCTGGGCCGGTGATGAACATGTGGCTGGTGTCTTTCACCATAAAGATGAAATCGGTGATAGCAGGTGAATAGACGGCCCCGCCAGCGCATGGACCCATGATACAAGAAATTTGTGGGACGACACCGCTTGCTTGTTGATTTCGGTGGAAAACGTCTCCGTAGCCAGCGAGGGAACTTACGCCTTCTTGGATGCGGGCACCAGCTGAATCGTTTAATCCGATGATTGGAGCGCCGACTTCGAGGGCTTCGTCCATTACTTTACAGACTTTTTCTGCGAATACCTCGCCGAGCGATCCACCGAAGACAGTGAAATCGTGTGCGAAAACAAAGACGGTTCGGCCGTTAACAGATCCGTAGCCGGTAATGACGCCATCGCCAGGGATTTGTTTTTCTTCCATATCGAATTTTTTGGTACGATGGGTTCGTAACTGGTCAAATTCATTAAATGAACCATCATCGAGGAAATAATCGATGCGTTCTCTGGCGGTGAGTTTCCCTCGGTCGTGCTGGGCTTGGATTCGGTCATCTCCACCTCCTTTTTGGGCCGCAGCTTTCTTGTTTCGGAGCTCTTCAATCCGCTCGTCCATGGTCATTGTAGCGTGATTCCGAGTGGTGTGTCAAAAAGGATTCCGGGACGCATATTTCATGCTACAATGGGAAGGGAAACAGTGATGGCGAGGAAGGGCGGAATGACTTATTGGTTTGGAGAGTGAACAATAAGTATGGATCGACAGCAACTGATTGCTGTGATACTCGTGTTGTTGATGGTAGGTTCGTCGGTTGCGTACGCGGCTTCGTTTATTTAACGAGTTACTACTGCTGAGGATTATGCTTCGCCGTAAACGGGGATGGCTGCGCCGCTAGTGACAGTTGCTGCGTTACTGCAGAGGAATAAGACGACGTTCGCGATGTCAGACGGATCCACCCACGAGTCGTGATCGGCGTCCGGCATCATATTTCTATTCATGGGGGTGTCAATGACGCTTGGCATGACGGCGTTCGCCCGGATGTCACCGATGTTTTCTTCTGCTATCGTTTCCGTGAGGAGTCTGATGCCAGCTTTGGATGCCCGGTATGGCCCGTCGCCTTCGCCGCCGGAGAGTGAGGAGCGCGCGGAAACAGATACGATTGCACCGTTTGTGTCTTTGAGGTGTGGTATAGCGTGTTTTGAAGCGAGGAACATAGTTTTGAGGTTGACGTTGAATAGCATATCGAAGGTTTCAACGGTGGTTTCTTCGATTGGTGATCCGCCTTGCCATGTGCCGGCGATGTTACAGAGGCCAGTGAGTTTTCCATGGTCTGTGATGACGTCAGATATGACGGTTGCAACATCGGATTCGTTCATGAAATCACCCTGATAGTAATTGATGACGCCAGGGTCGATTTGTGCGTCTTCATCGTCGGGAGGAATAATGTCAGTCCCGCACGTCGTGGCACCTGCCCTGGAGAAGGCTTCTGCAATTGCACTGCCGAGTGCACCGCATGCGCCGGTTACAAGGATAACGTCGTCAGTGAAATCATAATCAATGTGCATCTGGCGAAGTATTGGGCGTGAATCGGTTTAATATCGAGGGGATACTGGGTAATCGTGGCTGGTAATATCTTTAAGCTGGCAGAGTGGTGCACATGGTATGGAGAGCTATGAGTTTATAGAGTATGAAGAAATGGATCAAGTGGTGTTCGTTCGGTTGGATCGGCCTGATTCGTTAAATGCGTTGAACCCAGGAATCATTGAGGAGTTAATTGCGGCATTGGAGTATGCCGAGCAATCCAATGAGGTCCGAGTTGTGGTGCTGAGTGGGAACGGCCGAGCGTTTTCATCGGGATATGATATTAGTAATGCGGAGGAGGAGCGGACTGTTGAGCAGAAACTGCGGGACCCACGGTTGCATCTAGACACGATTATTGACTTGGATGTTCCTGTGATTGCGATGGTGGATGGGTATGCGTTGGCGGGCGGGTGTAATTTGGCGATTGCGTGTGATTTGACGTTTGCCTCGGAGCGGTCTGAATTTGGGTATCCTGATATGCATTTCGGGGAGCCGCCACCGAAGTTGATTTTGCCGTTTGTGAGTAGTTCGCTGAAATTTGCGCGGGAATTATTGTATAGTGGGAAGCTCGTCTCAGCAGAGGAAGCAGAACGGATGGGGTTGGTGAATCGGGTAGTTTCGGCAGATGATCTAGACGCGGTGGTGCAGGAGGAGGTCGATTCGATTTTGAAAACACCCGGGATTACGGTGACGATGGTGAAGGAAATGATTAATGAAGTCCAAGAATCCCAAGGATATCACCGGGGGAAACTTGATGAGTATCTCGGTGTGTTATCGATGGAGACCGAGACGCCGAAGCGGTTTCGAGAGATCAGGGAAAAAGAGGGGCTGGATGCGGCAATAGACTGGATGCATTCGGCGGACAAACGCTGAGCCCTATGAAGACGACAATGAGTTAGTTTTGAGGGTGGTCGAGTTACGTTTAGAGGTATTCGTCGTGGTAGTAGGCATTGAGTTCATCGCCGGTGGTGAACCAGACGTTCGGGTAGCGTGTGAATTCCTCAATGGCTTGTTTGAAATAGGTGAATCGGTGAGGTTGGCCAAGTAGGTATGGGTGGATGGGGACGGCCATTATTTTCGCGTTACCGGATTCGCGGCCTTCTTCGTATAAGTGGGTGAATTGGTCGATGAGTGCGTCGTGATACTCTTCCGCGGTGTATCTGAATGCCGTGAAGACTGCGACATCGTTCAGGTCCACGGCGTAGGGAACAGAGAGAATGGGGGTCGGATCGGTGTTGAAGGTGTAGGGTTGGTCATCGTTACTCCAATCAGCGACATACTCGAATCCTTCTTCTGCGAGGATGTCGAGGGTGTTGAAGGTTTCAGTCAATCCCGGGCCGAGCCAACCAGTCAACGTAGTATTGGTATGAGATTCAATGGTGTTTTTTGTTTCTTGAATGATGGCTCGTTCTTCGTCTTCGTTTTTTCCAGCGAGCCGGATGGAATTAGTGAGCCCGTGACCCATTATTGGCCAGTTGTTGGTGGTTATTTCATCAGTGATTTGTGGGCAGTAGTCGCATATTTCGGCGTTCAAGGCGATTGTTGGGTTGATATCAAAGTCGGTGAAGAGGTCGGCGAGGCGCCAGAAGCCGACGCGGAGTCCGTAGTTGCGCCAGGAGTAGTTGAAAACGTCGGGTTGGTAGGTCGTTGTGCCGCCGTACACGGGGGTGCTGACCGGCATGTCGTATCGGTCGTATTCGACGTTGATGATGAACCAGACTGCGAGATTGTTGTCGTTCGGCAGGTCGAAGTCTCGGCGGGTTACAGGAGAAAATTCGAGTGGGGGTTGGAATTCGGTCATGGGTGAGGATTGAATTCCAGTTGAATAAACCCATGGCGTTCGACGGGGTAGGAGAGTGAACCGTGGAAGTCATGGACAATTTAGTTCTATGGAACGGCTCGAAGAGAAGTGACGCGAGTAGCATTGGGGGACACGCGATTGGATTGTTGGATGATGTTCTATCGATATGCATATCCCGTTCTTACTGGAATATTAGGCAAGCCCGAATATGAAATTGCACGAGTACCAGGCGAAGGAAAAATTCGCTACCGCAGGGATCCCGACACCGTCGTCAGTGCTTGCAGAATCTGTTGCGGGAGTGTTGGACGCCGCTGAGGAGATCGGGTATCCCGTAGCGATTAAGGCACAAGTGCAGGTTGGTGGTCGTGGTAAAGCCGGGGGAATCAAGGTGGCCGATTCGGCGGAATCTGCTGAAGAGGCTGCCAAATCAATCCTTGGGATGGATTTAAAGGGATTTATTGTAGATTCGGTGTTGGTTGAAGAAGCGATTGATTTTACGGATGAGTATTACGTTGGGGTGACGATGGATCGTGAGGAAAAACGGCCTGTTGTGATGGTGTCCGCTCGGGGTGGGGTGAATATTGAGGAGGTGGCGTCGACTGATCCGGACGCTATTGCGCGGGAGCATGTCGATCCGGCGTATGGTTTTTTCCCGTTTGAAGCGCGGCGGGTAGTGTTTGATGCCGGGATTTCACGGGATGTTGCACGGGGAGTGGCTGATATCGTGCAAAAACTGTATGGTGTGTGGGATGAAGCAGATGCGACGGAGGCCGAAATCAATCCAGTAATGGTGACGGCCGATGGTGATGTGGTGGCCGCGGACGCGGTGTTGAATATCGATGATGACGCGTTGTTCCGGCAACCAGAATTAGCGGAGTTAGAGGAGGAATATTATGAGAGTCAGCTCGAGCGGAAAGCTGGGGAGTATGGGTTCGATTATGTGCGGTTGGATGGGAATATTGGGATTATTGGGAACGGTGCCGGGTTAGTGATGGCGACGCTTGATCTGGTTGATCATTTTGAGGGGGCGCCAGCGAATTTTCTAGATATCGGTGGTGGGGCGCAGGCGTCTCGTGTCCGGGATGCGCTTGATGTCGTGTTTTCGGACGACCAAGTTGATGCGGTGCTTGTGAATATTTTCGGCGGGATTACTCGAGGTGATGAAGTCGCTGAAGGGATCAATACGGCGCTTGATTCGTTTGAGAGTGTACCGAAACCGATTGTGGTGCGGTTGGCGGGGACGAATGCGGAAGAGGGGTTAGGTATTTTAGATACGAGTCGATTGGCTGCTGAGTCAACGCTAGAGGCGGCGGTTCAACGAGCGGTGGAGTTCGGGCAGGAGGGAGCAGAATGAGCGTATTGATCGATGAGTCAACGAGTGTGGTTGTTCAGGGATTGACGGGCGGTGAGGGTGCGTTTCATACGGAGCAGATGATAGAGTATGGGACGGATGTCCAAGCTGGTGTGGTGCCGGGTCGGGGTGGAGAAGAGAAGTATGGTGTCCCGATTTATGATTCGATGCGGGACGCGGTGAACGCGCACGATATTAATACGTCAGTGGTGTTTGTTCCGCCGTCGTACGCTACTGATGCGGTGTTTGAGGGGATTGATGCGGATCTTGATTTGTTAGTAGCGATTACTGAGGGGATTCCTGTGCAGGATATGTCGCGGGTGGCGAAGCGGTTGTCGGAGAATGAGACGCGGCTTATTGGTCCGAACTGTCCTGGGATAATTACGCCGGGAGTGACAAAACTCGGGATTCTACCGGGAGAAATATTTTCGTCAGGCCCCGTTGGCTTTGTGTCCCGGTCTGGCACGTTGACGTATCAGATCGTGTCGAATTTATCGGAGCGTGGGCTCGGGCAGACCACAGCGGTTGGAATTGGGGGAGATCCGATTATTGGGACCGGGTTTATCGAGGTGTTATCGTTATTTGAGGAGGATCCAGAGACCGATGTTGTGGTGATGTGTGGAGAAATTGGTGGAGAGGATGAGGAGCAAGCGGCGAGGTTTATCGCTGAAAACATGGACACCCCGGTGGTTGGGTTTATTGCGGGTCGGACGGCCCCGCCGGGCAAACGGATGGGGCATGCTGGGGCGATTGTGTCTGGCGGGGGGATGGGGACGGCAGAATCGAAGATTAATGCGTTAAATGATGCGGGCGTTCCGGTCGGTGAGACGCCACGTGATGTGGCGGAATTAGTTGAGGAAATACTCTAGGGGAGGGATTGGTTGAAAGTAGGAGATGTGTTCGGTTTGCCGTGGATTGGTTCCAAAGGAGGTGGCTGCTGTGGAACAGGGATTGTTTTGTAGATCCTTTGTGAAGGGATAGGTGTGAGCCTGCGTGAATTTGTGGTAGCG
This sequence comes from uncultured Halobacteriales archaeon, assembly GCA_964542445.1. Taxonomy (GTDB): domain Archaea; phylum Halobacteriota; class Halobacteria; order Halobacteriales; family Hikarchaeaceae; genus CAZITY01. Next base: position 8,855 of record CAZITY010000008.1, on the reverse strand, counting down.
TTGGTGGCTGGGATTATCCAAGGGGTAGTTGAATGGTTACCGGTGTCGAGTCAGGGGAATTTATCAATTGTGTTGACAGTCCTAGGGATTAGTCCGAGTGAGGCGTTACAGTTCGCGTTGTTTTTACAAGCAGGTACTACTCTTTCGGCGATTGTGTATTATCATCGCGATATTTGGGAGGCTGTGCGGGTGCTTCCGGAGTGGCGAAAATCCTCAGCGTTTTCTGGATCGACTGCTATGCCGTCGTTCGTCGTAGTTGCGAGTATCGCGACAGGAATCGTTGGCGTGCCGTTGTATGTGTTTGCGATTGAAGCGGCGAGTGCAGTAGGCGGCGGGGTGTTTATTGCTGTGATCGGTGGGTTACTTGTGGTGACGGGTGGGATGCAATGGGTGTCTGATTCAGTTGGTAGTGGATTACGGAAAGAACCCGGGTTGGTTGATGCTGTGCTCATTGGGTCGCTCCAGGGGTTATCGATCTTACCGGGAGTGTCGCGGTCTGGGATTACGACGAGTGCATTGTTGTTACGGCGGTATGAGGCGCCCGAAGCGTTCCGGTTATCGTTTTTGTTGGCGATCCCGGCGGGAATTGGGGCGGGCGTTATTACGATGGTAGGGACGGGTGGAGTACCAGGAATTTCCCCGACAGCAGCGGTTGTTGCGTTAGTAACGAGTGCGATCATTGGGTACGGGATGATTGGGACGTTGTTGCGGGTAGTTGAGCGGGTACCGTTTTGGGCGGTGTGTTGTGGTCTAGGTGCGTTGGCGATCGTGGGCGGCATTCTTATTGCCAGTATGTGATGCCTCTGGGTGTGTGGGATACGGACCATTATGTAGTGAGAAAGAGTAGGGCTAGGTATGACGATCACGGAGATTCAAGAGAGTATTCCGGGGATGTTGATTCGGGGTGGGACTAGCAAGGGATTGTTCGTCCGTCCAGAGGTATTACCGGACGATCCTGACCGGCGGGATGCGATGATTCTTGAAATGTATGGATCGCCGGATCCGTTACAGGTCGACGGGATAGGTGGGTCGCATTCTCATACGAGTAAAATTATGCTTGTGTCACCGAGTGACGATCCGGAGATAGATTTGTCGTATACGTTTGGGCAGGTGGCAGTGAATCAGCCGGTGGTGGATTACAGCGGGAATTGTGGGAATTTGACTAGTGCAATCGGTGGGTTTGGGATTCTGTCCGGAATGGTTTCGGCATCGGGGTCGTCGGAAACGCTGCGGTTGTATAACACGAACACGGATACGGTCGTGGAACAAACGATCCCGTTGGTCTCGGGAGAGCCGGCGATTCGAGGAGAGTACGAGATCGATGGGGTTCCTGGGTCTGGCGCCAAGATCGACTCTCGGTTTTTATCACCAGCAGGTGGGGTGTCTGGCTCGTTGTTCCCGACCGGACATAAGCAAGAAACGATTACGGTTGATGATACGACGTTTACCGTGTCGATTGTTGATGTGGCAAACCCGTGTGTATTCGTATCCGCGGAGGACCTCGAGTTACATGGCGACGAGCTCCCTGACAAAATCAAGGGCCAGTCGTCGTTGTTGTCGACCCTCGAACAGATTCGATCGGAAGCCTGTGCTCGTATTGGGCTCGTTGATGACCCGGGGAACGCGACGAGTGAGAGTCCGGGGGTGCCGTATGTGACAATGGTGAGTGAGCCGCGAACGTACGAGTCGTCACTCGGTGAGACAGTGACTGCGGATTCGATCGATATTACGGCGCGGTTGATGTCGAACCAGCAACCGCACCATGCGATTGCAATGACGGGAGCAATGTGTCTCGCGGCGACGGTGAGATTACCGGGGACCGTGCCTAATGAACACGCACGACCTGGAGAAGGGTCGGTTACTATCGGTCATCCGAAAGGCAAGATACAAGTCGGTGTTGACGTCGATACCGCGAGCGAACCTCCAACGGTAGAGAGTGTTACTGTCGGGCGAACAATGCGGTTGTTGATGACAGGAGAGGTGTATTACCGTGGAGCTGGGCAGAAATCAGCCGATGATACCGAAGCAATCGCCACAAAGCAGTGACACATGGCGGTAGATGAGGAAGACCCACAGAATATTGATTGGTGATAGTGATACTAATCCGATCGAAGGTCCTCTCAACTGATTTCCGTGTTTAATTAGCTCGTAGATGAGTGAATAAATCCCCGATTTACTATACCAATCCCACCTGAATTCCCACCACTAACCGCTACCCATACTCGTTGCCCAACTCGGGGAATCCGTGCCGGAACTGATCGATTTCAAGGAATAATTAGAGGTAACCGGATGGTACAAGCAGAGGTTCGGGTCAACGGGTTCGGGACCACTAGAGGAAACCCATGTTCCAGCAAGTCAAACATTGCGTTAAACGATTCGTGATCGGAACCGCTCCGGTCGAGACAATCTATGAGTGCCGCCACTGTGGGTGTACCGTCCCGCATCAATCAGAGCA
>CAZITY010000008.1:5092-6390 GCA_964542445.1 uncultured Halobacteriales archaeon | reverse complement strand
GGTAGTTCCATGATTTTAAGTTATAATTTTCCATAGGGTACCTAACCACGGCTAGGGGAAATACGATTGCTGTGAAGCGGTAGTTTTGCGAACGGTCGAATACTCTTAGCATCCGCACGGTAAACCCAGCGATATGCAGGCAAACAGAGGATTGTACTACGAAGAATTAGACACGGAAACCACGTATCACCATCGACCGGGCCGGACGGTGACGGAATTCGATAATGTCTTATGGACGTTGTTGTCCATGAACCTCCAACCCCTTCATCTTGATGCGCAATTCGCAGAAGGGACAGAATTCGGTGAACGACTCGTCAATAGTATGTTCACGCTTTCCACCGTCGTAGGACTTCAAGTTAATGACCTTACGCTAGGGACGACGGTCGCGAACCTCGGGTTTGAAGACGTAAGATTTCCACACCCGATGTTCATTGGGGATACATTACGCGCAGAAACAGACGTCGTTGAAAAGCGACGGAGTGAAACACGGGATGATGCTGGTGTTGTTACGTTTGAACATCGAGGTAAGAATCAGCACGAAGATCTCGTGTGCGAGTGTACCCGAGTCGCATTAATGCAATACAAAGATCGTGAAGCGTGAGGGAATGATTACTCGTGGAGAGCGGTTACATCAAACACTGGTTTGATTGTTTCCGCATTGGCAAACGCGTCAAACGCATTCGTGGGTTCAGTGACAGAATACGTTGTGTCAATGATGTCGTCAATCGGTAAATTACCAGCGTCAATCACATCTAGGACTCGTAAGAAATCTCTTGTGAGCGATCCGTGAGACGGTGATATCGTGATTTCTCGGCGAATGATATCGGACCACTCACACGACACCGCATCAGAGATTATGCCCAGGACGACAACGGTTCCTCCGTCTCGAGTGACTTCTAGGCCGGTTTCGAGGCCAGCGGGGACCCCGGTGGCATCGATACACACATCGAATCCGGCACGATTCGTGTCCGGAACGAGATCCGATGGTTGGAGTGTTGAATGTACGGTTTTCGTCTGTAATCCGAGTCGATCAGCGATTGCTAACCGAGCGTTATCGCGTTCCAATCCCGTCAGGAGTACATCAGCGCCGGCTAACCGTGCCAGTAACGCACTGAAGGTTCCCATTGGTCCAGGACCTTCCACTAACACAGTGTCCCCTGGTGCAATCGCACCATGGGTGACAACTGCCCGGTGAGTAACGGCTAACGGTTCAGTGATAGCAGCCGCCGTCAATGAGACAGAGTCCGGGATCGGGAGGACGCGATCGAAGAACTCGGCAGTGTCTATCCCGAAGGCGA
>CAZITY010000008.1:0-5082 GCA_964542445.1 uncultured Halobacteriales archaeon | reverse complement strand
TACGCACCGAACCCGCCTTCCGCGACTCCCGGCGGTTTTGCGGGGCAATTATTCGGTTCGCCGGTACGGCATTGATAACAGACACCGCAGGGTTTCCCGGGCTGTAACACAACCCGATCACCACTCTCAAATGTAGTTACGCTTTGGCCAGTTTCTTCGATGATTCCGGTAAATTCATGACCAAGTACGGACGGTATCGGCATGTAATCGTACTCTGGTTTCCCCAGATAGGCCCCGACATCACTCCCACAAACACCAGCTCGATGCACGCGGATAAGGACTTCATCCGCACTGACCGTTGGCTGGTCAATATCCTCAATACCAGTATCATTCTTCGATAAACTCCGTCGAACCACAGCTTCCATACTAGACGTTCCAAGTTTCCACTAATAGTGATTTGGCCATCCCGTTCGGTTGTTTGGATAAAACTGAAACAGAGGAGAATCAACGCGCCTAACGATACAGCATACGAAGGAGGAATCTGTGAGCCCCGACCCTCCCGGATCACCGTGGGCAAATCGGTTGGTATTACTATTCGGGATTTTCGCCGGTATTGGGTACGCTGTCACAACAATTCAATATTCACCTGAACAATTCGGAATCGCCTCAAGAGTGTATTACTCCGCCGCCTCAGCCGCGATGAACGCTGAGAATTTTTATCTACTCCATCCGCCCAGTGATCCCGGGTATCGGTTCCTGTATCCACCGATCGTGATCCTTGTTTTCTTCCCGCATGCATCCCTTGGAACTCCGACACTCGCATTTGCACTCCAACTCGTCCTTAACTGCAGTGCAATACTTGGGCTATCCATAATCCTGATCAAAGGGATCGAACGGAGAGGCATTCCTCTCCAGACACTCGATAAAGCCCTTCTCATCGGGTTCGTTGGGATCTCACCGTACGGGATCACTCAAGTTATTCAAGGACAAGTGACGCTCTGGTTAGCGTTTGCGCTCTCACTTAGCTTGTGGTATCTAGAAACAAACAAGAATTCGATGGCGGGATTCTTTGTAGCTCTTCCGGCAGTCGTGAAACTATTCCCAATCTCCGTTGGGCTATACTTGCTTCGATCCCATAATTGGAAAGCTATTCTGGTTGCACTCATCACCGGCGGGTCCGCAGTACTCCTCGGAATACTCGTGTTCGGCATTGATCTTACGGCATTTTATTTCCTCGACATTCTACCGAGTCGATTCGTCGACCAAACAGTCACTGGTAATCCAAATCCACGCCACACAAACATCGGGATGTCTAGACAGCTCGCCGCGCTCATCCCCGGTAGGACATTCCTCCAGTACGGCATCGCGTTACTCGTTGCTAGTGGCACACTCACGCTATTGTATCGATCGTTCGCAACTGACATACACCGACAATCGGCGCTCCTTGGAACACTCGTTCTCACCCTCCTCATCCTCCCCTTAGACCCGTTATACTTCTCACTGTTCCTGTATCCACTCGGCCTCCTTCTCTACACTCGGCTCCCTCGGGAGTCCAGGTACCTACTCCTTGGCGGAATCATTCTCACCACAACCCTCATTGGGTATACCACAGTCGAAATCGCTCTGACAACACTCCCACTCCCCGCGATAATCAATTCGTTCGCCGAGACGGCAACAGCGCTTGTATTTTCCGTGATTCTCCCGCCAACTATTGGGCTCTACTTACTCCTCGCTAGTTGTGTCGCCATCCATCTATCTTCAAACCAAATTGAGCAAACGGACAGATGATCGATTGTGAGGTGTCAGACACGAATGCTCCCAGAGAACCGACGCATCAGCCCAACACCAAGAATCGAGAGGAAAATCAGGCCCATTAGGCACGCGAGTATGCCAATAGCGGTTCGCCAATCAGCAAAATCAGCAGTTGCCCCCACGACTGTAGTTCCGAGCGACCCAAATAATAGATACACCGTCCGGAACAACCCAAACCCTGTCCCCTGCGAGTCCGCTGACAACCCATCGAGCATCCTTGATTGCACCACAGGCGTCAAACTCATCGCCACCCCCGCAAGGGCTACGGATCCAATAATCACGATCATCGACCCCTTCAGTGTAATCACAGAATACCCCACAGCGCCACACAGCGATTGTACTGCTATTGTTGTATCACGGCCGATTCGATCAGACAACCACCCACCGAGAGGTTGGGATATCGCCGCGACTGAATAAAACACTGCGAACGATAAATTCGCGATTCGCGTCGAGAACCCCACGTGCTCGATTAGCATAATTGGGATAAAAGCCATCGCAGCCAACCCAACGAATTCAACAAGGGTCGCAAGATACGTCGTAAACCGCGTGTGCGGCCGACGGAGCAATCGAATTAACTCACTCGGGGCAAATAACTCTCGAACTGACGCAGCAGGACGGACAGGCTGTTGGGAGTCATTTACCGAAGTAAAAACGACAATAGCGACGATGGTGACGATCGCCCCGATAATAATTGGGCTCCGCCATCCAAATCGAACAACCAGTCCCGCGGCAACAATCGGGGCAATCACGCCGGCGATTTGCCCGCCCATTCGGTGAGAACCGATTGCTTTGCCGAGTTGCGAGAATTCCCGTGACAACAACGCTGTCGCCGGGTTATAGTACATACCTGCACCAACACCTAGTCCAACGACGCCAATACCGAACAACAGGAATGTCGGTGTCCCCGCGAGCGCCAATGACGCGATTCCCGTCGTTAGTAAGGAGAGTACGACAATCCGGTATTCGCCGTACCGATCCGCGAACACCCCACTCGGAAGTTGAGACAACGCATACGTTATCCACATTCCAGTGAGGGTGATCCCAATCATGCCGCGGGAAACGTCGAATTCGTCGATGAGACCTGGGACAATCGGCCCGATGACGACTTGCGTGAACCGTATCGCGAAATAAGAAGCAATACAGGTTCCTAGTACGGCATACTGGAGTTTCCAGGGGGGTGTATCAAATCGAATTGCTCGAAGTCGCACCACCCGTGAATCTGCTGGTCAAGCCTATAACGTTTGATTACGCGCGGAGGGATTATTCCTGTCAGCGTGCCAAAGCAAGTGGATGGGGGGACATGAGGAAATTCTCCAAGAAAGTCGAGTGAGGATCGGTTAGACCGCGGGTTGCAGACATGAAACTCGAAGTTGCGGGGATTGAGAGTGATTCAGTAACTGATGTGCAGGAAGCGTATCGTTCCGATTGGGAACACCAAGACAGCGCGTTTTAATCAAGAGATCAGTTGGGGCGTGCCGGTAGTCGAGGAAGTAATGATTTTTCTAAAGGCCGGTCGTTGAGTGTGCATGGACGTAATTCATACAGCGATTTGGGTATCGGATCTAGAAGAAGCGCGATCGTTTTTTGTTGAGACGTTGGGGTTACGGGAGTTACGGTCACATTCACGAAATGGCGTGGAGAATATTTTTGTCGGGGGCGATCACGGGGCGATTCAAATTCGGACGGAAGCAGGGAGAGAGTTACCTGCTGATGCGCGGTCGCGAATGGATCACATCGCGGTGTCAGTAACCGGGATTGATGAGAAATGCGAAGCACTGAAAGCGGCTGGCTGTGAGTTATTGCGGGAACCGACGACAATTGATGGATTAGGAGTTCGAATCGCGTTCGTTGCTGGACCTGATTCGTATGCGGTAGAGTTAGTCGAGCAACTCGACTAGAGAGGGCTAGACTATACGGACGATGGTAATTGGGGGCTACCTAGAACGAGGGGGGTTAGCTGAGAAATTCGATTGTCGGGATCGATCCGGTGCCTTCAGCTTCGATTTCTCGCGTAACCACCTGCCAGTTCTCGTTTTTGTCGATACGGACAACCGAATCGAATAGTTGTCTGAGTTTCCCGATGGTTTCTGGTTCGTGGGCTGATGGATCCATATGGTAATGGGCAACAGCGTTTGTTTGATCGACTTCGAGTGTGATTTTATGAAGGAATTGAAAGACTCGATTGAGAGGGACATATTGCAGGAGCGATGAGATTGAATGAATACAAATCATGGTTTGGTTTTGCGTTGCTTCCCAGTCTGAGAGCGTGGATGTGAGATTGATCCCGATTTGTGTGAGGTTACTGGGGTCAGTGAGATGATCACAAGTAATTTCGTCTGCCCCGTGGGTATGGAGGTTTTCGTCGGGTTGTGGTTCATCATCGGATTGGAGCGGCCCGGCGCTGAGGATTTTAAATTTATTCGGGAGATCTCCGACCCGTGATTTCCAATACCATTCCCGTTCGGCTGCCGAGAGTGTGATACCGAGACACCAGATGTTCGCGTTTTGTGGGGGACAAAGCGACAAGAAATCGGTGCAGATGGTGATGTCGTTGGGGTGGGGGGATGGAGCGAGGAATAAGATATTGGAGGCCTCGCGGATCGTAAGTCCACCGGGGGTGGCCTCAATGATATCGTCCGCCATCTTGTGTTAGAGTGTGTTTAACTACCTATTAATTTCTATCGGTCAGGTTATTAATTATGAGAATTGTTCGGTAGTGATCGGTAGAGAAGTAATCTTTCAAGCGGTTCCCGGCCTATTACCTAACATAATATGGGACTGAGTACTGAGGACGGATTATTGCCGGCAGACACTTCCCTCGGGAAAACCGCACTCACGTGTACAGATAAAGATCGATTGACCGAGTTCTATGAAGAGATTATTGGGTTCGATACCCTCTCTAAAACAGAGACCACAACCGAACTCGGTGCCGGCGGTACCTCGGTCCTCGTAGTGAAAGAGGATAAATCCAAGCCGGCGCGGACGGAGACAGAGACTGGCTTGTACCACAACGCCTTTCGAGTACCATCTCAGGCAGCGCTCGGTGATGCGTTGCGCCGAATAGAAGCCAACTGGGAGTTAACTGGTGCGTCCGACCATCACGTGAGCGAAGCGATCTATCTGCGAGATCCGGAAGGAAACGGGATTGAGGTATACCGAGATTTTCCACGTGAGTCATGGCCAGTTCTTAGTGATGGACGGATCGATATTGGGACGGAACCCCTTGATTTGTCCGAGGTTCGATCTGCGGCGAACGGGGATGGTTCGTTACCGGCGGCAACTGATCTCGGGCATATCCATCTCGAAGTGTCATCGATCAATGAAACCAGA
>CAZITY010000007.1:54311-58544 GCA_964542445.1 uncultured Halobacteriales archaeon | reverse complement strand
GGTGAGCCTCGGGAGTACCTTTTCACGGATGTTCTCCGCGCCGTTGCAGTCGGCGGTTGCGAGCAGCCCACACTCGCAGACGTACAAACCCCGCTCGATTCGCTGGCGAGTGTCCGACTGCCCGTACACCGAACACGTTTTCGACGTGTCGCGCTCTGACACGCGCTTGACAGTGATGCCTTCGGCTTTTGCCTTGTATTCGAGCACCGACGTGAAGCAGTTGAACGCCCAGCCGTGCAGGTCGAGATTGCCGTGGTCTCCCAGTCGCGTGCGTCCCCCGTCCCGGCGAACCCACGGATGCCCCCCGAGGTCGCCGATGACGATCGTTCCGACACCTCGCTCGACGCATTCTGAGACGATATCCTTCGAGAGCGTGCGCAAGAAGTGGGTGCGGCGGTATGTCCGATCACGGTCGAGACGAGTGGCTTCGCGGGACGACGAATCGTCGCACTCCGCTTTCTTCTTCGCGAAGTAATATTCCTCTTTGAATGCGCCGCCGGGATACAACACGGCTTCGTCGTCGAACGAGACAGCGGCGATGTTGCAGATCCCGAGGTCAATCGGCCTTGTCGTCACCAGACGGTTCGGGGTCGATTTCGTGACGATAGATGAAGTGAAGATGGCACTCGCCACGGTCGTACACGGCACGGACTTGTTGGACGTTCTCGATCTCTACGTCCGAGTCGGCCTCGTACTCGCAAAGGAGGAAGTCCGCCCACGATTCCTTGCGGTTCCGCCCCTTCGAGAGTCGGACACGCCCGTTCTCGGGGTCGTGCGGAATTACCCTCTTTCTGCCTAGATAAGGGGGAGTTAATTTTTGGGTTGTGAGGTTATCTGAACCCAGGATGTGTGTATTCCGTTAATATCGTGAACACACCGTCGAATTCCTTCGGATGATAAAACGCCTCGGGGGCGTCTGTAGCTCCAGCTTCCATGATCGGTTCAACGCCCTGTGCAGCGAGTTCTTCTTTTGCTGCTTCTAAGTCTCGCACTCTGAGGACAATCCCATACACTCCTGGGCCTTGATCTTCAAGAAATGAGGCCACCGCGTCATCGGAATCCCCTGGTGAGAGGAGTTCGATACCCGGGAACGAATACCCCAGTTGAACATTGGAATCCTCGATTTCCGATGTTTTGCGGCTGAACGAAACGTCTAGTTTTGATTCGAGATTGTCAATCGTGTCTTCAAGATCGGGTGTAGCAATCATCACTCGGTCGAATTCGATTACGTCCATATCAATCACACAAAAGGGATTCTATAAATAAGTGCTCTTCTCTCGGTTCCCCCTAGTATATTTTTACATATCACGATTTGTCTTGAGTTTACGCGAGATATCTCTCTCGAGCCTTCGCAGTCGTTTCGAGGGTTTCCTGCGAGTCCGATTCGTTCATTGGCCTGATTATTACTTCGTCGACACCTAACTCTGCTAATTGCTCAAATTCTGTGCTAATTGATTCTGCATTTCCCGCTAATACCCAGGCACTCGATGGATCCCAGTTACGATATCCGTCTTCAATCAAGTTAGCAGCCGTCTCTTTTGCTGTTTCATCATCCGAAAGCCCAAGAGCGTCACGCCGAACCAGTACCGTTCCATCGCCGCCGCAGGCGTCTTGATACCAGTTAATTTTCTGGACTAATTCATCCCGTGTTTCACTCGGTGCTGCAACCCAAGCGTCCCCTAGACTGGCCGCACGCTTGATCGCTGGCTTCGCGCTCCCACCTATAACGACTCGATTGATTTCGGCTTTCGGGTTGATCCCAACGTCGCTAAATTCGAAGTAATCTCCGTTGAATGAGACTGAGTTCTCTGACCATAAGGATTGAATCACGTTGAGGGATTCTTCGAATCGTCCCACGCGCTCATTAAGTGGGACATCGAAGGCAGAAAATGCATCAGGATTATAGCCGAGGGCGCACCAGAAATCAAATTTCTCTGCAAATGCCGCCAGCGTCCCGACGTGTTCCGCGATGAGGATCGGATTGTATAGTGGGAGTAAAAAGAGTGCTCCGACCCAGTCTATTTCCGCGGTTATTCGAGCAGTTGTTGGCAGGTTTTGGAGGTAATGAGCCTGTTGCATTGCGTGGTGGTCTCCGGCTTGGATGTAATCGAACCCTGATTTCGTTGCTGTCCGGACCCGAGCTAAGGTTGTTTCGGTGGCAGCTGCAACAGTTTCTGTTCTCGACACTGCGGATTGCAGTGAATACCCAAGTCTCATGCTCACGGATTCTGCGGGCTGTACTAACTGTCTTTCTTTCCAAAACACGCGATTTATCCGGATTCCGTCTTCACGGAGTTATCCTATGCATTGTGGTTTGTGTTAGCGGTTTCTCCGGTAGCCAAAGCACCTCTACGACTATATTATTAATAATTTGATATGTGCCGGTGTTTGTATCCGTACAAGTTCTACTACCTGGTACTCTCCAGTCATCACGATTCCACCTCACCAGAAATGTCGACCTACACACCCATTTAGTCCTGCTCCAAATCAACGTACTGAATCGGAATTGTTCATGATCATTCTATGGTAATACATAGCAAAGAGTTTAGTTTGACCATACCCAATTATCAAGCATACCTGGCATTTCAGGCCGTGATTTATCAATGAAGGAGGATGAACTCATTTGGCGGATCGCTGGTGGCTCTGGTGACGGGATTGACTCTACAAGCCAGAACTTCGCAAAAGCGCTCATGCGAACTGGCCTACATATCTTTACACACCGACATTACCCATCCCGTATCCGCGGTGGACACACGTACGCTGAAATCCGGACGAGCGCCAGCAAAGTTAAATCCCGAGGGGATGGCTACAACTTTCTCCTCGCTCTCGGTGACAGTTTCGCCCGAAGCCAGCAATCAGATAACGCCTACTATGGGAATGAAGAAATAAAACCACTCGCCGAAAACCTTGACGATCTGCGAGAAGGCGGCGTTATTGTTTATGACGAAGGACTCATCGACCCAGATGACATCCCTGATTTCGAGGAACGAATCTCAAAGAACAATTGGCATGTCTATCCCCTCGCCCTCCGTGGTCTCGCCCGCGAGGAAGGCCGCGAAGTAATGCGGAACACAGCCGGTGTCGGTGCCACTGCCGCCCTCATCGGCATGGACCTTGATCCCATCGAAGAGCTCATGGAGGACGCGATGAGCGGTGAAGTTCTCGAACAAAACCTCCATATTCTTCACACCGCATATGACTCTGTTTTAGAGGACTACGATGTCGACGCCCACGATGTCAACGTCCCGACCGGATCCAGCACGGAAGATCAAGTCCTGGTTTCCGGCAGCCATAGTATTGCCTACGGCGCAATCGATGAAGGCTGCCGTTTCATTGCTGGATATCCAATGACGCCATGGACGGACGCATTTACAATCATGAGTCAACTGATGCCCCAAGTTGGTGGGATTTCCGAGCAAGTCGAGGACGAAATCGCCGCTGCAGCGATGGCAATCGGTGCCTCTCACGTTGGCGTCAAAGCAATGTCTGGCTCATCCGGCGGCGGCTTTGCATTGATGTCCGAGCCACTCGGGCTTGCTGAAATGGCAGAAGTACCCCTCGTACTCCTTGAAGCACAACGAGCTGGTGGATCAACTGGTATGCCCACTAAACCCGAGCAAGCGGATCTGGAACACGTCTTATACACTAGTCAAGGTGACTCCACGCGAGTCGTTCTCGCACCGAGTGACCAACAAGAAGCGTACCAACAGACTCGTGTTGCGTTCACAATCGCGTACAAATACAATATTCCAGTCGTCGTGTTATACGATCAGAAACTCGGGGGGGAATACCGAACGGTTCCGGAGTCATTCTTTGATGAGGAACCGAATCCATCACAGCCGGGGACGTTGACGGAAGCAGAAATCGCTGATGCCCCCCACCACCCAACGGGCAAATTCAAACGGTTTTTATATGACAGCGAAAATGGCGTGAGTCCCCGATCGGTCCCTGGGCAACAAGGCGGTCGATTCCTCGCGACAGGTAACGAGCACAACCAAGAAGGCCACATTAGTGAAGACCCAGAAAATCGCGTAATCCAAGTCAATCGACGTCGCAGTAAATTACCCGCCATCCAAGACGAACTTGCGTCGATCGACCCACCTCTAAATACGGAGTACGGACCGGATACCGCGAATTATGGGATAATCACATGGGGCAGTCAGAAAGGCACTGTCGAAGAAGCCGTCGACCGATTGAACGAAGAATCAGAGCAAGTCAAGGCGCTAACAGTTA